>JAKCCY010000192.1 GCA_021838765.1 Nitrospirota bacterium
GATTTCAATGAGAATCGGATCCTTTAAAATACTGCTTGAAAGACTCTTGATCTCATCCGAAAACGTCGCCGAAAACAGAAGATTCTGTCGAGTTTTCGGAAGAAGAGAGATGATCTTCCGGATATCCCGGATAAAACCCATATCCAGCATGCGGTCCGCTTCATCGAGAACCAGAATTTCGACATGCGAGAGATCCAGCGTTCTTTGCTGGACATGGTCGAGGAGACGCCCCGGGGTCGCAACCAGAATATCCACTCCCGTCCTTAATTTCTGAATCTGGGGATTGATGCTGACACCGCCAAAAATAACGGTTGAGGAGAGTTTCATATGCTTCCCGTACTCGACAACGGACTCCTCAACCTGAGCCGCAAGCTCACGGGTGGGAGTCAGGATAAGAGCCTTGACGGGAACCCTTCTTCCTTTTTCCTTTTTATCATTTTTTCTGGAAAGGATCTCAATGATTGGCAAGGTAAAACCCGCTGTTTTTCCGGTTCCAGTCTGGGCTCCGGCCATGAGGTCCCTTCCCGACAATACAGCCGGGATCGCAGCAACCTGGATCGGTGTCGGGGTCAGATAACCCCTTTCGGTAACAGCGCGCACAATTTCTTCGGAAAGGCCAAGAGCTGAAAAAGACATGGAAAGGATCCTGACGTTAAAAGGGGGTTGAGAACTTTGTATGAGGAGAAGTTTTACATCTGGCTTTTTTGGGGGAAGCGCGGCCGACCAAATAGCTCTTCTCTGGAAAAAGATAAACTAGACCTGAACAGTATACGCTTTTATCTCCCGATATTATAGCAAAAATCATTAATTCGAATTGTCAAAGAAGGCCATGGACCCCAACCCTGGGGGAAAAGAATATGCCCGTTTCGCCATATTACTCTTCCTAAATTCAGGGAATAGCAGACACAGGAATAAACATCGGGGAAGGATGTGGGTTTTTATTTCCTTCCAGAAGCGAAAATCCTAGGCTTGTGTAGAAATCAATAGCCTGGGGGTCTGCATCCAAATACATGCCGAAACAGCCTATGGACTCAGATGAAATTTTTACGAGGTCAAAGGCGAGGTTGATTAATTGCTTCCCTAATCCGGCTCTTGAATCCCTTTTATTGACCCCCAACATGATCAAACGAACACAGGGAATAGTCTTCGGTAAAGAACCAAGGTTCAAGGCAGTTAGCTGATTCATAGGAATCGAGTGGTTTGCAATCGTGAAAAAACCTACGAAGCGATCATTTTGGCTGGTATCTAAAAGGGCATAGCCTACACTGAACCCTTGCATTATCTGATTTCTTAATGAAGATCGAACAAAACTGTCAATAACACTATGCCCACAATTAAACTTCTTGTAGTCAGTATAAATTTTTTGAGGGTCAAAAAGTTCAATAATAAAACTCACTCATTCCTTACCGGTAGTCTAGGAAGGCTACGCAGTTCGATCATCTTGTCAGTGGGCATTGGATGAGCCTGCAACAAGCGGGAAAGCTGAATCTGACCTTCTTCTGAGAGAGCAATCGAAGTATGGTCCCGTAGGATTGCTCGCGCCTTTTCGATGGCAGCGGCAAGCATGAATGAAGATAAATCCAACCCGTCAAGAATAGCCGCCTTACTAAGCAGTTCTTTGGCTTCCTTCGTAGTTTTTAACTCAACGCGGGCATTTTTGACTGCAATTGTACTCATAGATCCCTCCTACGTCTTTGATCATACGGACGATGAACGTATATGTCAATGAATAGCCTCATCTCAATATGGTATGAATCTGAAAGAAGGGAGGTAACCGTCAATGGAGCGAAGGTCTGTTTTAAACCTCTGTCACGGATATCTCGGAAGCTCGACTGTACGGCCCACGACCTGATGCCGGGATGTGATGACAACCAGAACAGCATCCCCATCAAAGACGCGAATTCAGTCACCAGATCCTTTTTGTTCCGTTGCTCAAGAGCGATTTTCAATCGTGTCTCTGTGCCGATGTCATGGTCGGGACCAAGCTCAAACATCGATGGAATCCGATCTATTGCAATAAACTGTTTTTTTAGACAGGTACCGGAGAGTTCAAGAAAAGATGGAAGGCCCTGAGGATGGTCCCAATGACCACCATCAGGGAAAGTGAACCGGAGGGGTGAGGACGACGGGCACTTCCCCCCGGCTGACAACATTGCAGACTTTCTGAAGAAAACTGAAGAGTGGAAAAAAGTGAGGGTCCCGTCGTTTCCTTTCACTTTGGCGGAAGGGGGATAACTCCAATCCATTTCGGGTCACATGCCCCTGTATCCGAATGGACCGTTGAAGTAAAGGGTAACGGTCCCCATTGGGGTCACCGTTCTGGGATAATTGTCCTGATAAATGGGCATCGCCACACCGGCACCCCATGTCGCGGCAAACTTTGGAGTGGATGGCCAGGTCATCTCAATCTCTGGAGCCCACCATAGAAAAGAAAACTCCGGAGCGTTTGACGGTCCAAAGATCAGATTTTCTCCGCTTTGGGACTGTCCGTAGATTTCCAGAAGATAGCCAGCACCCCAATCGGTATTGATCACATGCTCGAATGCCCCCGCATAATACAAAAGGTTTCCATCGACCATATGGTATCCGGGGGTCATATTCTGGGTAATGCCATTGTTGAAGGTATACCCGACTCCGACTGTCGAGGGATTCTCGATAATGTCACCTGCCTGCAAATAGATCATGAATGGCTTGAAATGCTTTCTCACAAGTAACATGACCGCTTCATTATACGTACCGTTTCCCAGCTGATCGGCCCCGAAGTCCTGCGGGTTCAGATTCTGGTACTGCCCACTCGGAATCCAGAAATCGAAGGTCAGGGCGATTGCCGGCCTGGCAAAGGGTAGGTAGACGTCCTCATCGCTTGTCAGACCCCATTTGACTTCAAAATGGGTGTTCCCCACTCCGAAGTGGCTGGAAGAAGTTCCCTGAGGCGTTGTAGGGAAACCCTGCCAGTTCTGGATCAGAGGAATGAAGCTATCAAACTCCAGGTTATGGCCAAGTCCTATCGCAAGACGCATGGGCATATACAGAGACGAGCTTCCTGGTGAAAGCCCATCATATGCAAAGGGCTCAAGATACCAGGATCCGATCGGTTCAACCTCGGCCGTGCCTGTAAAAAAAGGTCCGCTCGTATTGGGTCCCCAAGGAAGAAAAGGGGGAGCCAGAGCCTGGAATTCCTTCGAGATATCACTATCGCTCGAAAAGGGAACGGCCGATGGCATTTCACCGGTGCCCGCCCCCATCACCGGTGAATCTGCCCAAACCAACTCTGGAATCAAGAGAACCACTACTGAAAATAAGACACAAAAAAAACGCAAGACTTCCCCTGGTCGCATCCGCACCATTTTAAGACCCCTTGGAATCAAGAATCGTTTATCGTCAGGCAGCCATTACTGCCGGGAGATCGTATTTGAGAGATCGTGTTTCTTTAAGAGGATTGCCAGGGCATGGGAGGACTCCCCATTATGAAGAAGAGCTTCCGCCATGATTTTCCGATAACCCTTTGGCCACTTCTGCCGGGGCTCGATCAGTGAAAGGAGTGAAAGTCCTCTCTGATATTCATGATGGGCGATCAAAATTCGGGCTTCATTCAGGATATAGGGCTCATCGTTGCTTCCCGGTTTCAATGCCCGGGCCTGCTCCAGAAAACCGACCGCTTTCCGGGTATGGCCTTCCTTAAAGGCAATAAGAGCCATATTGTTCAGGATAGAAGGCTCTTCTGGATTGTCTTTCAATGCTTTTCTCAGATCCAGGCTGGCCAGCTGAAGCTTGCCGCCCTGAATCTCAGCGTAGGCTTTTTTCTCATGAATATAGGCTCTGACAGCCGGTTCTGTCGTTTCCGCACATCCGGAAAGAAACACTGCCAACAGAAAAACAGACAATCCTGTTCTCAAATGAAAGACTGTTTTTAAAATCATCACGCAACTCCTGCCATTCTTTTTGTCATTGGAAAGGACCTCCCCCGGGACACTCCCGGGAGAGATCCTCTGATTCCTAAGCCCATGGAAGTAATTCTTTCAGGGCCTCTTTTTTTATTTTTTGACCCGACTAGGGCACAAGCCGACCCATGGTTCCTGGGCCGGAAAGGACATCTTGAAGATCCTTCACAATCCTCCTGAACCAGTGGATCAGTCGATCCAATACAGTTTCCATTTTTCGCAT
Source organism: Nitrospirota bacterium (assembly GCA_021838765.1). The sequence goes on from JAKCCY010000192.1 coordinate 4,165, forward strand.
GGTTTACCTCCATCGGAGATGCTTT
>JAKCCY010000193.1 GCA_021838765.1 Nitrospirota bacterium
TTGAATCCCAGACTGGATTATACTTTGCCATTCCCACTCCATCAATAAGGAGTCATCGAAGGGGTGAGCGACAAATTTTAGGACGCGTTCCCCGACAAGGATCTCCCGAAAGACCTGGAGCGCGAGACACCGGTCGCCCGTTATTTTCGACCAGAAAGATGTTCTGAACATTCTTGTGTGACTTTGTTATGGATGAGAGGACTGTGTGAAATCTTCCCCTTTTTCCAAGGAGCGTTCCATGCGCCCTCGAAAAATCCTCCTGGATGTCTTGGGCACTCTCTTTCAGGCCAAGCCAATCCGACCCAAAACTGCCAGACGAGATCCGCCGTCACGACTGACCCTTGATCGCGCCCCGAATCGGGAAAGGGAAGATAGTCTCCGGGCCGAGAAACAAGCCTTGGGTTCTCGAAGCCCTGCGAAGTTGAGTGCAACGCTCAGTGAGTGAACCTCCGGGCGAATGTCTGGAGCCTTTGTGATTGAGAAAAAAGCATTGAAGACACATCTGAAAGTTTTTTTTTGCCCAGCAACCATGCTGTTCGAAGGGGGGGGAAATTTCGTTTCCCCAAAAGGGGGGAATTTTTACTCCCATTGACACCTCTGAGAACGAGGAGTAAAAAGAAGCCAAAAACGGAGGAAAAACACCTCCACAAAAAGGGCAAAAACAAAGGAAAGAAACTCCGGTTCAAGAGCTAAAACCACACCCTCCAAGTGGCTCCATTAGGGCGGTCAGTGACAATTTCGGGTTCGACCGTTCCCGCCCACGCTTCGGCCTCCGCATTGGATTTGAAGGTCTTCCGCTGGACCGGATGGCCCTTGCGTGTAAGCTAAGCCCGCCAATGCAGATCGCCCCGCTTGTCGAACGTCGCCATTGGAACAACTCCTGAAGAGACCCTCCATTCTTCGAAACTCAGTGTTCCGAAAAGTCAATTTTCGAGGAATATGTTCAAAGATTAACGACAGAAAATAGCTTGGGTATTGGTGGAGGGTAGGGAATTTGAACCCCTGACCTTCAGGGTGCGATAATTACGCTCAGAAAACTTCTTCAATATTTTCCAACATTTTTCAAAGGTGGCCTGCAACCATCCCTTGTTATTCCTCATCACCGAAAGATGTGTGTCGTGAGCTATGGTACAAATATGGCACACTAACGTGATTGTTTTTATCTTAACTTACCCAGCAAATACGACGTTGTGTTTTTATGTTTCGGAAAGAAAAATATCTCTTTTTTCCCCTGACGAATTCTTGTTCCATCTTTCCCTCCGTAGCGAGGGGGGTTTTCAATTCCCACTGACATCTTAACCGAAACACCCCCGCGGGCGAGGGGAAGACTTTACAGGATTAGGGTTTCGGGGTGGTCTATTTTTTCGTTCCTACTTCCCTCCCAAGTGGTCTACTTTTACATTACCAAACACATGTGACCGCATACCGGAAATCGTGGGACCAAAGATCCTCAATTTCCACCTTTTTATAGGAATCGGAAAAAAGATGAGATGAGGGAATCCGTAGCAAAGCTCCAAACGGATCCATAGATCCACCTTCAGTGGTCGGAAAGTATCCGGGTAGCCTCACGGGTATCCTCCTAATACAAACCTCGCTCGTTCACGACGCAACATCTCGTAGGGAGTCATGAAACGTATGCTCAGCCCACCGCAGACGTTCGGAATCTTGATTCGCTTGATGGAATTGCTCGGCACTTCATGGGTAACTACGACATGTGCGCCCGCCAGTGCATGAGCGATCAAATAATAGTCGGCTATCTGCATGAAGGTGTTAATGGCGACAGCCTCATAGTGTTGACTCATGACCCACTGACTCACCCGTCCGAACTGCGCTGCCACCTGTGCATCGGTGGCACGAAATAGTCCTTGTCCATTACTATGCACCCAATCGGTAAGTTCGTCGCTGCCCGCCTCGATTTCGTCGGCTACCTTGTCAATGCTGAATACTTGCCCCAGGGATTTCTGTTCGATAAGCCAATCCCAGAATGCTGGACAGAAATCCAAACCGTAATGCAGGTTCTTGGCCTGAATGAATACGTTTGCATCGAGTAAATAACTCATGCCATCACGCCCAGCTCGCGAGCTACGGTGTAGAATGCTTCCGATTTACGCAAGCCGAGCAGACGAAAAGCATCCTGAAACAGTGTCTGCCCCTCTAGAGCGCTTGCAACCAAAGCTCTAGCGAAGCGTTTACCAGTACGCGCGCCTAATGTACGGTAGAAGTCTCCTCCGCCACTAGCACGTTCAATAGTTTGCAGCCGTTCGACCTCCGAATGATAGAGCTGCCACAGCGTCTGTTCATCGATCTGGTTTGCATCGAACAGACGACGCAACGCCACCAATGTGCTTACCTTGAATTTCCGTGCAAGACGTCGGATCTCACCTTCGATCGATGTATCGTGATTGATCGCACGCCGCGTTTCATCGAGCGGCATCAACAGTTCTGCCGCCACTTGGTTGCACCAGCGCTCTATGGCCAGATCGGGAACTCTACCCGCCTGTGTATCCGACACGCCGCTTTTGCCCAACAACAAGTGAGCGAGCTCATGCGCCAACGTGAACATTTGCGCCGACTTGCTATCTGCAGCATTGAGAAATATCAGCGGAGCAAGGTCGTCGGACAGTGCAAAGCCACGAAACTCCTCAACATCAAGTTTGCGATGGCTATTGGTGCCGACAACAGAGCTACCCATCACCAAAACGCCGGCATCCTCGGATTTGGAAATCAATTGCCGCAATGCTTCAGTCCATGTTGGCAAACGCTGGCGTTCGGCAATCGAAAGGGCTAGCACTTCACGCAGATGTTCAGCCGCATCCTCGGGAGACCCCTGAATATTGCCACTGCCCACCCAATCCATGACCGTTAAGCCATGCCATTGTGCGTATTCCCGGAACCACTCCTGCCTTTGCTGACTTAAATAAAGCGTATCGAGCAGATCGGCCGATGGCACGGCCAACGGCGTATCGCGATGTGTGCGAAAGTCCGGCACTGGTAGTGCAATCTGAGGAGGCTCAAGAAGGAAGAAATAACCGAACGGGGTATGGGTGAATCGAGCAAAAGCCTCCAGTTGCTTGAGCGTCGGTTGCGCTTCACCTTCCCGCCACTGAGGCCACTTCGGAAACCGGTGGGCAAGCGCCACCTCGGAAAGATGTGTGCGTTCTGCGGCCCAGCGCAGGACAGCAATGGAGGGAGAAACCTGCATACTCATGGGCACATTGTCTCCAATGGGTCTTGAAGATCCGGAGAAATCTTTTTGCTCATTTCAACAACTCGACAAGGTCCTGGGCCTTCAAGTGAGTGTACCTTTTCAACATCTGTAACGTCTTGTGCCCGGTAATTGCGGCCACTTGCATGGGGTTCAGGCCCTTCTCGAAGAACCGACTGGTGGCCTCGTGCCGGAGATCGTGGAAAGTCAGATCTGCAAGGAAGGAATCATCCGGCTTTTCCCCTTTTTCCTCGCGGTCCTTCTCATAGATGGCACGCGCTCGGGTGAGAGCACGGATAAAAGCATGGGTGATCGAATCCGGCTCCATCCCCCATACTTTCCCGTCAATCCTCCGGGGGAGATTGGATAAGATTCGGATAGCCTCCATCGAAAGCGGGACGATCCGCTTCTCCCCGTTTTTTGTTTCGGGAAGAGTTGTAGTCCTCTTTTTCAGGTCCACCAAATCCCAGGTCATCCCGGCAATCTCCGACCGCCGCATACCCGTTTCCAGTGCGAAACGGATGATATCGGAAAGAACGGGAGATTCGGAGGCGGAGATGATCCGATCCATTTCCCCGGGAAGAAGACGACGATCCCGCCCTTTGGGAAGTTTCGGCTTGCGGATCTGGGAGACGGGATTGACCATCCCACCCATTCCCCAATCCTTGATTGCGGTATGAAAAAGACGGGACAAGATTCCGAGTTCGTGACTGACAGTCTTTGGCGACACCGATTTTAGCCGCTCATCCCGGTATTTGGCCAGGTCGGATCCTTGTATCGAAGAAAGAAATCGTGCGGCAAAAGGAGTTCTTTTCCAGATTCTGATCAAGGAAGCATATTGAACGGCCCCTTTTTGACAACTTGTGACTTCCCGTTCCAACTACTACCCACCCTC
>JAKCCY010000040.1 GCA_021838765.1 Nitrospirota bacterium
GATCTTTGAGGAAAACATCATCTCTTCTCCCTGCTACCCTGCCAGAAGGGACCTTAGTGCCTCAATGGATTCCTCAAAGGAAAACCTTTCCCCCTGGTCCTGTTCCAAAAACTCCCGCATCCTCGGGAAAAGGTAGACGGCCCTGTCAAGATCCGAATCCACGCCAGACACATACGCCCCGATCCGGATCAGATCCTCCGACTTCCTGTAGAGGGCATAAAGCCTCAGGAACTCCCGGACCATCGCCTTATGGTCTTCCTCCACGATATCGTTCATCACCCTGGAGCGGCTTTCGAGAAGATCAACCGCCGGATAGATCCCTTCGGAGGCCATCGTCCTGGACAAGACAATATGTCCGTCAAGAATCGCTGCCAACGCCTCGGACAATGGATCCGAAGGCATATCGCCACCCTCCACGAGAACAGTGTAAATCCCCGTGATGGATCCATCTCCATCGACACAGCCTGAACGTTCGAGAAATCGGGGAAGCTGGGCGAATACCGAGGGGGTATACCCCCTCGTTGTCGGAGGCTCTCCTGCGGCGAGACCGACCTCCCGGAGGGCCATCGCAAAGCGCGTCAGGGAATCCATGACAAAAAGAACGGATTTGCCCTGGTCCCGGAAATACTCGGCGATACTCATCGCCATCAGTGCGCCACGGATTCTCAAAAGCGGTGACTGATCCCCCGTAGAAACAACCAGAACCGCCTTGGAAAGCCCTTCTTCTCCGAGATCCCGTTCGATGAACTCCCGGACTTCCCGACCACGCTCACCAATAAGGGCAATGACCGAAACATCGACGCTCGCATCTTTCGAAAGCATCCCCAGAAGCATGCTTTTCCCCACCCCCGCTCCGGCAAAAACACCGATTTTCTGCCCCTGTCCGATCGTCAGGAAAGCATTGATCGAACGGATCCCAAGATCGAGGACATGGCTGATCCTCCGCCTTCCCATCGGATTGATCGACTCTCCGTAAAGAGCCATGGACTTGTCTCCGGGCGGGTCAGGCCGACCATCGAGCGCCCTGCCCATCGGATCGACAACCCGGCCCAGAAAACGCTCCGAAACCCGAACCACCGGACGGGATTCTCGCCGAACGACCCTGGTCCCCGGGCGGACACCCCGAAGATCCCCAAGCGGCATCAGAAGGCTCCGGCCTTCCCTGAAACCGATGACTTCAGCGGAGATGGGCCTCTCTCCCCGGATCTCACAGAGTTCTCCAATTCCCAGATCAAGACCTCGGACTTCAAGCGTGAGTCCGACACCCTGCACGACAACTCCCCCCTCAACGACAGGATCAAAGGAAGAGAGCTGCTCTTTCCATCCGGAAAGGATCCCCTCGATCTTCTCGCCAAGAGTTCCCGCTTCGGTCATTTTTTTATTCCTTCCCGAAGCAGGTTTTCCAGCTCCCGCACTCCGGAAAGAGGATCCACCGAAGAAGAACGGAACTCTGTCCGGAAGGAAAACTCCGAAAGCCCCGTCCCCGGGTCGGATTCAAGGGAAATATTGCGAAGGGAGAGATCTGTCCTGAGATCAGGATCAAGGCTGTTCAGCCGCTGTTCCATCCCGGGTGATATGAGAAGGACACCCGACAGATCCGCCGATCTCTTCCGGATCGCCAGTTCGATCACGTTTCTGATGCCTTCGCGGGTTGAAAGACTCTCGCCGACAAGTCTTCCCACGGCATCCACAACAATGTCGGCCATCACATCAAGGTGGGCTTCCAGGCTTTTTTCCAACGATTTCGGAAGACCGTCCGCCCAGGCAAGCAGTGCCGCACGAAGAGGCTCCATTTGCTCCTTCGACTCCTCAAGCCCCCTGGAAAATCCCTCGCGATAACCTTCTTCCCTGGCCTTTGCTTCAATAGCCTCAAGCCACCGGTCCCCCCTGAGCTCAGGTTCGACAACAGCCACACGCTCCTTCTTGACTCCCCGGCCACTGACACCGCCAAACAGATTGAACTCACCGCCCTCGCCCCAGGCCGTAAAACCATCGCCACGCTTTTCTCCATCCCCCGGATTCTCAGACAATTTTCTCTCCTCCCTTCCCGGCGATCACAAGCTTTCCCTCTGCTTCCAGACGGCGGACAATTTTCAGGATCTCCTGCTGGGATGCCTCGACCTCTCGAAGGGGAATCCCTCCCATGTTCTCGATATCGTCCTTCAGCGTGGCCTGCGCCCTTGTTGACATATTCGAAAGGAACTTGTCCCGGATCTGCTCGGCTGCTCCCCGGAGAGCCTTGGTCAGGACATCTCTTGGAATAGCCTGCAGAATCTGCTGGATTCCACGGTTATCAAGAAGAAGAAGGTCATCGAAGACAAACATCAGAGCCCGGATCTGCTCGGCAAGTTCCTGGTCGCTCTGGGTAATATAGTCAAGAATAACCTCCGCCGAGGTTCTTTCCATTTCGTTCAGCAGTCCGGCAACCTTCTCGATTCTGGAAGACCCAGAGACACTTCGCGTCGACCCGAGAAGCTGCATTTCCGTCGACAGGACTTCTTCAAGATCCTTGACGACCTGCGGGTTGATATCCTCGATCGTGGCCAGTCTCAGGACAACATCGGCCCGAAGGATTTCCGGCAGATAGTTCAGCACAGACGAAGCCTGGGCCGGGTTCAGATAAGAGATGATCAGGGCAATCGTCTGGGGATGCTCCTTCCTGATCAACGTCGCGATGGCTTTTGCATCCATCCATTTAAGAGACTGGAGACTACCGCCATCCTGATCGTTCATCATCTCGATAATCTTGTCCGCCTGCTCTTTTCCCAGGGATTTCTCAAGAATTGATCTCATATACTTTTCGCCGACATTCGGCATGTTCCGGGTGACCTTGTAGAGGACACCGAACTCCTCCATGACAGAGTCGACCTCTTCCGGGGTGATATCCCCCATCTGGGCGATCAGGTTCGAGATCACCGCCACCTCCTTGGCCTCGAGATTCCGGAGGATCTCCGAGGCGGACTCCGGACCAACCGTCGCAATGAAGATCGCGGCCTTTTCAAGACCTGACAGTTTCCGTTTTGCCACAAGACTCTCCCTGTCCTACTTTTCCTTCAACCAGCTTCTGATCACCTGGGCCGCCTGCCCGGGATCCTCCTGGGTCATTCTCGCAACCTCTTCCCGGGAAGAGGGCTTGGCTGTTCCTTCCGCACCTTCCTGGGGAGGCCCTTCAGCCATCTGGAGGGTCGGCATTGCCGGCTTCCACTGGGTCATGCTCTTCAACAGGGGCCTCAGGACAAGGATCCCGAAGAGAAGAAGAAGAACACCGCCGAGAAAAATCTCGAGAAGCGGAACAAACGGGGCAATCGACGACTCGAGGTTATGGTCCGGATTTTTGACGACACCCGACGCATTCTCCGCAAAAGGAACCGACAGGACAACGACCTGGTCCCCGCGAGCAGGATCGAAACCCATCGCATTCTGGACAATATGGGTAAAGTCCTGGATTTCCTGGGCGCTCCTGGGTTCATAAACCGTCTTTTTGCCTTTTGTTCCGGAAACCGAAACCAGCCTCTGGTTGACAAGGACGGAAACCGAAACCCGCTTGATCGTTCCCACTGGCTCCATCACATGACTGGTGGTTTCACTCACATCATAATGGTCGATTTCTTTCCGCTTCGAAAAACTCGTCTCCGACCCATTGCGGGGACCAAGCGGCGGAGAAGCGACTTTTCCTGTCGCGCCAGGGACATTTGAGAGAAGTCCCGGAACTCCGACCGGAAGGATTTTCGTTCCTTTGGACTCCTGGCGAATTTTTTCCCTGTCTTTCAGCACCCTCCCGTTCGGGTCATAGCTTTGGCTTGTTTTTTCAATCCTGCGGAAATTCAGCTCTGCCGTTACCCGGACAACCGACTGGTCCGGTCCGAGTACCTTGTCGAGCATCGACTGGAGCTGTACCTGGAACTGTTTCTGAACATGCTCCTGATAGGCAAGCTGGGCGGAAGTCAGCTCTCCCGGAATCATCGATGGCTTTTTGCGGTTCAGGATCTCACCCTCGGTATCAACCACCGTGACGTGCCTGGCAACAAGTCCGGGCACAGCATTCGAAACCAGATGGACAATACCGTTGACCTGGCCCCTCGAAAGACTTTCTCCCTGTTTCAGTCGAACAAGGACCGATGCATGGGCACCATTTTTCTCCCGCAGAAAAACCGAGTGAGTCGGAAGCACGATCGAAACTCTTGCAAGAGCGATCGGATGCATCTCTTCGATCGTCCGGTCAAGCTCAGTCTGAAGAGCCTCAAGATACTGGACTTTCTGGGCAAAATCCGTCGTCGCAAGCGATGGGTGGTTGAAGATGTCAAAACCCGCACCGTGATGTCTTGGCAGGCCCTCATCCGACAACTGCATCCGGAGCGCATAGACATCCTTCGACGGAACCCGGATCAGGGCCCCTTTTTTCGATACATGATAGGGAACGCCCAGACGGTCAAGGTGGGACTGGATTTCCATCGAGTCCCCGGGAGAAAGGTTGGAGAAAAGAACGGAAGAATCTCCTTGCCGCCCGAGGAGGGAAAAAACGACCAGCGTTGCGATAAACCCTGCGGCAACAAGGCCTGCAACCACTTTTCTGGCAAACGAAAGCTCTGAAAAGCGGTTCGCAAGATTTCCCAGAACGTCTCTTAAAGCACCCATTTCTGCCCTCACCACTAAAAAGTTCCGTCCGCCCTGTTCCCGAAATCATTTCGGGAACTTACATCGGCATGTTCATCATTTCCTGATAGGCCCGGACAATCTTGTCCCGCACCTGCATCATGAGCTGAAAGGAAACATCTGCCTGTGCCATCTCCACCATGGTCTGATGGAGTGTCACATTATTTTTCCCGGTGGAGTAATCCTGTATGGTCTTGTCCGCCTCCACCTGGATCGCATTGACCTTGCTGATGGAGTCCTTGAGCACATTGACAAAGGAAGACTCGGGAGTCGCAAGGGAAGATTTTTCCGGACCATGTGGAATCCCCGCCCCAGAGACGCCCTCGCCTCCAGGCAGGGAAGAAATACCTTTGAAACCCGCCAGCGGATTGTAGACCGGACCAGAGTTATGCATGGATTGTCAAATCCTTCTTTGCCATCTGTTTCGTATTGGCAAGAGCCGTAAGATTCGACTCATACGCCCTTGAGGCATCGGTCAGATTGACCATCTCCTCAAGCTTGCTCACGTTCGGGTGGTAGACATACCCGGAACGGTCGGCATCCGGGCTCATCGGGTCAAAAACTTTCTTGAGCGGTCTTGGATCCTTGATCATTCCCATAACGCGGACCTCCTTCACAGGCTCCCTGGTCTGGTCGGAAAGGACATCGAAGAAAGACTTGCCCGGTGCCACCGCGGCAAAGACGACATCCCTCCGCTCAAAAACGCCTTTTTCGTTCCCGTGAACACTGTCGGCATTGGCAAGATTCCCCGACAGAACGTTCATCCGAACCCTCTCCGCCTCCATTCCTCCGGCGGATATCCTAAGCGCATCAGAAAAAGCCATTTTTCCTACCTCCCGCTGCCCCTGATGGCATCTCCAAGAAGACGGTACTTCCAGGAGACCATCTGGGCTGCCGCATTGTAATTTCCAGTATTTGAAGCCAATTTCTGCATTTCCATCTCAATATTGACCGTATTCAGATCATTTCCGACCGTCTCATCCGGATTGACCAGGATCGATCCGGAGACACGGTCGATCGAATCCCTTGTCGGCCGGGAAACAGCCCGGGCCAGGGCGCTCTTGAAAGAAAGGTCCTTTGCCTGGTAGCCGGGAGTGTCCTGATTGGCGATGTTCGAAATCAGCAGCATATGTCGCTGGGCCCTCAGGTCAAGATCCTTCTTGAGAAGATAGACCGTCCTGTCGAAAAGATGCACCCTTTCCATCCGAACCTCCGAAAAGGACCTTGCCGGTCCCTGATCAAAAATGACATTTAAAAATTAGCAATTGGCATGCCATGAAAAAATCCCCAAAAAGGGCCCTATTCGCGCCCATGGGGGAAATTTATTCCTGGTTTCCTTCGGAGTCCCCGGAAACAGAGACACCATACTCATGCAATTTATTCCGCAAGGTCCTCACCGAGATCTCAAGCATCCGGGCCGCCTGGGTCCGATTCCCCGAACAGGACTCAAGAGTCATCAGGATCAGGTCACGCTCGACCTCCCGGACCGACTTGCCTGGACGACAGGAAAAGCTGTCCTGGAGCTGAACCTCACGCTCCTTTGCCGATTCACAGGATAAATGGTCCTCGGGAGGGAGGGAGCCGCCTTCCCCCATCGCAAGGTGCTCCATTCGAATGTCATCTCCTCCCGAAAGGAGTGCCAGCTGCGTCAGGAGATTTTCAAGCTCCCGGATATTGCCCGGAAACTCTCCGCGGGAAATCGCTTCCATCGCCCCCTGCGTCAAATTTCCGACAGGTATTCCATCCTCGCGCAACCTCCCGAGAATGTGACGGGACAGGAGAGGAATATCTCCCTTCCTCTCCCTCAGGGCAGGCACCTGCACGGGGAACACCCTCAACCGGTAATAAAGGTCTTCCCTGAACTTTCCTGATACCACCAGCTCCTTCATGTTCCGATTTGTCGTGGCGACAATCCGGAGGTCGACCGGCACGGGAGAACTCCCCCCGACACGATCAACCTCTCTTTCCTGGAGCACTCTCAGAAGCTTGGCCTGGAGAGAAAGCTCCATCTCCCCTATTTCGTCGAGAAGAATGGTTCCGGTATCCGCCAGCTCGAACTTTCCTATTTTTCTCGAGACGGCACCGGAAAAGGCTCCTTTTTCATAACCAAAAAGCTCAGGCTCCAGAAGACCATCCGGGATGGCAGCACAATTGACCGCGACAAAGGGGCGATGGGCCCTTGGAGAAGCCTCGTGAACAAATCGGGCCAACAGCTCTTTTCCGGTCCCGCTCTCCCCCTCGATCAAAACGGTCGCCTGGGTCCTGGCAACCGACTCGACCATTTTGAGAAGTCTCAAAAATCGGGCGTCTGAGGTCAGGATCGGACGTCTGAGCTTTTGCCAGATCCCTTCTCCCTCCCCCGAAGCCCCTTTCTGGCGGGTCAGGAGCGCGCCATCAGGTGATAAAAGACGACGGAGAGCCTCCGGAGAAAAAGGTTTCATCAGAAAATCAACCGCCCCCTGTCTCATGGCATCAACCGCCTGGGGGACAGAACCAAAGGCCGTCATCAAAATGACACGGGTTTCTGGGCTGATGCGGCGAAGCGTGGTCAAAAGAGCCCATCCATCCATCTGGGGCATTTTAAGATCCGTGATGACCCACTGGTATGGACCCATATCCTCAAAACGACGGAGAGCCTCCTTTCCGTTCGAGGCAAGATCAACCATATATCCGTCCTCCCGCAATGTTTCCTGGAGAGCAAGCGACATTTCGGACTCATCATCGACCACCAGAACAGGGCCTTGTGCATTCATCTCAATTCTTCCTCCAGAAGTTGTCCTGACCAGATGTCTCCGCCCGTCCGTTCCAGACTCTCGCCCGGACCGGGCAGCTGAACCATGAAACAGCTCCCATTTTCGTCTGAATCGACCTTCAGCAATCCCCCGTGGGCAAGAACAATCTTCAGGACAATCGGAAGACCGAGCCCCGTCCCTTTGGACCTGGTGGTAAAAAACGGGTCAAAGATCTTCTCCCTCATCTCCCGCGGAATTCCCGGACCATTGTCCTTTACGAAAAAAATGGCTCCCCCTGACCTGCTGCGGAGAAGAGACAGCGTGACACTTCCGCCTCCCGCATCGAAGCATGCCTGAAACGCATTCGTGACGAGGTTGAAGATTGCATGATAGATAAGCCCCTCATCACCGTTAACCAGAAAGGGAGAAGGCTCGTCAACCGCAAAAGAAACCGTGGGCCCTCCGGCCCTCCCCCGCATGATACCGATACGGGCACAGTCGGAAGACAGGCGCTCCAGAAGATCATGCCCGGAAAAAAGAGAGCGGGAAACATTCGGAATGCGGGTATGAAAAAGAAGATTTCCAATCAGTCGATCCATTGATGTAACCGAGGACCTGATCCCTTCCAATGCCTGACCTCCCCTGGTGCCCGCATCCCGGGCCAGCAGACTGGAAAAAAGCTCTATGCTTCCAAGGGGATTCCGGAGTTCATGGGCAATCATCGCAACCATCTCTCCCATATCCCGAAGTCGTCTGTCCCGCGAAACCTCTTCCTCCATCTCCCGAAGTCTTGTGACATCGTTCACGATCAGAACATAGCCTGAAGAGCGATTCTCATCATCGACAACCCTTGAAATCTCAATCAAAAGAGAGCGACCTTTCCAGGAAACGGCCAATGGATCTTCCCGTTCGGCAATCGGCCATATTTCCCACTTCCGGAGAAGGGCCAGAAGTTCTGAATCATCCGGAGACAGCCATTTCTCCACTTGCGGATTGCTCCATAAAACCTGGCCTCCAGGAGTCAGGACCAATACCCCCGAAGGAAGACTCTTCAAGATCGTTTCAAGAAACTGTCCCTGGCTGGCAAGCGCCCGGTCACGGTCGCGAAGCTCTCTTGACAGCTCTGAAATTTTCCCCTCGAGACCGGCGTATTTTCTGGACAGCGACTCCGATGCTTCCTGAAAAGTAGAAAATGCCAGGGCAAGGGCATCCTCCCCGGAATGGGCCATTCTTTCCCTGTGTTCAGACAGACTGTCTTTCATGAACCGACTCTCCCGTCAAAAAGATTCGAGATTCCCTGAGCTTTCTGTCTTGCGACCGAAGCAAGTTCGGGACTTGTTGCCACCTTTGCCGCCCTGATGTACCAGCGATAGGCCCGACGGTTTTTCCCGTCGGCTTCATCGAGCTTCCCGATCTGGTACATGACCCACCCCCGTCTTGGATCCGTTGGCCCGTCTCTCAGAAATTTTTCCCATAGGGAAATGGCCTCTTTCGTCCGGTGAAGGGCAACCTCCAGTTGGCCGAAGCGGTACAGCAACGTCAGAAAGCTCTCCTGATCGGACCCTCCAGGCGCAAGGAGTACAAGCGCTTTTCTGGCACTGGTTTCAGCCTGGTCGAACTCGTTTTTTAAAAGGTGAATCCTGAAAAGCCTCGCCTGGGCCAGTCCCGCCCTGGGATCTGCCGAAAAATCTTTCACAAACGTTCTCAGCAGGGGAATTTCCCGGTCCATATCCCCAAGCTTTCTGGCCACCTTTTCTTCCTCCAGAATCCACCCGGCCTCTTCTGCGTTTCCGGGGTGGATCAGGGCGATCAAATCCTGGCCACGCTTCCATGCCTCAAGGGTGTCATCCGATTTCATGTCGAGAGAGATCAAGTCCTTGAGAGCCCCGCTCCTCGGAACGATTCCGCCATGCATCAGGACCTGATGCAGCCATTTTCTCGCACCCGCATCATCCCGGATTCCTTCATGGGCCCGGGCAATTCTCAAAAAAACCTCCCCCTCCCGTGAAAACTCCTTGATCTCCATCAGCGTGGGGCGAGGGTCGAGAAGAACCGGACTGACAAGACTCCGGTAGGAATGAACCAGACGGAGAACCTTTCGGTCATCCGAAGGGCTGGTCATCTCCAAGATTTGCCGGGTAAGAACAGCAGACTCCAGTCCCAGAAGCCTCTTTCCGGAAGAACTTTGCGGATCAGCATCTATCTCCAGACGGTGGATGATCTTAAACGCCAGATCGTAGCGTCTCTGGGAAACCAGCAGGGGGACCATGATGCTTGCAGCATCAACACGCGAACGGCTTGTAACACCCGAACGCACAATCTGTCCCGAATCCTCAATCAGACGGTCATCAAGGGATTTCTGGTGGGGAGGAAGCGACTTCAGCCGTCCACTGGGAGGGGATTCCCTCTCAAGTGATTTCAGCTTGTCTTTGAGCAGCGTGATCCTTGAAAGGTCCGCCGCTTCCGTGTGAGGGTACGTTCTCATCACCTCCATGAGCCGTGCCTTGCGACTTTCCGGACGACCAAGTCTTCCCGATATTTCTGCCATCCGGTAGGACGCCATCGGAACATGAACCCCTCCTGGCTTCCGCCTCAAGTACTCCCGAAAAAGCTTGAAAGCCCTTCTCTCGTGTCCGATGCGGTCCGAATACAGGCCAAGGTCATAGAGCCTTTTTGGATGGGCGTATGCATAGTCGGGGGCAAGAGCAATCGCAGCCCTGTAATACTCTCCTGCGTCCGCCAACCGCCCAAGATCAAGGGAAACACCACCGGACTCATAGAGGTAATCGATTTTGTCAGTTTTCCTCACATCCGATGCCGACTCAATATTTGCCCCCAACCGGGACAATACATCCATCGCCTTTCGTGGATTGCCCGAACGCCTCCAGCAGGAAGACAGCAGCAGCTCCTGAGGAATGGCAAAAGGACCATCGGGGCTTTCCCGGAGACCCAGCTCAACCATTCCTCTCGCTTCAGGGTATAGCCCTTGAGAAAACAACAGGCGGGCTATGGCATAAGTAGCCTCGTCCCTCAACGGTCCGGGGGGAAGGTCTGTCCGGGCCATCCACAAATCCTCCGAAGCTTCCCTCACAAGCAATTTGCTGGTGTCACTTTCATGACGGATATTGAGGTTTTTTTTGACCAGCATCTCTCCCATCAAAAGGGCAGCCTGCGGAATAAGGATAGAGCCCGGATGCTCCCTCCTGAGCTTTTCAAAAATCTCCCTGGCATCAGAGGTCGAACCATTTGACTCCTTCACTTTTTGAAGTTCCAGGAAGAGGGAGTGATCCCCGGAGGAGGGGATCCGGTCTGAAGCCCCGGAAGCAGGCAGGGCAATCTCCGGCGATTCGGCGGACAGAAGGCTCCCGGGACATAAAAGAACAATGATCCCCAGGATAAAAACACTGCGAACGAGACGTCCGGACCATCGAAACGGCACGATTGGCTCCTCATTCATGAATGGGCAGGGATATCGTCAAAAGAATCCCGGATTTCGTTCTCGACATCAGGGACCCTGTTTATACTCAAACCTGTCAAGCAATATTCATGCCGAAGAAGAAAAGGAAGGGAAAATCAGTGGGGAGGACCAGGCAGGATAATGTCGCTAGCCGTCCGTCTCGGAAAAATCCTGGGGAATCCCCGGACGAAGACGTTTCAGTTTTTCAATAAGGGTGGTCCTGTTCATTCCCAGAAATTCAGAAGCCTTGGTCTTGTTCCCTCCAAATCTCTCAAGGGCTTTCCGGATCAGGTCCCGCTCAATCTCTGCAAGCATGTTGGAAAGGTCGATATGCTCAACAGTACTGGAGATGATTTCTCCAAAGGCACTGGCCATATCTCCTCCCGAAGAAACGGGAGGAAGAATCCCACCCTTGAAATCTTCAGGCAGAACAGAAGGATCATCAATGGGCTCATCGATAAAGGGCGCAACCTGGGAAAACTTTTCAGGAAGGTCTTCCGGATGAACCATCTCTCCGGACTTCAGGACCAGGAATCGCTCCACCAGGTTTTCGAGTTCCCGGATATTGCCAGGCCATGGATACCGGCGAAAAATATCCATGACCGGAAGTGAAAATCGAACGGGCTCTCCTCGCTCTTCCTTCACCCACCTGCTGACAAAGTAGTCAACCAGAAGAGGGATGTCCTCTGTCCTTTGTCGAAGCGGCGGGATCTCAACCGGGATCACTGAAATCCTGTAAAAGAGATCCTCGCGGAACTGACCGGTTGAGACCATTTGCTCAAGATTTCTGTGTGTTGCCGCAAGAATCCGGATATCCGCCTTTCTCTGAATCGCGGAACCGACCCGTTCATAAGTTCTCTCCTGAAGAACCCTTAGAAGCTTCACCTGCAGGGAAAGGGGCAATTCCCCGATTTCATCGAGAAAGAGGGTCCCCCCCTCAGCCAGTTCAAAGCGCCCCGGACGTTGGGAAAGGGCTCCGGTAAAAGAACCTTTTTCGTGACCAAAAAGCTCGCTTTCAATAAGTCCCTCCGGAATCGCCCCGCAATTGACCGGAATGAAGGGGTGTCCGTGTCGTGGACTCATGTCATGGAGCATCCTGGCAACACGCTCTTTCCCCGTCCCGCTTTCTCCTGTGATCAGAAGTGTCGAGTTGCTCCGGGCAACACGCGCCAGAAGCTCCTGTAGTTTTTTGAGAGAAGCTGCCTGTCCGATGAATTCAGCCGTCATAAGCCTTCCTGATTCATTTTTGGAAAATTGTTCGCGTTTGGTCCCTTAATTTCCTCATACCGCTTCCAAAGAGCCGCAACACCAACCCTCTCGAGAGAGGGATTTTCCTTTGCCAACCTTATAAGATCCGATGGGGAAGTGACAATCGTTTCCCCTCCGGAAAAAGCTCCCGCAGATCCATTGTACGGGCATACTTCCTGGCAGATATCACATCCAAAAATCCAGTTATTGGGCACATCCGCCGGAATCTTTCCGGGAGTTTCCGACTTTGGAGACTCGATCGTAAGATACGAAAGACATTTTCTCGCATCAAGACGAAACGGGCCTGAAAAAGCTTGGGTCGGACAACTGTCCAGACAGAGGGTACAAGAACCACAGGGCATGAAGTCGTCAAGAGGGGGTCTCCAGGAAAGAAATGGAGTTTTCATCAGCATGACTCCGATGGTGAATCGGGTCCCCATCTTCCGGTGAATCAACAGCGTATGACGGCCAATGCGCCCCAGACCTGCCGATTGAGCCAGTGATTTCTCGAGGATTGCCCCATGATCCGGCTTGATCAGGGGCTTTTCTCCCCGATCAAGAAACGGAGCAATCTCACTGAGAACAGCCTTGAATCTCTCCGTAAAAACACGGTGGTAATCCCTGCCGACTGCATATCTGGCAATACGAACCTTAACGCCCGACTGTTCCGGATCGGGAAGTCTTGCATCCGAAGGCAAAAGCCCCAGGATCGCGGTCCGGTACCCCGGATACCCGTCAGAGATGGAACGGCGGCGATAGGGATTCCTTTCAAGGAAAGACATTGTCCCATGGTCTCCCCGACGGAGCCATTCCAGGAAAAAAGGAAAGTCTTTGGACTGCTCCGGATCCAGAAGAATGGAAAAATCCGTAAATCTTGATGAAAGAGCCCGTACAAGCGGGCCCGGATCTCTTGGAGACGCAGAGTCCACGGCAAGATCCGTCAGAAGATTTCTCTGCTGGCTGTTTCAAGCATGTCCCGATCACTGATAACACCCTGAATCACCGGGATGATCTCGTCACCAGGAATCTCCAGGATATCGAGAAAGTCTCCCAGGGGGGCATCAAGATAAGGGAAATCCGCATGAGCAATGCCAAGCCCGCGACAGATGGTATCGGACAATCCGATCAGGGCAGCGGATCTCCTCGATGAGGAAGGACACTTATCAGGCTGATGGTGCCATCGAATCGAATCCCTGATAATCTCCGGGAACTTCCACTGGGTCAAAAGCCGCCCGCCAAGCTGGTCGTGGCTCAAGCCGAACTCCTCCAGCTCCCAGTCGGAATCCTTGCCCGTTCTGGGACCGGTCTTCCAGATATTCTCCATTCTCTGGGGCTTGAAGATCAGAAAAGGAAGCTTGCCGATATCATGCAAAAGCCCGGCAAGAGCGGCCTCATCAGAGGTCATCACATCCTTGGTCCGGTTTGCCAGTGTTTTTGCAACTCTGGAAACGCCCAGAGAGTGTTTCCAGAGCTCAAAGACACCAGGCTGGTGCTTGACCCTGTCAAAAAGGGATGTTGTCAGAAGGATCCCCCGAACGGTTACAAGTCCAAGACGGACCAGAGCTCCGCGGATACTCGAGACTTTTTCGGAAAACGGGTAGAAGGGAGAGTTTGCAACTGTCATCAGACGGGATGCCAGACCGGGATCTTCTCCGATCAACCCGCCGATGACGGAAATGGATACATTGGGATCATCTATGATGGTGAACAGTTTGTTCGACAATGGAGAAATGGCTGGCAGAATAGAAAGTGTTTCCAGAAAAGTCTGAAATGAAGGGTTATTCGCCGGCTCAAGAACAATGTTTTTATCTTTCATCGCAAAGAGGCTCCCCTGAGGGCAACCGGATATTTTTGGAAAGTTCAAAAGCAGTTGCAAACAGCTTGAGAGAATCCATCCGGCGCTGATCCTTCTTCAGATAGCGGTGCCTTTCACAGAGTGCGGCAATTTCCTCCCGGAGCTCGGCCAGAAGTTCATCGGACTCTTTTTCCTTCCATACCCGGGTGACTACGGACAAGACCCCCCTCGCACCGAGCGTTTTTTTCAGGGAACCATTAACCGTCTGGGGAGCTTTCAGCAAAACCCTGCCAGAAGAATCGAGGACATCCTCCGCTATTTCCATCCCGTCAACAAGCTTCTCGCAATTCACCCGAACGTTAATCCACACCACGACTGCTCCAATCCCCCGGATCCGAACATCGGACGGGCGCAATTCTTTCAATGATCATCCAGCGGCCAGGAGCACACCGTTCCGGAAGACTAACACGTTCCCGCCAATGTACCATGATACAAATCGATCCTGAACCACTCCCGGAGACACCCCGTCGACCAGGAGGGATCCCTGATAGAGGAAACACTGTCTCCCGACCTTCATGGCCCCGCCAAGAATTTTTTGCGGTCCGGCCATCAGGTCACCACAAACAGGCTCCAGAAAACAGGTTCCCCTGCCATCAATGGATTCTTCATGTTTCCCCTGAAGGGATGTTTCAAGTCCCAGATTGCTGACAAAGCGTCCAAGAAAAAGATGGAGCATTTCGTACAGGTCCACAAGGGCCATCCGGGGACGAACTGACAGCAAGAGGGAGAAGCAGACATCCTCCCCGTGAAGGACCGCGCCCCCCCCCGTGGGGCGAACAACACAGTCATCGCTTGACACCCCCCAGGATGAAGGAGGCGATCCGCGGTATGTCCGTCCGACGGTCACCTGGCCCGACCTGATCCGGTAGACCCTCAGCAGGGAAAAAACAGCAGAATTCCCTGATTTTTCTGCCACCTTTGCCAAAAGGGATGTATCCATCCCCATCTGCTCCGATGCTCCCCGAACGAGGTCTGAAAAAAGGGGAACCACCATTGCCCCGGACAATATCAATGTTTCCGGAGAATGGAGCCGGGAACAGTGACCTCTTTCAAAACCGGATCCCTTGCCGCCAGAACCTCATCCGGCCTTGAAACCGGAGTCCTTTTTGGAGCAGAAAGAAGTTCCTCCGGATGAGCGGCCGCCCGTTCCACAATCCTTGAGAAGTCGTCAGCAAACCCATCCAGCATCGCCTTGCTCTCACATTCCGTCGGTTCGATCATCAAGGCCTCGGGAACAATCAGCGGAAAGTGAATCGTCGGTGCATAATATCCCGCATCGAGCAACCCCTTCGCAAGATCTCCCGCATGAACCCCAAAAGCAGCAAGAGGCTTGGCAGAAAGGACAAATTCATGGGCACACAGTCCCGGCCCCTCTCCAGGCAATACTCCCTCGAGACGCTTTTTCAGATAGTTGGCATTCAGCAGCGCATACAATGCCACCTTCGGCAGTCCTTCCCTTCCGAGAAGAAGAACGTAGGAAAGTGCTCGCAGCAACACTCCCGTCGACCCCAGAAACGAACGGACCGGACCGATGGAGCGCGGGTCAGGATGGCTCTTAAAAGAATATCCTTTGTCGGTCTTTTCAATGACCGGTGTCGGAAGGTAGGGAGCAAGGTGTGACTTGACCCCCACAGGACCGGAACCTGGGCCACCGCCTCCATGAGGCGTCGCCAATGTCTTGTGGGTATTGATATGAACGATGTCAAAGCCTAGGTCACCTGGTTTCAGGACACCGAGGAAAGCATTCATGTTGGCGCCATCCATGTAGACCAGGGCACCGGCATTGTGAACAAGCCGCACCACTTCGGAAAGCTCCTCCTCAAACAGTCCCAGCGTGCTCGGCGCCGTTATCATGACCATGGCGGTTTCTTGCGAAAGAGCCTTTTCCAGAGCCAGCGTATCAATATGGCCGGAGGGCTTTGAAGCAATTGAGCGGACAACCATTCCACCCATGGACGCGCTGGCAGGATTGGTTCCATGAGCGGAGTCCGGAACCAGAATCACCTTTCTTGAGGTTTCACCCCTGTCCTCAAAGTATTTTCTGGCAATCAGGATTCCTGTCAGTTCACCGTGAGCACCCGCAGCAGGTGCCAGGGTAACAGCATCCATTCCCAACAGGGACTGCAAAAGATCCGACAATGTCCCCATCGCTTCAAGGAGCCCCTCCATTCCTTCCGGATCGGTCCTGGGATGAAGGTCGGCAAATCCGGGAAGTGAAGCGACCTTGTCCGACACTTTGGGATTGTACTTCATCGTGCAGGATCCCAACGGGATAAAGTGTGTGTCCACACCCCGGGAAAGGTGGGAAAGGTTCGTAAAGTGCCTGACCACCTCGAGCTCGGAAAGTTCAGGCAGATTGAGAGCACCCTCTCTCATCGAAACATCGGGAATTCCAAAGACGGCAGAACCGGAAACATCGGGAGGGAAAACACCTCTCGCTCCGGGCCGGGAGATTTCCCATAAAGTTGGATGCATGTCGGGCCTTGAAGCCCCCTCTTGCTTTTCATCCCTGATTGTCATGATTTCATTCCCCCATGCCGGGCAAGCACTTTTTCAATGGCGTGTCCGAGATTCTCGATTTCTTCTTCTGTCCGCATCTCCGTCGCACACCATAGCATGCGACTTTCAGCACCAGGCGACGGGTATCCTGCAAGAGGGAGTCCTGACAGAAAACCTTCTGACAGAAGCAGGCGGCTGAGTTTTGTGGACTCCATCGGCATATCAAGGATGAACTCATGGAAAAAGGGAGTCTCTTGCCAGACAGGAGATACACCGGGAATAGCCAAAAGGCGCGAACGAAGCTTCCGGGCATTCTTCATCGACCCCTCAGCCGCTTCCCTCAATCCGGACGGTCCCAACAGGGAAAGAGTCACAAGCGCCTGAATGGAGAGAAGCGTCTCGTTCGAACAGATATTGGAGTTCGCCTTTTCACGCCGGATATGCTGCTCCCTGGCCTGGAGCGTCAGAACATAGGCCGTTCTCCCCTCCCTGTCCACCGTCTTCCCGACAAGTCTTCCCGGAATCTTGCGCATAAAAGCCCTTGAAGCGGTCAGTATTCCCAGATAGGGCCCTCCGCCTGAAAGCGGAATTCCCAAAGGCTGTCCTTCTCCTGTCGCCAGATCTGCACCCCAGGAACCTGGCGTTCGAAGGAGCGCCAGTGCATGAGGATTCGCATGAAGGATCAGAAGAGATCCATTTTGGTGGAGAGCATCCGCAAATCCTGAAAAGTCCTCGACTGTTCCCCAGAACGTCGGGATCGCTCCGACAAAGCAGGCTGTCTGGCCATCAAGACATTTGACGACATCCTCAAGACTGGTTTGCCCGGACACAAGAGGAATCTGTTTCAGCGTGCATCCTACACCTTCGACATATGTCCGAACCACCCGGACAACATCCGGATCCACACCGTCTGAAATCAGGATGGTTGATCTCCCCTCCTGACGGTGGGCGACAAGACATGCTTCGGCAAGGGCGGTGGCTCCGTCATAGACGGACGCATTGGACAGGTCCATCCCGTAAAGATTTGACATGGCTGTCTGGTATTCAAAAATGACCTGGAGAAGGCCCTGGGAGACTTCCGGCTGGTAAGGCGTATAGGCGGTCAGAAATTCTCCGCGCATCACCAGGGGGGAAACCGCTTCAGGAATAAAGTGGTCATAAGCTCCCGCTCCCCGGAAAATGGGCACGGATCCCCCTCCCTTGTTTCGGGCGGCCATCGACCTCATTTTTCTCATCAGGGATGACTCCGTCAACCCTGATGGAATGTCTGACAAATCCGGCAAAACATGATCCGATGGATAGGGGGCCAGAAGATCCTCAAGACGCGACACACCGATCGCTTCCAGCATCTCCCTGGTCTCAAGCGGTGTGTGAGGAATGAAATCAGCCATGACCGGGCTGCCCTCCCCCATCAGAAAGATAGGCGTTATAAGCTTTTTCATCCATCAGGGAGGAATACTCTCCCGGATTGTCCAGCTTCAGCCTGAAGATCCATCCCCGTCCAAGAGGATCCTGGTTCAAAAGGGCGGGATTTGAATCAAGCTCCTGATTTCCGGCAATAACCTCCCCTCCCATGGGTGCGTAAATCGAAAATGCGGCCTTCACGGATTCGATGATCGCAGTCTCCCCTCCTCTGGGAACTTTCTTCCCGATTTTCGGCAGTTCGACAAAAACAACGTCGGTGACTTCCTTCTGGGCAAAATCAGTTATTCCAACTGTTCCCTCGGTACCGTCATCGTTCAGGCCAATCCATTCATGTGTCTGGGTATAACGTTTTTCCACCTGATTCTCCTTGATAGCAAATAAGTACGATCGTCAACAAGATCCACAAAATACGGATCAGATCAATCCTCCCTGAACGAAAGGACGTGTGCGAAATACGATCGGCAGGGATTGGTCGTGGATCCGGACATAAGCAGGTGCCCCAAGAGCGAAATCTTCCGCAAAGGGCCTGTCCACATAGGCCAGCCCGAACCCTCCCCCTGCCGCAGGAGAATAGCCGCCCGATGTCACCGTTCCAGTCACTTTCCCGGTCGATGCAGACGATATGGCACAATCGGTTCTTGGAATTCCTCTCCCCTGGACAGAGAATCCGACAAGAAGCCGATGGTCTTCGTAATGGATGGGGTTTCCCTGCTCGTCAAGAAGAAGATTCCTTCCGATAAAGTCCCCTTTCTTCGACGACACGGCAAACCCGAGACCGGCATCGAAAGGGGTGGTCTCCGGTGTCAGTTCCTGACCGTAGAGCGGGTACCCCATCTCAAGGCGCAAAAGATCCCTTGCACCAAGCCCGCAAGGTTTGAGCCCGAAAGGAGCACCGACAGAGCAAATCTGTCGGTAAATCCGTGAAACCTGTTCTGCCGGACCAAAAAACTCCCAGCCATCTTCACCTGTATATCCGGTGCGGCTGATCAGAATATCCCCGCCGGACACTGGCAACAGAAGGGCACCGCGTCTTGAAAGTTCTGGCGCACCAGACTCCACCAGGGCAACGATTTCCGCAGATTTCGGCCCCTGAAGGGCAAATCCGACATGGCCGGGGGAGAGATCCTCGAGAGAAACGCCTTTTGGCAAATGCTCCTCGATCCATTTCTTGTCCGCTTCCCGGTTCGATGCATTGACGACCAGGTCGACCCGATCATCGGAAAATCGGTAGGCCATGATATCGTCGATTGCTCCTCCGGAGGGGTTTGAAAGGATTCCGTACAATGCTTTTCCAGGAGACACTGCAAGGAGATTCGATGTCACAAGGTGATTCACGGCAGCGGCAGCACCTTTCCCCTTTATGACAAATCGTCCCATATGGCTGATATCAAAAAGCCCAGCGCAATCCCTCACGGACTGTCTTTCGGCGGTAATGGAAGAAAATCGGACAGGAAGAAGAAATCCGTGGAAGTCGGTAATATGCCCACCCATTTCCTTATGCAGACTGTCAAGTGGAAGGGAAACGGGATTGTTCATTTCAGTTCTCCTTTTTGGAGTCGATTTGCAAGGTACGAACTTCGGACAAGGGCGCCGGAAAGAACCTCCCTGATTCCTGTATCCAGTGCCCATTTTTTAAACTTCTGAAAACTCTCATCAGGAAGGAAGCCCTGGAGCGGTCTTGAATGACCCGTGGGAGGAATGTACTGGCCAATGGTGAGGATCTCGACCCCGGAAGCGGCAAGATCCCTGATCACTTCATGGGTCTCCTCCTCCGTTTCCCCGCAGCCAACCATAAAGCCTGACTTTGTGCACAGCCCCTTTGACCGCGCAAGCGACAGGAAGGAAAGAGAGCGGTCATAGTCCCCCTGAGGCCGGAAAGAACGGGTCAGACGCCTGACTGTTTCAATGTTGTGATTAAAAACATCCGGACGATCATCGAGAAGCTCTAGGGCTTCCTTCGGCCATCCACCTCCGGGCAACAGGAATTCAGGAACAAGAAGCTCCACGGTCACACCTGGACATGTCTCCCGGATTTTTCTCATCACACGTCGAAAATGGCTGGCTCCACCATCCGGAAGGTCATCTCTTGCCACAGAGGTTACCACAACATGGTCAAGCCCCAGCTTTTTTACCGCAGCGGACAGACGTTCCGGCTCATCTGAAATCTCTTCCAGCGCAACAGGCTTTCCTTTTGTCACCCCGCAATAAGAGCATCCCCGGGTACAGACATCGCCAAGGATCATGAATGAAACATGTCCTTGCCCATAACACTCCGCCCGATTGGGACAGGATGCCTCTTCGCAAACAGTGGGAAGGGAAAATTCTGACAGGACTTTCGACACAAAGAGAACCCCGGGAGTCGGAAGGGAACGCTTCATCTGTTCGGGAAGACGGTCTCTTAAAAGGAAATGCGGACTGGTGTCAGAGGAATGCATCGGCGAGGGGGCTACCTGCTCCCGCATGATGCGGGCTTCAAAATACCATCGACAAACCGGCCATAAAAAACCGGAGAAGAAAACTTGACGGTCAATTTTAGTCAATGGCCTGGTTAAATGCAAGGACTGGACACAAAACATGTGCATTACCCATCAAAAATATTAATAAACAGAATGACGATAAAGAATCAGCTGTTTTATCAGCACTCAAGGAAGAATACCCCCTCTTGGGCGTTCTTTGCCAAGAGGGGGATGAATGCCTCTTGACTCATTGTGTAATTTAGTTAAAAAATTCACAACATGAGAAAAACATTCAAGTATCGGTTGTATCCGACCCGCAAACAGGAAGCTCTTCTG
>JAKCCY010000041.1 GCA_021838765.1 Nitrospirota bacterium
AAAAAGATTAAAAAAAACAATCCCACTGAACAAAGGGGGACTGCTCCCACCACCACACCTGAAAAACGGTCGCTCAAGGGCTTTCCGGAACCATCCTCGAGACTCCGGAGAGAGTCTCAAAATAGTATTCGCTGGCAGTCACATCTTCCACGAAGATCCGCCCATAGGCGCTCATAACCTTTCCGGAGATTCTTTTCCGGAACATGCCCGCAGGAAAGCGTCAACCGCCATTTTTGGCGAAAGACCGAAGAGTCCTGGGTATCGTACCCTTCCTTCGAATGGACGAGTGAAAAATGGATCTTCTCCATGGACGGGAGCGTTCCGATCCTGTCGCACAGAGACAAACTGGCACACTACCAGCCCCCGGGGATTTTTCCGATGCTCCAGAAAATGGCTGCAGGGCCAGCGGTGTCATGCCACCCTCTGGTTCAGGAAAATCTCCTGTTTATGAGCCGGATACAGCCGGGAGTTATATGCTTTTCCCATGCCGTGCACAGACATGTCTCACACGAAAAGCAACTCATCCGTTTTTGGAAAAAACCTTCAGAGGAATACTTTGCCTTCAAGAAGGAGCAAGCGATGCCTATCTTACCAGAGAAGGGCCGCCTTACGGAAATACATCGACAGGATATCAAGACTTTACTGCGAGACAAGGGATTTGACGGCGGTATCCCTCCAGCGCAATTCTCGTTTTGACAGTTTTTCCTCCCTGAAAAACAACGGAAAAGCATTTCGAACAATCAAAACTAAAACCTGTTCCCGATTACGGTTGCGAGGAACTTCCCCCACGCAACTTCCAGTCGAAAATGGGCATCGCCTGAGGATCTTTCTCCGGCAATTGGGCAAGTCCCTCCGAGATTGCCTTGAATGGCTTCTGTCGGTTCCAGTGGTCAAGAATCCTTGTTGCCCGGTCGATCACAATCTCGGGAACACCTGCCAGCTTTGCAACATCGATACCGTAGGACTTTGAGGAATGTCCGGAGCTGATTCTGTGGGGAAAAAAGATCTTCCCCCCTTCGATCCGGACAGCAACGGACTGGTTCAGAAAGCGTTCACCCCTCTCGGCCAGCGCATGGAGCTCGTGATAATGTGTCGCAAAAAGTGTCAAAGAGCGCACCCGGTCATGGATATATTCTGATACGGCCCAGGCAATGGCCATCCCGTCAAAAGTGGCCGTTCCGCGTCCGACCTCATCCAGAATCACAAGACTTTTTGCGGTCGCATCCCGCAAAACCCTCGCAACCTCCTTCATCTCAACCATGAAAGTCGAATCACCCTCGAGGATATGGTCATTTGCTCCAACCCTTGTCAAAATCCGGTCGACGATGGGCAACACCGCATTATCCGCCGGAACGGGAGCACCCATCTGGGCCATGATCTGAATCAGTGCCAATTGCCTCATATAGGTTGATTTTCCTGCCATGTTGGGGCCAGTCAGCAATACAAAGGTCCCGGCTTCAAGACGGGTATCATTCGGCATAAAGGCCCCCGCCGCAAGCCTGGCCTCAACAATCGGATGGCGTCCATTCGTAATGGACATCGCACCATCCGATGAAAATGTTGGCAAGACATATTGTCTTTTCCTCCCGACCCTGGCAAAGGACAGAAGAGCATCGACCGTTCCGAGAAATTCCGCCATTCGCTGTATCTGGGCTGAACAGGACAAAATCAGCGAGGTCAGGTCATCGAGCAGGGCAAACTCCCTCTGTTGAGCCTTGAATCTGGACTCAGTCATCTTCTGCTCAAAGGCCAGCAGCTCCGGCAAGGTATAGCGTTCAACCCCGGTCAGGGTTTGTTTCCTGAAATAATGGGGCGGCACCTTCGAGACCTGTCCCTTTGTCACCTCGATATAGTAGCCTGCGACCTGATTATAGCGGATCCTCAACGTTTCAATTCCTGTTGCCTTGCGTTCTCTCTCCTCAATCCTCAACAGATCCTGGTCTGCTTCCCGCTCAAAGTGGCGGTATCCGTCGAGTTCCGGGTCGAAACCATCCCGTATGACCGGAGACTCCCCACAGGAAACGGGTGGATCATCGACCAAGGCTCCGGCAAGACGCGAAACCATTTCAGAAAGAGTCTCCAGAGAAGAATCCCGCTTTTCATCATGCAAAAGCTCTGTCCATTCGGGCATTCTGGCAAGCTCGATGGCGACCTGGATTCCATCCCGTATTCCGCCGAGATCTCTTGGCAATCGTCCTTTCATCCCGATTCTCCCAAGGATCCGCTCAATATCTCCCGTCGACCCCAGAATCTCTCCAACCCTGTCGGCCCATCGTGGATTCTCATCGAGGCGCCGGACAATCCACTGACGCATGAGGATGCTCTCCCTGTCCGAAAGCGGCGCAAGCAACCATCTCCGGAGCATCCTGCTTCCAAGAGCGGATCTTGACTGATCAAGAACTTCCAGAAGACTTCCATTCTTTTTGCGGTCCTCCTGATCAGGAACGAGGTCAAGATGCCGGATGGAAGCCCGGTCGATTACAAGCGTTCCCGCTGTTTTTTCAACCGTAACGCCGGTCAGATGATGAATGACCCCGGCCTTCAGGGAACCGACATAGGCGATCAATGTGACAAGAGCTCGTTCAGATGCAGGAGAAAGAAGAGGAAACACAAAGGCATCGGGAAGAACATCCGCAAGACCATTCAGCGGCATTTCCGAGGGAAGGATTCGCTGATGTTCTATTCCGGACAGGAGCAAAGACAGTTCAGGATCCGCAATCAGTATTTCAACGGGGGATTTCGATGCCATCCAGTCAAGGATCGCATCAATATCTCCCTTGTTCTGCGGCTCAAAAACAGCAAGATGTCCACTCGAGAGATCCAGGCTCGATATAGCGATCGCTCCGTCTGCCTGAGCAAGGCAGACACCATTTTTGGTCTGCCCGCCTTCAAGGGACGGATCTTCGATCAGGGTTGACCTTGTTACAATTCTTACGATTTCCCTTGAAAACATGCCGTCGGATTCTGAATCCGGCTGGGTCTGCTCTGAAATCGCAATACGATAGCCGAGAGAGACAAGACGGGGCAGATAAAGCTCAAGAGAACGGGCCGGCACTCCGCACATGGGGAGAGGGTTGGATTTATTCCTGTCTCTGGATGTCAGCGTAAGGCCGAGAACCCGGGAAACCTCAACAGCCTGGTCTCCAAAGAGTTCATAGAAATCTCCGAGGCGAAAAAAAAGAAGAGCCTCCCCCGCTTTTTCCCTCAACCCCTGATACTGCCGAAACAACGGAGTGTCCGGATATTCCCATCTCACCGGGGGTGATATATCAGTGTCCATGGTTCCCTTCATCATGATGATCTGCCCCCTGGGATGTTTGTCTGGAAAAACTTTTTTTCAGGGAGGTGCCGACTTTGCTAAAGAAGATAAAAAGAAGAGTTGCCAGTATGCCGGACAAGAAACAGGACACCACCAAAGCACCAACCGATACAGGATCTGATTGCCCCCAAAACGGAATCAGGACAAGGACCGTGTCGTGATCATTTTCCAGAACAAAAAAAGTCCCGAGAAGTGCCAGGAGCAGAATAAAAATTCCTTTCAAGAATTTCATTTCTGGCTCGGCAGTGGCAGGGAAAGCCACTTCATGACCTGCTGCAAGTCCTTCCAGACAATTGCTTTTGCCTGCGGGTTCCTGAGCAAATAGGCAGGATGGTATGTCGGCATGATACGGATCCCCGGGAAGGAAGGGATACTGGTCTCGACCCCCCTGACCGACGATATGGGTGATTCATTCGGAAGCACTTGAAAAATCGCCGTCTGTCCCAACAGAACAATGACTTCAGGAGAAATAATCCTGATTTGTTCTGTCAGAAAAGGCTTGCATGCATCCCTCTCAACCTTTTCAGGTGTTCTGTTGGCCGGTGGACGACATTTGACGGCATTGGCAATAAAGACCTCCTTCCGGGACAAACCCATGGCAGCGATCATCTTGTCCAGGAGTTCTCCCGCTCTTCCAACAAACGGCCTTCCTGTCCGGTCTTCCTCTGCCCCCGGCCCCTCACCTATAAACAAAAGTCTGGTATTGGCATTCCCTTCACCAAAAACAGGATTCGACCTCAAATCTCCAAGGATACAGGCCCTGCAATCAATAACCTTTTGGCTTAAAACCGCAAGAGCACCAGACTTGCCTTCCTGATCGCCAACAGGAGAAACGCCTGAACCAGGCATTTTGAGCCCCATGTTTTCAGTCTTATCTTCAGGAGAAAGACCTTCTTCCTTCAGTGGAGCGTGAGACGGGAGGCGTGCAGCCACAGGAAGGTCTGGATAGAGCCCGGAAAGATATTCCAGATGAACAAGAAGTC
This sequence comes from Nitrospirota bacterium, assembly GCA_021838765.1. The sequence goes on from JAKCCY010000041.1 coordinate 4,303, forward strand.
CTTCCATCCCCGATTGCTCAGAGTTGTCCATGAAGTCCTCCTGTTATGGAAGAGCCCAACCTGGAAAGCGATGTCGAAAGGAGGAGATCACCCCACGGATCCATGCGATCGATCTGCTCCACAGCAGAAGCCACATCCGAAAGGACAAGACCGATGGAATCTGCAAGCTCCCTGGCCAATATGCCAACGGACCTTGACTGTCCAAGCAATTCACCACCCCATCCATGAAGAAATGCGGACAAGACCAAGGCCTCGTAAGGGGACATTCCCTGAGACAGGAAGCCTGCAATGACCCCAGTCAGAACATCTCCGGAACCGGCTGTCGCCATATTCGGACTCCCCGTCAGATTGACGGACATTCTTCCCTCGGGAGAGGCGATGATTGTCCTGTACCCTTTAAGAAGAATAATCGCGGACAACTTCCTTGACCATTCCAGCAACAGTTCGGTGGCATGCTCAAGTACAGTAGAGACGGGAAGATTCAGATAACGGGCAAATTCCCCCGGATGAGGGGTCAACAGGAGAGGAGCTCCATTTTGACGGACAAGACTCATCGGAGAAGTTCTGTACATGTCAAAAATTCCGGCATCCGCCACGACAGGACCGGGAAAGCGGTCAAGGATATATCGTGAAACTTGAAGTTCACGATCCCCCAAAGACAAACCGGGCCCCATTGCAACAACATCAATCTTTTCGAGAACAGTCGAGATCCTTCCGGGATCAAATGAAGTCAGATACTCGATCATCTGTTCCGGGAAAGATGATACGGAAGGAGCAGAATCCGGATAGAGTATCGTGAGCAGTCCTGCACCAACCCGCTGGGCACCAAGACCGGAAAGCATCGGTGCGCCCCATTTTCCGGGACTTCCTCCCCAGACGAGCACATGGCCAGCCTGCCCCTTATGAAGGGATGAGGGTCTTTCCGGGAGATGATGCAAGACATCTCCCGGAAGAAGCACCTGCCGCAATGGGAGGGGAGAGAGAAGGGATGGAAACAGACCGATATCCGAAACCACGACATCCCCCGTATATCGGCATCCGGGATCGACCAAAAGTCCCCATTTGGGAAAAGCAAAGGTTACGGTTCTGGATGCATGAACAGCTGTCCGGGCCCTCCCCGTTTCTCCGTCAAGACCGCTGGGGATATCGACAGACAATACCATCGCACCAAGTGAGTTCATAAGATTGATGGCTTCCTGAAGCTCCCGGGCAAGCTCGCCCCTGAAGCCAGTCCCAAGAATCCCGTCAACGACCACACTTGCATGGCGAAGCTTATGGATGGATCCCTGAGGTGAAAACCGGAGGATTCCATCCGACCTTCCTCCCTGGGCAACACCGAGCCTTTTGATCGACAAACGCAGGGCACTTGAATGATCTTCATCGGGATATAAAAGAAGCGCCGTCGTTTTGATGCCCTTGAGCTCCAGATGCCTCAAGGCCACGACCGCATCGGCACCGTTGTTTCCTTTTCCCACCATTGCAACAACGCTCCCGGGGAATCGACAAAGAGCCAAAACCCCCCTTGCAACAGAGAGCCCGGCCTTTTCCATCAGAAGGTCTTCCGTTAAAAAACCTTCCCGAATTGTTCTCTTTTCAATTCCTGACATTTCTGAAGGAATAACAACCTTCATCGGGACTCTCCCAAAAACAGGACAAAAGCCAATGCAAAAGACCGTTCATGCGATATGGAGACCATGACCCTCCCTCCCCCCATTTCAAACAACCTTCTGGCAGCTTCACCATAAAGGGAAACCATTGGTGCACCTGATGGCTCCCGGGTTGTTTCGATCTCCCGCCAACTCAACCCGGCAGACAGCCCTGTTCCCATCGCCTTGAGCACGGCCTCCTTGACAGCAAAACGTCCAGAAAAATAAATCGGGGACAGAGAAGACTCAGCCACCTCCCTTTTAGTGTAAACTCTCTCCAGAAATCGGGAACCATGTTTTGCTATAACACCCCTGATCCTGTCAACGGAAACGAGATCCGTTCCGATGGAAACAATGTTTTCCAATAGTCTCATCCTCTGAGTCCCCCCATGAATACATTCATGGGGTTCTGTCCTTAAAGAAGATCTTCCGGACACTCGCCTTTCGGCGACAACATCCCATCTCCACAACCGGACTTCCGGAAGGAACGGCTCCGGCAGAAGCCGAAGGGAGCAGAAGGGAGCTTGCCACTTGCTGTTTATCTGACTCTTTCGACCGCCTCCCAAAGAGCCATTCTTCAGCGCACCAGACGAAGCTCCCCCAATTTGGTCAACATCGACTCTCCCGGACATACCGGGCCAGATACGCACCAGACAACTTCCGCTTGAGCGGCCCTCCCGCATTCGCAATGAATGAATCAAGGGGCTTGCTCTACGGACTTGGTCAAAACCGATACTCTGCTCGAACAAACTATCTCGAGAGCTTTTCCTGTATCTCTGAAATAGCAGATGAAAGCCCGATAAAAACTGAACGGGCAATAATACTGTGACCAATATTGACTTCTGCAAGGTTAGGGATCGAAAGGAGCGGCAACAGATTTTCCGTATCCAGACCATGCCCCATCGCAAGCCTTATCCCCCTTGAAGCAATATAGAGGGAACATTCGAGAAGACGTTCTAGCTCAAGAGCATCCGGTTTTTTCAAGAATGCATTGGCATAGGGACCTGTATGGAGTTCGATTTGCTCAACACCAAGGTCGCATCCTTTTTTGACCATTTCAATATCAGGATCAAGAAAAAGAGACAAGGGAATTTTTTTCTCAGAGGTCAACTGGTGGAAGTCACGGATTTTACCCGCCAAATCATGATCCAGAGACAGTCCTCCCTCCGTTGTCCGCTCAAGTCTTCTTTCCGGAACAAGCGTTATCAGTTGGGGCCGATTAGTGATGGCTATATCCTGCATCTCAGGCGTCAACGCCATTTCCAGATTGACGGGCAATTTTCCCCAGGACAAAAGATTCCGCAAATCCTGATCGAGAATATGCCTCCTATCCTCTCTCAAGTGACACACAATCTGTCCGGCCCCGGAGGTGAAAACAATATCTGCTGCCAAGAGTGGATCAGGATTCCTTCCACCACGTGCATTTCTTAATGTCGCAACATGATCTATATTGACCCCCAGAACAATCACATCAATGGCCCTTCTTGTTTTTCGAGATAGGCCCCATAACCGAAACTCCCTGACTTTTGCTCCACTCGAGATCCCTGGCCAATATCTGGATATCCTCCGGCGTTACCGCATCAATCCATTCTTCGATTTTTGAAACAGGGATCTCTTCTCCCCAGGTCAAAAGATTGCGCCCCATCTTGCTCATACGCCCGGAAACGCTTTCAAGACCAAAAAGGAGAGAGGACTTTAACTGATTTTTGGATCTTGCCAGCTCTTCTTCCGTCAAGGGGATCTCCTCGACTCTCGCAATCTCCGAGAGAAGAACATCCTGAAGCTCTTTTCTTTTGGATGGACGGGTTGAAGCGACGATTCTTACGATCCCGCCATCAGAGAAAGACATTGGCGATGCATAAACAGAATAGGCAAGCCCTCTCTTCTCCCGAACCTCCTGAAAAAGACGGGAACTCATACCGCCGCCAAGATGGGTGGTTAAAAGCCTCAGTGCCGACTGGCGATGGTCCCTCTGGGGAATGCCCCTGACACCTATACTCATGTGAACCTGTTCGAAATCTTCATTGGATTCCCATAGGCCAAAGGTCTCAACGGGAGCATCCTGCGAAATTCGGTCCAGCTTTTTCTTTGGCGTTTTTCCAAAAGATTTTTCAAGTGCTTTTAGAATCATCTTCCAGTCAACATTTCCTGCAATGGTAATGAACATGGACCCGGAATGATAATTCTCCTGAAAGTATTCCATGACAGACGTTCGCGAAAATTGCTGAATTGACTCTTCAGTACCTAATATGGGCCGACCGAATGCATGGTCTGCAAAGTAGGATGAAAAAAGCTGTTCTGAGACCAGATCTTCAGGATCGTCCTTGGCCTCCATCAACTCTTCAAGAACGACACCTTTCTCCCTTTCAAGTTCCACCTCATCGAAGATCGACTCACAGAGAATGTCGCCGAGCAAGGCTACAGCCCTGGGGGCATTCTCGGAAAGAACCATTGCGTAGAAGGAAGTGATTTCCTGGCTGGTGAAAGCATTCATCTCTCCACCAAGAAAGTCCATTTCGTTGGCAATCTCCTGTGCATTCCTGGTTTTTGTCCCTTTAAAGCACATATGCTCCAGAAAGTGGGTGACGCCCCCCTGGGACAAATCTTCAAAGCGGCTTCCTGCTCTTACCCATACACCAATAGATGCCGCACGGCTCTGAGGCATTGGATCCCAGTAAACGGGCAAACCATTTTTCAAGACAGCTGTTACATATCCCACAAGGAATTCCTTTCAAAAAGGTAGTGTTCATCTTGGATTAGACCTATTGCAATTATCCAGGAGATATCAACCGGAACGCCAATCATAGCCCCAGAAGAACATCATGAACATATTAGCTGTTGCGTGAAGGGAAAGCTTTTTTGAAAATCATAGCAATCAATCATCGTTGAGGAGCCGGTCTTTAAGAATTGCAATGAAAAAAAGCCCAGAGGAAACCCCTGGGCTTTAATAAAACCGGACATTATAATGGCATTGCCCAAAACAGTGGTTAGGAAGGAACCCCTTTAACCACCGAGTGGGAGATAAAAGGGATCAGTCCCTACGTAGCTCAACATCCATGCCCAAAAGATCCCCAACATGAGCGCTACGACGATAAGCCCGTTCGCACCTTTATTGACGTCCATGCGATTACCCCCTTCCATTTTGGTTTAAGCGAACAGTTACTGCCCGCCCCCGTTCCGAACTTCCCTCCCGTCCCCGACCTCGGAGACAGCCTCTTTTCGGGAGAGCCGGATTTTTCCTTGGCGATCAACCTCCAAGGCTTTTACCAGAATCATGTCGCCTTCAGAGACAATATCGAGAACCTTTTCCACCCTGTGGTCTGCCAACTGAGAAATATGGCAAAGGCCCGTTGTACCAGGGAAAAGCTCTACAAATGCCCCATAATCGGCAATCGTCTTGACCTTACCGAGGTAAATACGACCAACCTCAACTTCTTCAACGATCTGATTGATCATCTCAACGGCCCTCTGTGCGGCAGACTCATCTACCGAGGCAATCTGGATAAGACCGGAGTCATCAATCTCAATTTTGGCACCAGTCTTTTCGGTGATTCCACGAATCACCTTTCCGCCTGGACCGATAACCTCTCTTATCTTGTCCTGTTTTATCTTTAAGGTCAAGATCCTCGGGGCAAAAGGAGACATCACGCCGCGAGTAGCCGACAAAGTCTCATTCATCTTTCCAAGAATATGAAGGCGACCCTGACGGGCCTGCTCGAGAGCATCCTTCATCAAGGAGAGAGTGATTCCGGATATTTTGATGTCCATCTGGACAGCAGTAATCCCATGAAGAGTTCCGGTCACCTTGAAATCCATATCACCCAAGTGGTCTTCAACTCCAAGGATATCGGAAAGGATTGCAACCCGATCACCTTCCTTGATCAAACCCATGGCAACGCCGGCAACCGGTGCCTTGATGGGAACACCTGCATCCATCATCGCAAGAGTTCCACCACATACGGTGGCCATTGACGATGACCCATTTGACTCGAGAATGTCTGAAACCAGCCGAATAGAATAAGGGAAAGCCTCTTTTGCAGGGATGACAGGACGAAGAGCTCTCTCTGCCAAATTACCATGACCGATTTCACGACGCCCCGGCCCCCTCATCGGTTTTGCTTCACCGACTGAAAAGGGAGGAAAGTTATAATGGAGCATAAATCGCTTGGTATACTCTCCCTCAAGAGCATCAATCCTTTGCTCATCGTCAGAAGTTCCAAGCGTTGCAACGGACAGGCTCTGAGTTTCGCCACGGGTGAAAAGAGCAGAACCATGTGTCCTCGGAAGGAGGCCTACCTCAATTGTAATCGGACGAATATCTGTCAAACCACGTCCATCGGCACGGATTTTCTTTGTCAGAACAATTTCACGCAAGGTCAATCGCTCTACTTCGTGGATCGCATTGGAGAGATCCTTCTCCTGGGCAGGGGTCGGAGCAGGATCTGCCGGCAAAAAGGTCTCGCGGACCTTTTCAAAAATCTGGTCAACAGCGTCCTGTCTCTCCTGCTTTCCCGGGAGAACCATCGCCTGATCAAGTTCTGCCCCAAATCTCTCACGGATCGCAGTAACAGTCTCCATGGGAATCGGGTTTGCCGGAACAGGTCTCTTCTCTCGCCCAGCCATTGATCTCAGTTTTTCCTGGGCTTCAATAATGGGGAGAATGGCCTCATGTGCAAGGGCAATCCCTTTCAGGAAAACATCTTCGGACACCTCGGACGCCTGTCCCTCGACCATCATAATGGCATCACGAGTTCCTGCTACCACAAGATCGATCTGAGATTTTGCCTGTTCTTCGAGTGTTGGATTAACGATATAGCTACCATCCACCAATCCCAGACGAACGGCTCCGATTGGCGAGTGGAAGGGAACATCAGAAAGATAAAGAGCTGTAGATGCCGCGATAACAGCCATGACATCAGCGACTCCGCCCTTATCGATCGAAATAACCGAAGCAACCAACTGTGTCTCATAGAAGTACCCATCCGGAAGGAGGGGGCGGATCGGACGATCAATCAGGCGGCTATTGAGGACTTCCCGCTCAGACGGCTTCCCTTCGCGCTTGAAAAAACCACCGGGAATCTTGCCAGCAGCATAAGCACGCTCCTGATAGTCGACCGTCAGGGGAATAAAATCGATACCAGGCTTCATGCTCTTTGCCGAGACCGCTGTTGCCAGAACAACAGTTCCATCGGCCCAAACAGTCGCTGAGCCACCTGCAAGCTTGGCCATGCGCCCTGTTTCCAAGCGAACGTTCTTGCCACCTACCGAAACGTTAACAATTATTGGGTTCATATAAAAAGATCCTTTTACCTGCTTAGCACAGGAGCATCAAAGAGACGACTTAGACGAAAGGCGGTATTCAGATGGTCATGCAATGCTCGAAACAAGCACTCCATGCCCCTCTGAATCCGCCCACCTCTCAGAATTAGCGGCGCAAACCCAACTTCTGGATTACTTCCTGATACTTCGCAACATTCACCGTCTGCAAATACTTCAAGTGACGGCGTCTTTTGCTGACCATAAGAAGAAGACCACGACGAGAATGGGTATCTTTCGGAAACTTTTTGAAATGTTCTCCGAGTTGATTGATCCTTGCGGTCAGGATGGCAACCTGCACTTCAGCCGAGCCAGTATCAACCGGGTTAATCTGGAATTTTGAAATAACTTCTGTCTTTTGCTCTTTTGTTAAGCCCATCGAAAAACCTTTCTGATATTCTCCAAAACCTCAGACACCTACCCTCTTGACCACCTTGGCCACTGGAAGTCCTTTTGGCATATTGGAAAAAGATTCACTTGACACCAAGCTCTGGCCCAACGCCAGGCATTTTCCACGTCGGTCGCTTATTCTAATAGTTTCAGAAAAATTAAACAATCCTTCGATCATATAGACCTGAAACGCAAGAATGTTTCCACCTTTTTGGACCCCGGACAAATATTGGTCAAGGATTCTGACGGTAGGAACATCGGGGAACAGGGATTCAGGCGGTTGGAGAATCGACTGAAGACCTCCCGAACGAATCGCCAAAACGATCTCTGAAAGAGGGTGGCCATCTTTCTCCAATGAGAAATGGCCATACCCTGTCCGTATCAGACGGCTCACATGGGCTGGAAGACCGAGTGAATGCCCGATATCTTCTGCAAGAGATCGAATATACGTCCCTTTCGAACAAGACACATGAATGGTTGCAACCGGTGGAGCAAATGCCTCAAGCTGCAATGAGTGCACCGTAATTGTCCGCATCGGTCGCTCAACTTCGATCCCTTTTCGTGCAAGCTTGTACAACGGAACGCCGTCTCTCTTGATCGCTGAATACATGGGCGGTTTCTGCTCGGTAGTTCCCAGAAAGGGTTTCAGCGCTTCCATCACCAGCTCCCGGGTAAAGTGGGGAGGAGTCGGGACCGACGAAATAACATTGCCATCAGCATCACCAGTGTCTGTCGAAACACCAAAGACAACATCGAACCTGTAAGACTTATCCCATCCCTGAAGCTGCTCAGCAAGCTTGGTCGCAGACCCCAGGAGAACCGGCAGCAACCCGGTCGCCATTGGATCAAGAGTCCCTCCATGACCAACTCTTGAAATTTTGCTCTCTTTCCTGATGATGGCCACAACATCGTGCGACGTCATTCCGGAAGGCTTGTCTACCAACAAAATTCCGGAATAAGACGGCGCGGTGGATTGGGGAGACTGGCCCTGCAAAGGAATTGATTTCATCTTAGTCAATCTCGTTTTATCAGGAATCGATCAGATTAGACGTTTCCAAAAATTCTCCGGAATCATCTTGTGGAAAAAACTGAATTTTCGGAACAGATTTTATTTTAATTTGTCTGCTTAGCTCGCGACGAACCCACCCCTGAGAGCGGTCAATCGCCTCTGCAACAAGTTTGTTATCAACGCCAGGAAAGATCGTATAAAAAATCCGGGCCGATTTAAGGTCATCGGACAAACTGACATTCGTAATCGTAACAAAAGACAGATTCGTCTCTGATGCATATCTTGAAAAAAGGATCGCGACAATTTCTTTAATCTCTTTTGCAACTCTGTCTGCCCTTCGGAATCCCTGCTTCATTCCGTCCTGTTTCATCGCTATCCCCCTCACGTCTCATCAATCCTTGTGGATGTCGAGCAGGTGGCCCAAGAAAAAGTCTTCAAAAAAGCATTTTGGACTGATTTCTTTTCGAAAAAAAAGGAACTCGAACATCTTTCGAGCTCCTTCCCCTTTTAGCAACTTGAAGAACAGGCCAATCTGATTTATGCCTTGAAGACTGATAAAGACGTCTTCAGGAATCCAGAGTCGTGGCGATTTGCTCCTGCATAAAACACTCAACAATATCGCCCGTTTTAATATCTTGGTAATTCTCAATGGAAATACCGCATTCATATCCGGTAGCAACTTCCCTGACATCATCCTTGAATCGCTTCAGAGCGGAAAAACGTCCTTCAAAGATAACAACACTATCCCTTAACAACCGGACAGAAGTCCCAGCTCTTTGCATAATGCCTTCAATAACATAGCATCCGCAGACATTTCCGACCTTGGAGATATTATAAACCTTCCGCACCTCTGCACGACCAAGGATTTTCTCCTTCAATGTCGGGGCAAGCAACCCTTCCATGGCCTTACGGATATCCTCAATCGCATCGTAGATTACCGAATAAAACTTAATATCAACCTTTTCACGCTCGGCAATCTGCGCGGCATTTGAATCAGGCCGAACATTAAAACCTAGAATAATGGCGCTTGAGGCCTGGGCAAGAAGAACATCCGTTTCCTTGATACCACCAACGCCTTCATGGATAAAGCGAACTCGGACCTTTTCATTTCCAAGCTTAGAAAGCGCATGCTTGATCGGCTCTACCGATCCCTGAACATCCACTTTGAGTATCAGGTTCAGTTCTTTGACTTCACCTTCCTGAATTTGAGTGTACAGGTCCTCAAGGGAAACACGCTTTTGTCTCACCATCTGCGCAAGTCGAAGCTTTTGAACCCTGCTCTGGGCAACCTGACGTCCGGCCTTCTCATCGTCGACAACAACAAAGGTATCTCCGGGATTCGGCACACCATCAAGCCCCACTATTTCGGCAGGATGTGACGGAAGTGCCTCAGAAACGCGCTGAGCCTTGTCATTGATCAGAGTTCTAACTCTTCCAAACTGACCACCAACAACAACAAAATCCCCAACCCTGAGCGTTCCTTTCTGGACAAGAACTGTGGCAACAGAACCTCTTCCCTTATCCAGCTTCGACTCGATGACAACACCCTGAGCTCGCCTGTCCGGATTTGCCTTGAGGTCCAATACATCCGCCTGAAGCAAAATCATTTCAAGAAGGTTGTCCAAACCACTTCTTTTCTTGGCAGAAACAGGACAGTAAATCGTCTGACCACCCCACGCTTCCGGGATCAACTCATGAACGGAAAGCTCCTGCATCACCTTTTCAGGATTGGCTTCAGGCTTGTCGACTTTGTTCAGAGCAACCACAATTGGAACACCGGCAGCCTTGGCATGGTGGATCGCTTCTACTGTCTGGGGCATCACACCATCATCAGCAGCAACAACCAGAACAACAACATCCGTTATCTGTGTTCCTCTTGCCCGCATCGCAGTAAAGGCTTCATGGCCGGGAGTATCCAAAAATGTGATTTCCCTGCCCTTTTCGGAGATGGTATAGGCTCCTATGTGCTGGGTAATTCCTCCGGCTTCCCCTTCCGCAAGCTTCGTTTTCCGAATCGCATCAAGAAGGGATGTTTTTCCATGGTCAGTGTGTCCCATAATCGTAACAACAGGTGGGCGAGGAAGAAGATGTGCCGATTCATCCTCATCATTCTGACCAAGTAGCTCATCTTCCGTCTCAGCTATCTGAACTTCGACAGTGACACCAAAGCTCTCTGCAACCAAAACAGCCGCATCAAGATCCATCGGCTGATTAATGGTAGCCATGACGCCCATCCCCATCAACTTCAGGATCACTTCCTGTGCTTTCAGGCCCAGACGATCAGCATACTCCTTAAGAGTTATTCCTTCAGAGATCCGGATGCTCTTTTTTCTGGCCTTCGTTCCTTCAGGCAGAGTCTGAGTCCCTCGATGGCGATCTTTTTTCTTGTATCCACCTGACTGGGAACGGCGCTGGGGCTGAACTCGTGTCATCGGCGGTCTGGAAGGAGATTCCCTTGGTGGAGTACCAGGCACAACGGCAGAACGCACAGGCTGTGAGGGAGGAACAACCCTAGTGGGTGGCTGGGTAGGAACAACGTCAGCCTCACCAGTCTCCACATCGGCAGCATCATCCCCTTCAAGAATCTCATCCTGGTTCAAAAGCAAAAGTCTGTCTGTCTTCCGCGACTTGTCTTTATTAAGTTTAGCCAGCTTGGCCTTCTTATCCACAGCCGGCTTAACTTCCTTTTCTCCTTTCTTCTTCTCTTCTTTTTGTGCAGAAACAGAAGGAGGAGATGGTACGGAAGGAGCAAACGGAAGATCCTTGGCCAAGGGAATGGTCTCAAGAATAAGAGGATTGGGATGCACTTCAACCTCTGGTTCCCGAGCAGGAAGATCCTGCTGGACGATCTCTTCCGGAGGAGTTTTCTCCGACTCAATCAATCGCTGCGGTTGAGGTACATCTGAGGACGGCAAAACATCCTCTGTCTGGGAAGAGTCAGTAGAGGTTGCTTTGCGTTTGATCAGGATAGGTTTTTTCTTTTCGTGTACAGGCTCTTCACCTTTTTTGATCCTGGCTCGGACTTGGGCAGCAGTCTTATCATCGAGCGCAGCCATATGTGTCTGGGCCTGAATACCCCACTGATGCAACTTTGTAAGAAGAAGCTTGCTTTCAAGTTTCAGTTCACGAGCTAGTTCATAGACCTTGATCAAAAGTTAGGACTCCCTTATTCCTCTGTATCGTGAACATTCATCTCAGGCTTTTGAAGTCCAAGAAAATCTCTGGCTGTTTCAATAAGCTTCGCTGCTGTCTTTGGCCCAAACTTGGGCAAGGAAGAGACAGATGCCAAATCAGCATTTGCTATTTTTTCCACCGTGTCAAATCCAGCACCCCTGAGAATTTCAGCCACAATTCCGCCCATTCCTGGCAGATCTTCTATCTCAAGAAGCCTTGTGCCAACCTCAGGAGTCTCAACATTGCTTCGAATCAACCGACCTGGATCTATCGCCTGTGCAAGCTCGGAATCTCCTGAAACCTGGCTGTCACTAAAAATATCAATTTTCCAACCGGTCAGTTTTGCAGCAAGACGAACATTATGACCTCTTCTTCCAATAGAAAGGGACAACTGCTGGTCAGCTACAATAACCGTTGCAACTTTTTCGCCACCCAATTCCCTGAATACGACCTTCTGAATCTTCGCTGGCGACAAGGCTCTCGAAATAAACGTTGCCGGATCAGGGCTCCACTCGATGATATCAACTTTTTCACCATGAAGTTCCCTCACGACAGCCTGGACACGAACACCCTTCACACCAACACATGAACCGACCGGATCAACATTAGGGTCTTTAGAAAAAACGGCAAACTTGGCCCGTTCTCCAGGCTCACGAACAACGTTGCGAATTTCTATGACACCTTCGGAAATCTCAGGAACCTCTTTCTCAAAAAGACGAGCCACAAAATCAGGATGAGTCCGGGAAAGAATAATTTGTGGACCTCTACTTGTGGTTCTTAAATCAAGTAAAAGACACTTTATCCGATCTCCTCGTCTGAAGCTTTCACGGGGCATTTGTTCCCTGAATGGGAGGATCGCTTCGGTTTTACCAAGATCAACAATGTAGTTTTTGCGCTCGTGTCCGATAACGACACCATTTATAATGTCGCCCTGACGTCCACCAAATTCGCGAGTGACAACATTCCACTCTGCTTCCCGAACTTTCTGAAACACAACCTGTTTTGCTGCCTGGGCTGCAATACGTCCGAAGTCATCAATCTCAAGATAGCTTCCGATCTCATCCCCAACTTCAGCTTCAGGGTCGGAATCCTTTGCTTCCGCAAGAGATATTTCCTCAGAAGGTGATTCAACATGCTCAACAATCCGCTTGGTCTGAAGAACCTGAATCTCGCCAGTTCTGTGATTGACCTCAACTTGATAGTTGTCACCCCCACCATAACGTTTCCTGGCTGCAGCAACCAAAGCGGCTTCGAGAGCGCTGATCAGCGTCTCCTGAGTAATCCCTTTTTCTCTTTGAAGCTGATCGAGAACGCTAAGTAATTCCTGATTAACCATGGCTTCAACGGTTAAAAAGCAACCGTATTCCTCCTCCTGCTATTTTTCTTCCCTGGGTGGAGCATCCTCCCAGAACTGGGCTTGAACTTCCTTGATTTCTGACAAAGGGATAAGCTCTGTAACAAACTTTTTCCCTGCGGGCACGACCAAGCGAACACCGACAGAATCAGTTGACTCAATTTTTCCTCGAAAAACTTTTTGCCCATTCACCGGATTAAGTGTTTTTATCTTAACGGTATGACCAACATTGACAAAAAGTTCTTCAGGCACTTTAAGAATCCGGTCCAGTCCTGGCGAACCGACCTCCAGGCGATAACGGAACGGAATGGGGTCAATCAAATCCAGCAGATCTGCGATTCTCCTTGATGCAACCTCAAGCCTGTCGAGATTAATGCCCCCAGGCTCATCCAATGTGACTCTGACTACTCCCCCTTGCCTTCTAGGCAATTCCAAAGAGTGCAATTCAATACCCAGGGGAGATAGCAGAACACGGATTTCTTGTTCAAGGTTAGACTTTGGATCAGGATTATTCATCCGGTCTTTGTAACATGGAACAGATTGAAAGTCAAAAGAGAACAGCAAGAATGCTGCAATTGCAACTCAATACTCAATGTGTCTCAACCGGAGTCCCCACGGGCGGCCGGTTAAAATAAGGCACAAGATTCCTGTCCGACGGCTGTTTTTTATTATCCGCCTGCTGTCCAGGAGCCGAACTTGATACATTAGGACCCGTGTTTTTTTTGACTGAAGACTGGTCTGAATGAGTACACGCGGACAGCAAAACGGGTATCGACAGGAGAATTCCCCGGGCAATATTGGCAAGCCTGTATTTTTTTCTCATGGAGTCAGTCTACCCAGGTGAAAGAATAATGAAAACCCGTTAATAAAAGCTAATATACCAAACACACCAAGCGCCATGCTGGCGTACCACAATGAAGATTTCCGCAGCATAACAGCCATAGACGTCAAAACAATCGCAATCTGAAAGCAAACAACGCTCAAGGCAAAGGCCCGGTGATGGCGCAACGCTGCATCGGATTCAACGTTCAAAACGTCCCTCTGTTTTTCAAATCCTTGGGCATTTTGTTTGATTTGCTTCACTTGCCTGTCATATTTTGCAATCAGCTTCTTGAACCTTTGCTCTTCAGAGTTTGCCTGAGCCTTTTTCAGAACAAGAGTTTCCATCCTCAACTGATTTTCAGACATATGGAGCTTTATTTTTTTCGCCTGATAATAGGACCATTGATCAGACGATTTGGCCTGAAAAAAAATCGCCGAGTTCTTGAGGAGGATTGCCTCCGATGTCCATTGCTCCGACTCAAGGTTCGAAAGAGCAGCAAACACCGCCAAAAGGGATGTCGTCAATGCGACACGTATATTCCACGCATCGCGTTTATGCTCCCTTTCCTCAAGCCCTTCGGTTACAGACTCGATAAGATCATGCGCTTCAACGGATCCGTTGTCCATAACCCTAGTTTTTTCCCTTTGCCCCGGAGAGAGCTAACATTTTTTCAATCCTGTCCACAAAAACAACCGGATCGAATTTGACCAGATATTCATTCGCTCCTGCTTCAAGTCCCTTTCTCACGTTTTCAGTTCCTGACATGGAAGAATGAACCAGTACCGTAAGGGAGTTCAGATCAGGATTGGCTCTGACCTCTTTGGTCAGCGTATATCCATCCATCACAGGCATCTCCACATCTGTGATGAGAAGAGAAACCCTATTCCCAATTTTTCGTTCAGGATCGGCTGCAACCTCTCTTTTTAGAACTTCAAGAGCTTCTTTGCCATTTTTGGCTTCAAGAACATTAAACCCTTTTTTCTTTAATGCCCTCACAACCATTGACAATGCCACAGGGCTATCATCTGCCGCCAAAATATATCGTTGATCCAGGGATTTGCTCTGGGGCATCTGCTCCAGATACTCCTCCTGCCGAGTAAATATCCCCATTTCCTCGACAATGGACTCAAAGTCCAGAATGAGAAGGACCTCCTCCTCAGAAAGTTTGACCGTCCCGGTAACCTTGCTTTCCTTTGAGCGCCCCGATCGCGCCATCGTAATCGGAACAATATCCTTCCAGGAGATTCTTCTTATCTGAGCAGCCTTATGAACGATAAATCCCAATCGTACAGCGCTGAACTCTGTCACAATGATTTGCTTGGTCATCTGTGCCAAAAATGCTGGCTCCTTGATCTTCATCCACTTTGCCAGATTAATCACCGGAATCACTTGTCCCCTGAGATTAATGATTCCTTCCTGATATTCATTACCATCTGGAACGGGGGTAATGAACCCAGGAAGCTGGATGATTTCAATCACCTTTGATACATTGACCCCGTAGATGCCTTCCCGTTGCGATCCGTCAGCGTCCTCCTGGAACATTCTGAAGTCCACCAATTCCATCTGATTAGTGCCTACCTGAAGAATGAGACTATCAATCTGACTCAATGGATTCTCCTTATCTGTAGCCTTGGTAACGGAATCAGAAAGTTCAATGGGTGGAAGCCAGCAGGGTCGAAATAAAGACAGACACCGATGCCACCCGCAAGGGGAAAGAATCAAACAATCAACTACCCACCACTAAGCTTTTGCTGTAGTGGGGGTTCCGATCTCGCGACCGAAATTTCCTCTTTCGCCGAGGATGCGCAAAAGCGTTTGGGCCTTTGCATCTTACTCGCCCTCTCAGGAGGCTTTGGCTTCGGACAGTTCCTGCCATAGTTCCACGGACCATTCCATGATGAGCGGACACATGTTCAAAACACCCGGAGAAAACAAGAAAAAGTCTGGAAAATAACACCGAAATCAGTTTCAAATCTAACATACGCCCCATCAAGATAGCAAAACTCCCCATCCCCTGATCAAAAGAAATGACCCCGTTACTATCATATCGGCAAATCAACCATGTTCCACACTGATCCGTGAAGGGATCACCCGGAAAGATCGTGAAGCCATTGGTATCCGATTTTTATGGAATCCGTCCAATTTCCAGAGGAATCTGCGAACAAAAATATAAAGTTCGTCAAACAAAAATTCATGCGTGGTAGCTATAAGGCGACACTGAAAATGAGGGGGAAAATGAAGGTAGTTAGGGAGGAGCAACACTCAAAAAGGTTCAAATGAAAAATAACATAAGGAAATATGTGGAGCTCCTGTCCAGAATCGAACTGGAAACCTTCCGCTTACAAGGCGGGTGCTCTGCCAATTGAGCTACAGGAGCAGAATAAAAAACCCACACATTCTATG
>JAKCCY010000194.1 GCA_021838765.1 Nitrospirota bacterium
TGAAACGACCAAAAACAAAGAGCTGGAGTCTCCTTCATCGTCCAACTGCACACATAGTGTACTGGAAGAGAGAAAGAAGCGCGGTCGCCCTCGTGGATCAAAAAACAAGGCCTGAAAAGGAAGAATCTGATATCCATCCACACATAGATAACGGAGCTCCGAAATATTCCGTTTTGCAGTTCTTTTTGACTAAGCCAGTCTACCCCATAGCTACGGGCTAAAGACTGGCGAGGGGGTTCCCCCCTTCGATCCCTTCCGGCGCAGGTGTTGGACCCATACCCTAGCCTTCCCTTGAAGGGACAAACCGTAAAAACTACCAGGAGCTCATCTATGGTCGTACGTGATAAGTGGATCCACATCAAGTCAAGCTCTTCAGAACGGTCCGAATGGCAAGCCATGGCTTCCAAATCTGGGGTTTCACTTGCCGACCTGATTCGGGAAAAGCTCGGAGTTGAGGAAAAAAAGAAAAGGTCTGGCCGGCCACGTCGGGTTGCTCCCCGCGTCGACCCTGCCTTTCTGCGGGAAGTGGCCAGAATCGGAAACAACATCAACCAGCTGGCCAGGCGATGTAATACAGAGCGTTCTGCACCGTCTTTGTCGGCACTGTACGAGATCGAGGAACTACTGAAGGAATTGATCAATGCACATCAAGTTCCTTAGACGAGGGACTGGTTCCGGAAAAAGAGCGACAGATTACTTGCTGGCCGAAAAAGATCATGCCGGACGGATTCGGAAACGTGTCGAAATTCTCCAGGGAAATCCAAATCATGTGGCATACGTCACGGACTCCCTCTCCTTTAAACATCATTACAGTTCGGCTGTAATCGCCTGGGCACCGGAAGACAAACCGTGCAGGGAAGAAATAAAAGAGGTGCTGAAAGACTTCGAGCGGGCCATGGGGATGGATCCGAATCGTCTGGCGATAACTGCGATCCTCCATGAGGAGGAAACGGGTGGTATACATCTCCATATTATTGTGGCTCGTGTCGATCTTGAAACAGGAAAGTCCTACAACCCGGCTCCTCCCGGGTGGAAAAAAGTATTTGATCCGCTTTGTGCGATGTGGAATTGCTCCAAAGGATGGGCACGTCCAGATGACCCGGACCGGGCGAGAGTCACCCAGCCAGGATATAGGGCTTTGATCGAAACGGATCAGCTGCGGGCAGGAGTAGCAGTATCGACAGACCCCAAATCTCTGATCGGAAACTATCTCATGCAACGACTTGAAGCAGGCATGATCAAGGACCGGAAAGATGTGATCGCAGCTTTGGGATACGCAGGATTTGAGATTAACCGGCAGGGCAAGGAGTACTTATCCGTCAAAGACCGGGAAACGGGCCTGAAAATCAGGTTGAAAGGGATGATCTATGAAGAGCGATTTACCGCAGCAGCGGCAGAGCGTCGTGCAGAGGCTCTCATCGAGAATCGAGAGAGAACGGAAGAAGATCGAGAGTCTGACAGAGGAAAATCTCGTAGAAGCCGGGAAGAGTTTGAGCAACAACTTGAGCGAATCACTCGATACAATGAAAAACGATATCGAGTCAAGGTGCAAAGTGCTCAGGAACATAGCACTCAAAGTCGGATTGCTGCCGGTAGCGATCATGGCTCTGATAACCATAGCCGTAACATGGATCTCGGAAGAATGGATTTTGGGCACCTATCGAGCCGATCAGAGGACTGCGCAAGCAGTCTTGGAGCAGACAGAGAAGAGTGTCTCACAGATAAACGAGCTTCAGGGTGGAACGATCAGACCCTATCCAAACGCCCCGGGATGGTGGGCTCTAAAGATACCGGCCGGAACGAAGTTGGGAACAATCACGAGAGATCCGTCAGGAGAGATTATTATCCCTATTCATCCACAATAGAAGGGGCAGGATATGACAGAAATCGAAGGACGATTGAGCGAATCGCTAACGCTATTACAGAAAGCAGTCGAGCAATTATCGCAGGAACTGCGGGTCTTGCAGCAGCAGCAAAAGAAAGATACGGAGCTTTTAAAAATACTATTGGAAAGCTGAGGATAAAAATGGATGAGGAACTGGAAAATTTCAAAAAGCTGGATTTGAGAGAATACCTCAAGGCGAATGGTTATGCCCTGGATCTGAAAAAAACAACAAAGTCGAGTGCCATAATGAAAAAAGACTCGGAAAAACTCCTAGTAGGACGTGGTGAGAATGGAGACTATCACTACTTCAACCTGTCAGATCCTGATGACAACGGTACAATCATAGACTTTATACTGGGAAAGACTGGAGCGATTCTTGGCGATATCAGGAAGGCGTTGCGATATTGGAAGTCAGAAGCTGTAATTGGAAGTCCCATGCTGGCATTCGACAAAAGCAAGATGAAGACTGCTCTCCAATTTGAGTCCCTCCCGTTATACACAGGGGAATATCTCGCTCGCCGGGGAATTAGGAAAAAAACTCTCGAGCTTTTCGATGTGCGGCAGAATGCGTTTGGCTCTGCTGTTTTTTTACACCAGGATTTGGATGGGGTCTGTGGGGGTGAAGTGAGGGATGAGAACCTAGAAGATTTTACTGGTGGAACAAAGGGGTTATCGATTGCAACCGGAACGGAGTCCTTGCAGGATGTGTCCCAAGTTGTCGTATGTGAAAGCATGATCGATGCGATGAGTTACTACCAGCTTCACCATGACGATTTTGAAAAATCCGCATATGTGTCGATTGGCGGAAGCTTGAGTGATCAGCAGATGGAAATGCTTGAAAAGTTCATCAATAGCACCAATGCAACGGTGAAACTCGCACTTGACAATAATGAGTCCGGAAAAAAAATGTCGAAAGAAATTCTTAAAAAGGTTTCGAGGAAAGATAGGCTCGAAGTGATAACTTCGAAGTCAAAAGATTGGAATCAGGAGTTGAAAGAATCGTTGAAAGTCCCTGCAAACAATCAGGGGAGGATGTTAGGGCTTGATTTTGGAAAACAATAAACCAATCGCATTGGTTTTCTTTTTAAGGAGATCGCTTCAGACGATCGACTCCAAGCCCTCCTGTCATACAAAGATCTCCTTTAAAAGCCATCTGACGGTGGAATGATGTCTTCCAATTTAATTCCAATCATTTCCTACAGGCAAGTTTCTCAATCCTGATGTTGGGGTATGCTACCAAAAAATTATCTCAATCGGAATAAATTGGGTATGTCTGACTGCAAAGCAGAAGATGCGACTTATGGTAGATATATTTCCAGATACTTAATCGATGCAGTTGCCCATTTCCAATATCCTTTCGGTCAGGATTCAATTGGGCCACTGCCCGTGGCCCAATTAGAAAAATGTATGGAGATTCCATACGAACGGCACCATCCCCTTGAACCCTGCTGGGAGTGAAGCGAGGCTCGGTGCACTCATGGTCCGGGAACCATTGTTGCCCTTAGCCATGAGTAAGCATCAACTGGTCCCTGCGTATTTGCCCCGTCCCCTCCTCTGGACCCGAATTGACATAAGACTGGAACTTTTAACAGATCCTCCTTGGTCTTATGTGGTTTTTTTGTAGACCCCTTGTTCATAACGTGCCAGTTCAGCAAACATAAAAATCCCACCGATAGTCGTGAAGTTGCATCCGCCTTCTCCATTGCAGGATTTCATATTTTCGAGGATTAAATCATTGTCGGAGGAAAGACCTATGAAAAAACATCATGAAAAAGTTACCGAACAGTTTTCCAGCGCGTCGAAAAAATATCTGAACAGCGCTGTACATGCCCAGGGAAAAGATCTGGAGGCGCTTAAGGAGAAAGTTTATGGAACTTCCCCCGCTCTCATTCTGGATCTGGGGTGTGGCTCGGGACATGTTTCCTATCATCTCGCACTTCTTGCCAAACATGTCATTGGGATGGATCCGAGCGAAGCAATGCTGCAGGTTGTTCAAGAAGAAGCTCTTTATGGTGATACACGAAGAATTTCGGGAGGGGAACGTCTCTCCGGGAGCGGACCATGTTCCGTTTCTGAAGGACTGCCTCCGGCGTCTTCCGGCAGGGATCCGGATCGCCCGGTTTCGGGCGGACAGCG
>JAKCCY010000195.1 GCA_021838765.1 Nitrospirota bacterium
GGAGTCGGACTCAAGACAGCGACGCTCGTACGATCCGCCGGATGGGGCATCCCCGATATTTGTGTCGACACACATGTGCATAGAATCGTCAACAGATGGGGAGTGGTCCAGACCAATAGTCCTGACGAGACCTACCATGCCATAAGCAGACTTGTTCCAGAAGACCACAAGTCTGACGTCAACAGGATTCTCGTCGCATTCGGGCAATCTATCTGTAAACCTGTCTCCCCTTTTTGCTCCCTCTGCCTTTTACCGTCAGCGTATTGCGATCGAGTCAAAGTTGATAAATACCGGTGAATCATGGCTTTGAGCATTATTGATTCGCTCTTTCGGATCCATACGCCCTTCGAGCTCACACCGAATGCACCTTGATGCCTCATTCCATGCATCAGCGACGGTAAAACCGGTCTCAACCTCTGAAAAGCCAACTCTTGCCTCAATCGGCAAAGCCGGCATCGGAACCCTGTGGATCTCTCCCAGAACCATGGGATCCTCATTGATCTCAGGCGTATAGAATGGATAGTTCCTATCAGGATTGCCCTTGAAATACCGATCAATGAAAACGGCACACTGCTCTCCATCCCGAATGGAATGGATCACGTCCAGGGGCCCGGTCATGGCATCTCCACCGGCAAAAACAGCTGGTCTGGATTCGCTCATCAGCGTATCAGGATCAACCTTCACCGTTCCCCACTTATGGAAGGTCACTCCATTTTTCTCAAACACGCTGGTATCCATTGTCTGGCCAATTGCGGCAATGACCGTATCCACATGGATGCTTCGGACCGTTCCCTTGACAGCAACGGGCTTTCTTCTTCCGCTATTGTCAAAGTCCCGGCCAAGAGCATTGACCTGGAAGTCAATAACCGTTTCCTTTTCCCCAGACTCACTCGTATTCTCACGAATCTCAAGTGGTGCCAGTAAAAACTCAAAACGAATACCTTCGTGCTCTGCCTCTTGCACTTCAAAATCATGGGCAGGCATTTCTTCCCGGGTTCGTCGATAATACACAGTGACCTCGTCGGCTCCCATGCGGATCGCAGATCGGGCCACATCGATAGCAACATTCCCACCGCCAATCACGGCAACACGCTTTCCAACCTGGACAGGCTCATCGGTGCAAACTTTCCTGAGGAAGTAGATACCATCCTGAACAGAAGGAAGATCCTCCCCTTTTACATTCATCTTGGAGGGCTTGTGGGCACCGATTCCAAGGAAAACAGCTTCATAGTTCTGCTCAAACAGGTCTTCCATTGAAAAGTCCCTGCCCAGAGCCGTGTTCGTCTTGAACTCAACAGCCAAACCCTCAAAGATTTTGAGTTCAAAATTCAGAAGTTCCCTTGGAAGCCTGTATTTGGGAATACCAACAGCCAACATTCCCCCGATGACATTATATTGCTCGAATACGGTTACCTTGTATCCCATTTTCCCCAGATAAAATGCTGCAGCCAAACCAGCGGGACCGGATCCGACAACAGCAACTTTTTTATTGATGTCCGCATCAGGCGTATAAACTGGCTGAATGCCCTGGTTGTACTCCCAGTCATAAGCAAATCGCTTTAACGCGTTGATGGCAATGGGCTCATCAATATCCCCCCGGGAACAGGGGCTCTCGCAGGGTCTGTAACAGACTCGACTGATGATCCCCGGAAACGGCAGGCGTTTCCTGACCGTTTGAAGGGCTTCAGCATATTGGCCCCGGAAAACTTCGGTGATGTATCGGGGTATGTCGATTCCGACAGGACATTCGTGTTGACAGGGCGCATACACAATCTCTTTGCAGGATTGGGATACGCATTTTTTCCTTTTGATATGGTCTTCATACTCCGCGCGGAAATAGCGGATAGTCGAGAGCACTGGATTGGGAGCCGCCTGCCCCAGACCACACAGAGAGTTGGACTTGACATAGGTAGACAAATTGATGAGATCGTCCAGGTCTTTCATCTCTCCCCGGCCGTCACTGATTCGTTCAATCATGTCCAGCATGACTTTTGTTCCATCCCTGCATGGAGTGCACTCGCCACAGGACTCATCCTTGGTAAAAGACATAAAATATTTAGCGGTATCAACAATACAATTGGCTTCATCAAGAACGATAATTCCGCCGGATCCCATAATCGCTCCAGCAGAAATCAGCGATTCGAAATCGATTGGTGTTTCAATCAAATCCACCGGGATACAGCCACCGGATGGGCCTCCGAGCTGAGCTGCCTTGAATTTTTTAGTACCGCTCATTCCACCAGCGATCTCATAGACAATCTCTTTGAGGGTCGTTCCTGCTGCAACCTCGATGAGACCGGTTCGCTTGATCTTTCCCGTCAGAGCGAACGTTTTCGTTCCCTTGGTCTTTTCTGTCCCAAAGGAGGCATACCATTCCCCGCCACCAATGATGATATGGGGAATATTCGCGAGTGTCTCAACATTATTGATCAGTGTGGGTTGTTCCCATATCCCTTTTTGGGCTGGAAAGGGTGGTTTGGGCCAGGGCATTCCTCGATCGCCCATAATAGATGCCAGAAGAGCTGTTTCCTCACCACAAACGTAGGCTCCGGCCCCCTCCTTGATTTCCAGATGAAAAGACAGATCGGTCCCAAGGATATGATCACCAAGAAGTCCCCGCTCCATCGCCTGCTTGATCGCGCCCTTGAGAAGCCTGATGGCATGGGGATACTCTGCCCTGCAGTAGATGTAGCCTTTGGTGGAGTTACCAATGGCATAAGCTCCGATGATCATACCCTCAATGACGGAATGTGGATCTCCCTCAAGAACGGATCGATCCATAAAGGCGCCAGGATCACCCTCATCCGCGTTACAAACGACGAATTTTGTATCACCCTGAGCTTTTCTGGTGAAAGACCATTTGAGACCTGTGGGAAAGCCTGCGCCACCCCTACCCCTCAGACCGGATGTGGTAACGATATCAATAACCTGTTCAGGGGAAATTCCCGAGAGAATTTTTTTGAGAGCGTCATATCCGCCGGTTGCCAGATAATCATCAATCGATGATGGATCAATCACCCCGCAGCGTTTCGAAACGATCTTTACCTGTTTCCTGAAATAGTCGCTATCGGAACTTAAAGAGAGACCGGTGATCATCGGAGTATCGTTTGATGCCCCTTGAACCTGACCGAAGGCAAGCTCGGGGAGAAACGAGTTTTTCAGGAGATGTGCGTCAAGGATCGAGGTGATCGTTTCAGGAGAAACCTGACGATAGGTCACTTTAGAAAGACCTTCGACCTCAACATCGACGATGGGCTCATTGTGGCACATACCGACACAACCGGTTTGCCTAAGAGTTATATGATAACCGGAATACTGGTCGGTTAAGGTTTTAAGAGATTCATAGACTTTTTTAGCGCCGCTGGCAAGCCCGCAAGTTGCCATTCCGACGGAAACGATCACGTTTTTCATTATTTGGCACTCCAGACAGATTTAGGCTTGATCAAGACAACAGAGGCATATGGGGAATATTTTCGGAAGAATAAGGCATAGAGAAGACTTTTGAACAGGCTCCTAATAGGGAGCCGGGCCAGCAAATATCCGACTAGAATCTTTTTCAGCAGAACTGGAATAAACATCGAAAGCTCCTCTCCATTGAGAAGTCCTTTGAAAAAATGAAAGAATGAGGAGACAGGAGACCCACTTTAACCGGTTTTGCCGTACTCCAGTCAGCCATTGAAAGGGGCAAAATCCGGTTTGTCCATTCTATTCCTGTCCCTAAACCCTGTCAACTCCGATTGATTCTAGACAAACAACCTAAAAAATTTGGGAGAAAGGAAAAGATCCGAAAAGGGAGTCATTGAAGAGAGGTTCTGGAACAAAAAGGATGGGATGGAAGGAAAAGATCATGATGAAGGTGATAAAAAAAGGGAAGTAAAAAAAGGGCCTGAACCCGTCGAGGACGGGAACAGACCCAACATTTATTCCGGCAGCGTCCTACTTTCCCACAACCTTGCAGTTGCAGTATCATCGGCCCTGGAGGGCTTAACGGCCGTGTTCGG
>JAKCCY010000196.1 GCA_021838765.1 Nitrospirota bacterium
TCCGATCTCCGGACCTCCTTTCCTTTGTAAATCAAAGTTAATCCAGCAAGTTTTCATTTTTTTGACTCCTTTTTTTTGTTTTTTTTGCGTCGCAAAATTTAGACAGCGACGGGCGCGCGCGGCGCACCGAGGGTCTCGTCTTTTCTCGGTCGTCCGCGTTTTCTTTTATTTTCAGTGATTTGTTGGATTCCTGACGGCATTGCCGTCACAGAAGCAGAGATTGCCCCGGGGCAAAGGTATTCAATGAGATCGAAAAGAGAAATACAGTTGCGTCCTAACTCGTTTTTATTGACTTTAAGCGAGATTGTCCCGTTCTTGAGCCTTTTGTAGAGACCATATCGAGACATTCCCAGGACAGGACATACGTCCTGGACTCCGAGTTGAACTTTGGGAAGAAACTGTTGAGCGATGAGGCGTGCTTGGGGGGGAAGGAAAGATAAATCTTGCGGAGTTTTCGTCGACATTGCACTCTCCCAGAAAGCCCGTATCTCAAAGATACGGGCGACTAGGAGAGTACCGATATAGCTCGGATCACTCCCGACCCCCTCACCAGCGGCGGCGTCGCTGTATGCGTCGGGCGGCGATCACGTTTCGTCCGATGCCATCCGGACCGTGATCCTTAAATTTCTGGTCGCGCTCCCGCGCTTCCGGCCGGGGTACCGTTTGCTCTCCGTACGTTCCCCACACTCGGCCAGCGTGTTAATTCACGCTAACATAAATTTTAGCAACCAATTCCGCATCTGTCAAGTCCCTGCCGTTCCTGCCGTCATAAGCAGTCCATGAATTGAAAACGTCAAGGATTTTCAATGCTCTTCGTTGCCGTTCCTGCCGTCAGGATGCCGTCACGAGAATTGAAAAATGGATCTTTTTCAGTCTACAGGAGTAGACAAAAGTCGGCAGGTTTATACAGTGGATTCTTCAATGCTGGTGAGGGTTTCTCTTGATTAAGTATTGGAGCGGGAAACGGGATTCGAACCCGCGACCCTCGCCTTGGCAAGGCGATGCTCTACCGCTGAGCTATTCCCGCAATAATGGAGGCGAAGATAAAATAGCGATTATCCGTTACATTGTCAAGGAAAAAATCCAAACAGCAACTTGACAGCAATCTTGCTTTTGACTTGCAGGAAACCATCTTCGGGTGTAATCTTAGGGAACCCTGATACCATCTGGATTTACAAAAAAATCACCCGCAATGGGAAAGGTGACCCCCAATGAAATCCGCCAAACCAGCCCAAAACGATATCAACAGGGAAAGCGAGGAGATCAAGCAACTTGTTTCCAAATTTCGCTCTCTCAGTATTCAGATCACCCCTCAAAGGCTCGTCATAGCCTCCGCCCTCACCGGGACAAACAAGCACCTGTCTGTTGAGGACATCCATCAGATTGTCAGAAAAAAGAACCCCAAAATTGGACTTGCCACTGTATACAGGACACTCAACCTCTTGAAGGGAAAGGGGCTTATCGAAGAACACAGGTTTAACGACGAGTTCAGCCGGTATGAGCTTCACACCGAAGCCCATCACGACCACCTGATCTGTATCGAATGCGAGGCGGTCATTGAGTTTGACCAACCCGTGATTGAGCGCCTGCAGGATCTTGCTGCTGCAGAAAAAAACTTTACGATAGTCTCGCACAGGCTCCAGATCTATGGAATCTGCGAAAACTGTGCAAAAACAAGCAAGAATCAAGTACGTGAAACACAGTCACTGCCATCGTAAAGACTCAGTTGGCAGGCGTCAGAATGACCCCCAGCGTTCCGGCAACAGATAGCTTGCCGTCTCTCGATGCCAGCCCCAGGAAATCGGACTCAGCCAGATTACCTTCGGATTTCATGACAGGAGAAATGACACCTCCCGGTTTACCAGACATGAGGATACCACCCTCGCCAGAAAGGGCCACCGCTCCATCGGGTAAAAGAGCTGCACCATAAAGATCGTTTCTTACAGGAAGGTCGACCTTTGAAAAATGGGCCGCTTCTCCATCGGGGGAGTAGTAGGCCAGACCATGGTCACCGGCAAGCAAAACTCTCTTTCCATCCGTTGCAAGAACATTGTAGGACGGTTCCTGCCTGGTCACACGCTCGGAAGCCATCACCAGCGAATGAAACGACAATCCTCCATCGGTCGTCTCCAAAAATGTCCGGTGCCAGCCTGCGACATAGCCATGTTTCGCTGTCAGAAAAGCAATGCCATAAAGATTCTGGACCGTTGGAACAACCAAACGCTTCCAGGAGACACCACCATCGGACGTGGCCAGGACGATACCCTTTTCCCCAGCGATGAATCCATGGATGGAATCCGGAAAACTGATCGACTGGAGAAAAAGCCCCTTCACAGGAACGGCAACCCGTTTCCAGTGATCACCACCGTCAACGGTATTGAGAAGAACGCCATCATCACCCGCAATCCATCCAACCATGGGAGAAGAAAAGGCAATCCCATAAAAATCCCCTCTCAGCGGAGGCGCGACATGCTTCCAGGAGACCCCGCCGTCATCGCTTTTCCATATTGCGGACTGGGCGCCAACAACAACAAAATGTCCGGAAGAGGGCGAGGCAATTGCATCAAGCGTTCCCACATACCTGAGGGAACGGGGGATTTTTTGGCCCGGAGCAACCTTTGGAACCGGCTGGGACAACCGAAAAGCTGTCCCGGAAGGAAGAGAAAAAACCGGAAAATTTGGAGCATTTTCCCTGGTGCATCCGGAAAAACCAACCAGCCCCCAGAAGCCAACAAGAAGAACTATGCAGCCCTTCATAAAAGCAGTCACTGACAGGAATTCGGGTATCTCACCCAATTTCCTGTCAGTGAATATCCCGTTCTTCAGTATCTTTTTCAGATTCATGCTCCGTCTTGAAAGGATTGAAGTGATACTCAAAAATGGTCTTTATGGCAAAAGGAGCGCTGTTTGCCGTCAAACCTGCACCGATACCAATATTCCAGTCGATATTTTCACCAATGGCAAAATTCCAGGAGCTGAAAACATAATCCTGCTGGGTGACCTGACCATTTCCACCAAGGGGCAGCATATTATTGATGGAGCCCTGGTCTCCAAAAGCTTCGATACCGGTGTTCACCCAGTCGGCCAGTAAATAGTATAAACCCGCCGCATACCCGAAATCAGGTGGCAAGGCTGCGGTGGGGCCGGAGGGGTTGGCTGTCTCGAAAAGGTAGCTCATGTTGATATCCAGGATAAAGTTTCCTATCTTTTTTTCCCCGATCAGAATGACATCCAGGAGAGACTCCTCATTGGCACCGGCGGCCGGCAGCCAATATTCAATCTGCATTGCAGGATCGATAAAATCGGGAATTTTGGGAAACCGGATACGGGTCGTAATCGCCCGAGTCTGATAATACGAATAGGTTTGTCCGGCTCCCGCCAGAAAGTCTTCGTAGGTCCCGAACGTCAGCCAGTCCGTCACACCAAACTCAAGGAGATAGGTTGAAAAAAGAAGGTCTGCATTTGCCTGGGATTTTCCAAATAGAGGCTCAGCCGCTTTCGACGGGAGAAGAAGCGTTTGCCAGGTGCCGATACTGAACTCCCCCTGCTCCGGTGTTTCATAGGGATAAACAATAAAGTCCCTGAATGGATTGGCGGCATTGACGATAGAGGGGGAAATAGCGAAGAATGATAGAAGGAATAGAAAAGAGCAGCAAAAACAGAGTTTAAAAAAATCATTTTTCAGAATGACGGGCAGTTGGTGTCTATGGCTTTTTGCTTCAGATCGAAACAAAAAAACCTCTTCCGTCATTTCTTGCGAAAAGGGGATCCCCAAAACCTCCTCCTGTCCAAATAAATAAACTGATCAACAAGGAAAACTGTCATGGAATCCGACAATTCCCCAATGGTCGCTCGCCATCCCCAAAAGGTCAGGGGATGAATCCAAAAACATAAGTAGAATGATTTCAAAAAATAAAAAGTGCCTGGACAAGAGACCGGCCCCCATGGCACCAAGTATGGAAAGCGGGCGTTTTTAGACAGAT
>JAKCCY010000042.1 GCA_021838765.1 Nitrospirota bacterium
TGTAGCGCTTCCTCCATGCCCTCCCCCCAACGCCCCAAAATACCCCGGAGAAAAATTCTGGGCGGATGCGTAGGCGCCTGGACCAAAGTCGGCGCGGAGAACAAAGCCGATCCCGTCGTCGTCCGGACGCCAGAACTTGAGCTGCGCCATGTTGACATTAAAGGAGTTTGCACCGTAATCATAGGCCCGGAAATCCGTTGTCGATGCGCTGGTCGGGTTATATTGCCCGTACACATCGATAAAGCCCTTGAAATGGACATTCATCGAAGGAAGGATCAGATCCGGCGCTGGAGCTGGCGTGGCTGCCGGAGCGGGTGTTACGGGAGCTGCCGGAGTGACAGGTGCCGGGGATGTGGCCGGAGCCGTTGTCGTCGTTTGAGGAGAGGAGCTGTCCCCATAAGAAAGATGCGGGGAGGATAGACCGGCGAGAAGGACCATCGCAGATGCGACCGCAAGGGACAAAACCCCGGCAGATCGGCCTTTCGCTTCCGGAAAGCGTCGTTTCATTAGTCTCTCCTTTAAAAGAGTTTTCCAGTGAAAAGTGCTAATATTGGTTGTCAAAAAATAGATTAGGAAACCGCGATGGACATAAAAATGCCATCAGACGATCAGGATAAAAACAGGTGGCTTTCTCGACGGAGAGAGGATTGGAACAGCGTTGTTCCAGGGGAAGCCTTGCACTTTCCGTTTCTTTCGAAAACGGGAAGAATTCACCAGGGGGCAGACCCCCCTTAACAGGGTGACGCACCTCTATTATCAATTTCCGTGCCAGAAAAAATAATATCGTTTATAAAATACTTACGCTTTAGCCCTTCTTCTTTCGCATACCAAATTCGACAATATTGAAATCAAAATTGATGACAATTTTGAAGGTCTCAAAGCTCAGAAAGGCGTATTCCCAAAATGGCTTTAGCCCATCTTCACCCTATCATTGTTCATTTCACTCTTACCCTTGGGATTGGCTGGTGCGGGTGGGATCTTTTTCGGATTTTTTCGAGGAATCAGACAGGAAAGGGTTCCATAACAAAGAGAGAAACTGCCGGAAATCTGCTTGAAGGACTGATCATCCTTCTGATCATAACGGTTGGCACAGGGTGGATTGCCCTGGCGATGAAAGAGCGTGCGATGGGACCAGGAGCGGCGTTCTCCCCGGGAGAAAAACACGGAGACGCCGCCCTTCTGACACTCTTTATCCTGCTCACCCGGTTTCTGATCGGGTTAAAAGCCAGAGAGGGGACTACAAACATGCAAAAAAGTGTATTTCTAAAACCTCTGGCCGCCTTTTTTTCTTTTCTGGCTCTTGCAAGCTTTCTGGTCACAGGAATCCTGGGAGAGAGGCTTGTCTTCCACTATGGGGTCACTGCAAAAAAATCAGCACGCCCCGATCTTCAGGAGATCTACGCTTCCAGTGCTCTTTTCAAATCCAGGATCAGATCCTCCGGATCCTCAAGTCCAACAGACACTCTCAAAAAACCCGGATCGATCCCCAGGGCCATCCGGCCTTCGGGCGACATCTGACGATGGCTCAATGAAGCGGGATGCTCGATCAGGCTCTCGGGATCACCAAGACTCACCGCAATCTTGAAAAATTCAAGTCTGGAAGCGACTTTTCTTGCCTTTTGATCATCCCCGAGAGAGAAAGAAAGCATCCCTCCAAAACCTTTCATCTGCAAAGCGGCCACCTTGTGTCCCGGGTCTCCGGGAAGCCCCGGGTAATGAACGGACTTCACCATGGGATGATGCGACAGGAATTCGGCAATATTCATCGCTCCCCGGCAATGGGCTTCCATCCGGAGGGGAAGGGTTTTCATCCCCCGAAGGAGAAGCCATGAGTGAAAGGGGGAAAGCGTCGCGCCCAGATAGGAACCCTCTTCAAAAGAAAGTCGTTCCATCAGGGAAGCGTTCCCTGTAACAGTCCCTCCAAGAAGGTCTCCATGGCCGCCCAGATATTTCGTGGCACTGTGGACCACGATATCGGCGCCAAGGGCGAGAGGCTTCTGAAGGATAGGAGTCGCAAAGGTATTGTCCACAACCAGTGGAACCCCTGCACTTTTGGCGATTCCGGACAGTCTCCCCAGATCGATGACCGTCATCACCGGATTCGAAGGGGTTTCCGCGAACACGGCAGCGGTTTTCGGGGAAAGTCTTCGAGAGAGCTCCTCTTCCCATCCTTCTTCCCGTGGATCGAACCAGTGGATCAGGCACCCTTGGGGGATCAGATATTTTTCAATGAATGCCCTCGTCCCCCCGTAAAGGACCTTTGGAAAAGCCATCTCGGGACGGCTTTTCGTCAAATGGATCAGGATGGCAGATATGGCACCCATTCCGGAGGCAAATGCCCGTGTTTTTTCTCCCCCCTCGAGCTCGGAGACAAGAGTCTCGAAACGCTCGGTCGTCGGGTTTCCCATTCTTCCGTAGACAAACCCCTCCTCCTCCCCCTTGAGAACCCGGTCCACCTGATCAAAATCGGGAAAAGTAAACGTTGACGTCTGGTACAACGGAGGCGTCAGCGCACGCCAGGGATCCTCCGGACCGCTTGTATGGATGCATTTTGTCCGGGGACCCGGGGTCAGATAGTTTTTTTTATTCTTCAATTTCCCTCCCATAACTTTTCAAACCTGAACAATTCTTTCATAATACCATCAACAGATTTAAACCAAACTTTGATCAAAAAGAAACATTACAAAAAGGATACTGAATGTCGAGTTTCTTCCCCCAAAGCATCAAATCGCTTGTGGAATGGGTCAGATCACACCCCGAGATCTCGAAGGAAGTACTCAGGGCATTCAGATATGGCCGGGATCTCTCTCTGATCGCAGTCGTCAAGACAGAGGAAGGGGAGTCCCCTGTTTCCCTCGACAACATTGTCTCTCCTTACGTCCGGACGCCTGATATCTACTTCGAGCTCGGACCTGATATCGAGATTCTTCTATTACCTGAAACCAGCGCTGACGGAGCGAGGATTGTTGCGTCGCGAATCATGGAAGGGGGACCCAGACGCCTTCCGGGTGCCAATGACACAAGCCTTCCGGAGATCCGCATCGGAATGACCTCCATAGGGCTTGGTGGACATTCTGACATTGAGGTGACAACAACGGCTCTTCTTTCAGTGCATGCGGCCATTGTCTCCGGAAATCCGATGATGTCTTTCCGGGATATCTTTATCGGGAATCTTTCCCTGTTCGAATCGGTTGCAATGATCGCGAATCTGACAACTTATGAAATCTCGGTTTTTTCCCAATCGTTTGAACGTTTCAGGGAAGAGCCGATGGGATTCAGGGAGCGTCTGGCTCAGGGAGCCTTCCAGATCGCGACCGACCTGGGCCTGAGCGAGGAAGACGCTGAAGATCTGGCTCGATGGGCACACTTCACAGACCTCTCCGCCTTCGAAAAAGGACACGGCAATCAAAAAGCCGACCTTTTTCCCATCGCATCAAGAAGAAAAAGGGACGATTTTCTGAAAGGCATGGAGCTGTATCTTTCGAACCCGGATGGGTCAACCAGCAATGAGGTCAACTGGAAAACAAGATGGAAGAGCAAGGAAGCGGCAGCTATCTTCCAGTCAACCTACATCATCCAGAAAAGTTGTCTTGGACGCATAGGCCAACAACAGGCGTCCTTCCAGGATATTCTTGTACAGATGGAAAAAATAGGGATAGAGAAATCAGTCATTGATTCCATTACCAAAAAAGGTGAGTCCCTCTGGAATCCCTTATTCCAGTAAAGGTTCACACACCTGCCTATAAAGCTCTGATGCGGGGGTCAACTCTCTCCACGATCCAGTCTCCCAAAAGGGTCATCAACGCCAGGAGAACCGTATAGACCATCGTTGTCCCCATGATCATAGGGTAATCCCGGTTCATGACCGACAACACGAAAACCCTTCCGAGCCCCGGGATCGCAAAGATCGATTCCACCACAAAAGATCCTGTCAAAAGAGAAGCCGCCAGGGGACCCAGAATCGACAGCAGACCGTTGAGGGATGGAGCCACCAGATGGCGTGCCAACAAAAAAACCCGGGCAATTCCATGCCCCCTTGCAGCCTGATAAAAGGGACTTTCCATCGTTTCTGAAAGACTTGTCGCAAAAACTCGGGCCAAATAGCCCGCTGGTGCAAGGCTGATGGAAAAGGAAGGCAGAATAAGAGATCTCCAGCCTTCCCAGAGGGCGGGTGGCAGGAGACCCATATAACTTGAAAAAACAGCGATTAGAACCGTTGCCAGCAAGAAGGAAGGAAGAGCAACAAGCGATGTCGCAAAAAACCGGATCGCCGTTGAGACTTTTTGACCTGAAAGCGCAATGGCAAGGCCTATGAGAATGGCAAGAACAAGAGACTCAACAAGGGCCACTCCCCCCAAAGTCAGCGAAACAGGAAGCGCCCTCGAAATGATATCGTTTACCGACAGACCCGGATTTTTAAAAGACATGCCGAAATTGCCTTCGATGGCATGCTTCAATCCTTCAAGGTACTGGACTCCAAGCGGACGATCGAGATGGTAATAGGCCAGAATGTTGGCCATGATCTCTGGAGGAAGCTTCCTGTCTCCGGCAAAAGGATTTCCGGGAGCAAATCGCGACAGGAAAAACGTCAGGGTAAAAACGGCCCACAATAGAAAGATCGCCCCCAAAAGCCTTCCCCTTAGCCTCTTCATGATGGGGATCTCCCAATTTTTTCTGCAATCCACTGGAAGGATAAAAGCGTAGCCACAATCGCCAGCGCCGGCCACAAAAGAACCCATGGGGTCATTGGAAGCGCCTTGAATCCCTCGTTCACCAGAGTCCCCCAGCTGGAGTGGGGAGGAGATATCCCCAACCCCAAAAAGCTGAGGGTTGACTCTCCTAAGATCCCACCCGGAATTCGAAACAGAAGAAGGACTCCCATCACCGGCAACAAATTTGGAATAAAGTGCTTCAGGATCATCCAGGAAGGTCTTGTTCCAACAGAACGGGAGGCTTCCATATAAAGCTGCTCCCTGATCCTGAGCGTCTCCCCACGAATCACCCTCGCAACCCCCATCCATCCACCAAAGGTCAATGCGACGACAACAGCCATTGCCCCATGTCCCAGAACAAGAAGGAGAATTGTTGCGATCAGGATTTCCGGAAGAGCAAACCAGACCTCAAGGATTCTCATCATCACCTGGTCCACAACACCACCCGTAGCTCCGGAAAGAACTCCCCACATGGTTCCGATAATCGTGGAAAGGAATCCGACCATCAGTCCGATCCCCAACGAAACCGTTGAACCTGAAAGAAGCCTTGAGAGATTGTCCCTCCCCAGAAAATCACATCCAAGTAGATGACCGGGCGTTCCAGGAGGACACAAAACCTCTTTTGCATTCTGTGTCTGGGGATTCAAAATCGTTTGGGAGAAATGCAGGAGGATAGGAACTGAGAGAAATGCAATGAGGAGCGAAATGATCCAGACCGGTCGAATCTTCCCTTTAACGATCCTCATGGGGACAATCTGTCAGGTAAACGTGATGACGGAAGAAGCAGAAAGGATCATTCGGGCAGCCTCCTCATCGGATACGGCATCTTTACCGGGAATCATTCCTCGCCCCTCAAGATCCACCCTTAAACGGTAGAGCTCCCCGCAGTCCGGCATAGAGTTTCGAACTCCCTCGCCTGCCAGCAAAACCGCATGTGGCTCTGAACTCGCCAGAAGTCTTTCACGGACATCACGGAACCCCTCTGGAGGGGGAAAAAGTGTCAGGAACAATAGACGGTTTCTATTCATGCGGCTCTCCCGGGGCTCCAGAATCCAAGAACCAGATCCGACCCCAAAATCAGATCCATTCCTTCTGCCCGCGAAATAACCGTTTCAGGACCCGATGCCGTCCAGTCCGGAAGGTACTCGGAGAGACTTTCTGCCTCGACAAGGATTCCCACTGACAGATCTCCCAATAGAGGCAACACCTCCAAAAGCTCTGGTGGCAAACCGATCAACTCGGGATGAACTTCCCGAAGAGCGAGAACCCCTCTTCCCCTCAGAAGGATCTTCATGCCACTGTGTGTGACGGAAAATCCCAAGGCCATCCTCATCGCCTCAAAATGTCTGAGGTGGGCAGTGGGAGACTCCTCTATGACAAAGAGGACCTTTTTGTTTAATGGTTCAACACTCATGCATTCCTCTCAGGAGACCTTGTGACCTAAAGGAAGGGAAGAAAAAGATCTGCTTCGGAAGACAATTGGCCCAAATGAACCTGTGTCTCAAAGGAAACCCCACGAGGCAAATTTTCCGCCAGGAGACCTCTTGGTTCCGCTGTACTCTGGCATACCAGAATTTCTCCTCCTGAAGACAGGACTGGAGCCAAAGGAAACGAGGCAGGATCCCTGTAGTTTCTTGGAAGAAGCCCAAGGACAGCATCATCCATGACAAAAAGGGTCAGTCTGGCTCCTGTCGAAAGAAACGCCAGAGCCATTCTGATGGCCAAAAAAAACTGGGTCATTTCCGGACTTTTGACAAGAAGCACGACTACATGTTTTTGACTTTCAGACACCGCCCTAGATTCCGGACTCAATGGCATGACAAAGCCCTACCATATTGGCCAACGTCTTTTGAAAAACAGCAGGATTGGTTTCCTGGACACCATCAAACTGCTTCGAGAAGAGAATCCGGCCATCCCAGACCAGCACCTGATTATACGGGGTCATTTCCCCCAATGCATTGACAACAGGTGGCATAGATAACACCCGCTGTGCTTCTTCCGCATTCGGTGACCGAACATCAAATGGAACGGGAATATCAAGCGCAGGACCAACTTCCGCCTGGAGCTTGACCAGATCTTCCGGTTTGGGCTTCCGAAAACCATCCTTCTGGAGGAGGACAAAATGGGCATCAGAAGCAATCCCGAGCTCCGAAACCAGATTCAAGACACTCACAGTATGATTTTCAGAAGTGTGAAAAAAAACACGGAGATCCCGCCCATCCACATGTCCCTCAAACCAAGGGTATGAGATGATGTTATCCCTCCCTGCCCGACCGTCGAGTTTTTTTGCCAACTCCTGAAAATCCGCAAATATTTTTTGCCGGTTCATGAAGCCATGAACAAAAAAAGCAAGTCCGACAACAGCTATCAAACCAAAAAACGTCAACGGAATATAATTAATCATGGATTGATCCTAGCATATTTGAGAATGAGGGAAAAAGGGATAAAAAAAGGGCTGGACCCAGCAAACTCCGGGAAGCCAGCCCTCTTTTTCAGAAAAGATCCTCTGGATCAGCTATTCCCCAAGTGAAGGATCATGCCTCCAACACCAACAATCCAGCCGCTACCTGGTCCCTGAAAAGAAATATTATAAAGATCCAGGCCGGTCCCTGAAGGAATCAGGCTCCAATGATTGCCACCATCGGTAGTTTTCAGAAGTATCCCCATAACACCGACAGCATAGCCTGTTTTATCATCCACAAAAGTGATCGCATGAAGGTCATTCAGCTCCCGTTCATCGCCTTCGATTCCTCGACCAAGAGGTCCAACACCCATCCCGTTCTGGATGGACCAGGAGATACCTCCATTTGAGGAAAACTCTATGATTCCATGCGTACCAACCGCCCAACCATGGGTTGCATCAGAGAAATAGACACCATAAAGATCTTTCCCAACCGGGTTTCGTTTCTTGCTCCAGGTCGCACCACCATCTGTTGTAACAAGAACAAGGCCATCCTGACCAACTGCCCATCCGTTTGAAGGATTGCTCTTCAGAAAGAAGATACTCATGATCCATTGGGCTGTATCTGTAGACACCTTTTTCCAGGTTGCCCCTCCATCGGT
This sequence comes from Nitrospirota bacterium, assembly GCA_021838765.1. The sequence continues at coordinate 7,776 of JAKCCY010000042.1, forward strand.
TGTGTGGAGAAGCGTCCCAGCAAAACCTCCCGCAAAGCCTTCTGTCGGATTCAGGAAGGTCACGGTATAGAGATCAAATCGAACACCGGAGTTCTGAGGGACCCAAGTTTTGCCACCATCGTCAGTCGTCAGGATTGTGCCCTGGTTCCCAACGATCCAGCCCTTGGTCGGGCTCACAAATGCTGCTGACTGAAGCCAGTGGGTTGTTCCGGAAACCTGAGCCGTCCATGTTTTCCCGGAATCGGATGTGTGAAGGATGGAACCGGAAGCTCCCGTTACCCAGCCTTCCGAAGGGCTGACAAAAGAAAGTCCATTAAAAGGAATACTGATATCAAGGGAGTCCCTGAATACCCATCCTCCGAATTTGGGATCATCCGAAGCGATGGCCTTGCTGACAGGGCTGACAAAAACTCCTACAGACAGAAGGAAAGCTGCAAACGTACCCAATACCATAGATGCCTTATTTGCGAAACCAGTCTTCCCAAGTTTCAATGCATTTTTACCATTAGATCCTGTCATCATACCTCCCCTGAAAACCCATCCCCATGAATTCTCCTTCTTTCCGCCTTTCATCAAAGACATTTGGCGAAAACAAAGACAACCCCATCACCTTAAGTTTTTTATAACCCGGGAAATATATCTTGTTGCCTCTCCATTGGAGAGCATTGCCCCCAAGCCGAGGCCATCATCGTAGTGAACACTCAGAAGATCCATGAAGCTGCGCGCAACCCGAGAAATTTGGCAGCCTCCCCGTCAAGGTTGATCATGGACGGGATCTTCCCTTAAATAGGGCATAAAATAATGACTTAGATCGCATATCGAATTGGGGGAAAATTCTACTGAACACATCCCTGATTGTCAAACAAGCAATAGAAAACAAATGGCGACAAGATCTAAGGTGATCCTAAAAAAGCCATCGGGAGGGACCTCCCGATGGCTTTCAGACAACTCCATACATTTCATTAAAAATAGTAACGGAAACCTGTATTGAAGTTCATCACAGATCCCAAAAATCCAAAACCGGTCGGATTGTTTGGGCCAGTTACAAAATCCACGCTGACCGGATTCCACTGTCCATAGATCGAAAGCCTTGGCATATCGGACAATGCGTGCTCAATACCCATGCCTGCAGAAAGATAGATGGAAGAATTGGCATCGCTACCGGAACCGAACGCTCCCATAAACTGAATATTGCCATAAAGAATCGTCCGGGACGTTTCAACCAGAGCAATCATTGGCTCAAGCTCAAGCGTTGTCAGAAAGTTTGTTCCCGGGCTGACAGAAGGGAATCCAAAACCGAGTCCACCATCCAACCCGAACGTCTTGTTGAACCAGTACCTTGCACCAACAAAACCGACACTCGTGCTATCCGTTGCCCCAGGGGTAATCTCCATCGGAGACCAGGACAAACCCACCCCTATTTTACCGATATCCGAAAAAGTGCCACCAGAGGAAGATCCTGACCCAGTGCTTGAGCTCTGGGAGGAGGTTGTCACTTCAGGAGAATCCTCGGAAGAAACACTGCTCGCAGCTTTTGCGTGAACCGGTTGAAAAAAGACAGCTGACAAGACGAACGAGGATAAGAAAACAACTTTCAGAAAAGAACGAACACTGTTTGACGCCATTCAATACTCCTCATAAAAACCATAAAAGTTAAGAACCAAAACACAACGTGAAAAATGTCCTTGACAAAACAAAACACCCATTGCCACTCAAGACACAGAGGTAATGCCGGATGCATTTTATCATATTTTAAAGTATTCTCCCCAAAAATCGGTGATACCCATCACAGGAACAATGTGATCTCACGAAATATCCTGATACACTCCACAGTTCAGGGCAGCGAAAGCACATCCTGAAGCTGGATCTTCCCGACATCCGGATAAACCCTGTCCGCATGGAAAAAAGATTGTGGCGAGTAGGTATGGCAAACGGCAAATGCTTTTAACCCCGCGCGCTTTGCTGCTTCCACGCCCTGGACAGAATCTTCAATCACCAGAACCTCGTCATGAGAAAGCCCTTCCAGGCAGTCCATCAAGGCCAAACGGGAGAAGCCTTTTACATACCCTTCGGGATCCGGCTTCCCTCTTTCCGTATCCTCAGCGCTGACAATAAATTGAAAACACTCCATCAAACCGTTTTGAGAAAGAGTCCCCTCAATTTCTGGGCGAAGGGCCCCCGAAACAATTCCCATGGGATAAATATGGGACAGATCCGTCACCAGGGATAAAACGCCGTTATACAGAGGGAGACCTGAAGAGAGTCTCTCCATATAAATTTTCGCTTTTTTTTCAATCAGTTCACAGAGTATCTGATCTTCAGGGGGCTTTCCAAAATGGCTGGACCAAAGGCCTGATAGAGCACCCCTGTCGTCCATCCCCAGAAACTCTTTCCAATACAAGTCCCTGTCGACAACAACTCCATAAGGAGAAAGGACTTCTACAAAAAGATCAAGATGCACCCGCTCATCATCAATAATGACCCCATTAAAATCAAACAGAACAGCCCTGATCATCTTTATTTTCCCCAGATTGATTCCTGAAAATCCTGATCAAAAATCGAGAATGTTTTCCGGCAAGATCGCTGGAAGACAGATCCCACATTTGTTATCCTCATCATTATCATCAATTTGCATCAGAAAGTCGTCAGTGCATTGCCGGCCAGACAGATGCCTAAAGGTTTTCAAGGAGCTTTCCCATGATCCTCCCTTATAAGGGTATTCTCCCCAAAATTGCTCCATCGGCATGGATTGCCGAATCAGCGCAGGTGATTGGGGACACAACAATCGGAAAAGATTCCTCCATCTGGTTCGGAGCGGTTGTCAGAGGGGACGTTCATCGAATCCGAATCGGGCAAAGAACCAACATTCAGGATCTATCCGTATGTCATGTCACAAGAAACAGATTTTCACTCACGATAGGGTCCAATGTCACCGTGGGCCATCGGGTCATTCTCCATGGGTGCACATTGGGCAACAGGATCCTTGTCGGCATGGGATCCATTATCATGGATGGAGCTGTTATCGGAGACGACACGATTATTGGAGCAGGCTCCCTGGTCACAGAAGGCACAATTATCCCGTCAGGGCATCTCGCCCTTGGCAGCCCGGCGAAAGTCAAGAGAACTCTGACAGATGAAGAAAAAGAGTGGATAAGACAATCGGCCCGCCACTACATCTCCTACAGCCAGAATTATAAAAACAGTCCTTACCCGATTTCAGCTAAATAACGATGACCATCCAGCCACCCATCAGGCTTCAACCACTCATGATCGTTATTGTGGCCGCACTGATTTCTGCGCTGATGGGTGCGTTTGCTTTTTGGGATAATATTCTTGTTCACAGGGGAGCAGTCCTTGCCCTTGAAAACGAAGGTCGCCTTGTCGCCCAGGAGTTTGCCTTCGGAGTGGAGATGCACCATGAAGCGGACAGGATTCTCCCGGCGGCAAACGGAGCGACCGGATCGAGATCGACTGTCGATCGACGGGGACTGATCGCTCTCCAAAAAGAGATGAAAGCGGTCATGACCATCCGGCATAACGTCAAACGGGTCGATCTGCTCACAGAGGGAGAAGAATTTCCCAGAATCATCAGCTACCCCAATACGCCTTTGTCCCTCAAGGAAAGTCAGGCCCATACCGTTGTCATCTCCCATCACCTGAACTGGATCAGCGTCCGGGAACCTATCGGGACCCGATCCGGACTTTATGTCGTTGTCCCATTTCTCCACCACAACAAAAAGCTTGGAACCGTTGGGGTCCTTATTTCACTTTATGAAGCAGACATGCTTGCACAGCGGGAGCAAAACAGGACACTTCTCCTCCTTCTTTCAGGATTTTTGTTGCTGGCATTTCTTCTCTCGATTGTCGTCAAGAAACTGGTCCTGACCCCCCTCTACCAAGTCTCTCAAGCTATGGAGAGAGTTGGGGAAGGAGACCTCGACGTCCGCGTTGACCCTGTCGGAACATTTGAAATCAGGCAGTTCAGTGGAGGTTTCAACAAGATGCTTTCCATTCTTTCTGACCGGACGGAAGAAAACAGGAAGCTCCTTCAACGGGTTCAGGAATTCAATGACACGCTGACAAACAAGATCACTGAAGCCACGCATGAATTGATTCAGAAAAATGCCTCCCTAGAAGAAGCCGGACGAAACATGTTTTTTTTCCAGAGGAAACTTTCAGAACTGGAGAAAATGGCTGCCATCGGAGAAAGCCTCGCGATTGTCGCGCACGAGCTCGGGAATCCCCTTCATTCCATAAGCGGACATGTGGAGTTGTCTCTTGAAGAAGAAGGACTCCCTCCTTCGGTAGAAAAGCATCTGCATGTGATCCTTGGCCAGATCGACCGGATGATCAAAGCCATCAGGAAGCTTCTCAGCATGAGCCGAAGGGATCCCCCTCCGACCACGTCACTGAATCTGCCTTCCCTAATAGAAGATATTCTCTTTCTTGTCCAACCCAGAACCGAGTCGATGGGGATTACCATCACCTATCAGTTTCCACCGGAATGCCCTCTAGTCCAGTCTGACCGGGAAAGCCTTCAGGGGGTTTTTCTGAACTTTATTGAAAATGCTATAGATGCTTCCGGTCAGCATGGCACAATAGAAATCTCTGGCCATCAAAACGGCGATTATGTTGAGATCCATGTTCAGGACAGCGGGCCAGGAGTTCCTGAAGATCTGGTTGAGCGGATTTTTGAACCTTTTTTCACAACCAAATCTCATGGAACCGGACTTGGCCTTGCCATCAGCCGTAAAATCATCGATGATCTCGGAGGTAACCTTTCTCTGGGGACAGGACCGGGCGGACATTTTGTTGTAATGGTTCCTGTAGGCCGAAACAGGGGGCAAAACCCCTTGAACACCTTTTGATGATATGGTAGGTTTCAACTATGCCTCTTGACTCGGAAACTCTGCCAATGTCGGCGTCTCAGAAAAACCGAAAAAAAATTCTGGTCGTTGAAGACGATGTGGTTGCGCTTGACCTTTTGGAAGAAATTCTGAAAAAAGGGGGCTTTGCAGTATCCGTTTCCCAATCTGCCGAAGAAGCCATCGCTCATCTTGACAGGGAGGAAGCCTCCCTGATCCTCACAGATCTTCGCATGCCAGGAAGAAGCGGGATGGACCTTCTCAGGTCGATCAAGAAAGACCATCCGGATCTTCCCGTGATCATACTGACCGCATTCGGTGACGAACACCTCTGGGTCGAGGCCCTTTCTCTCGGAGCCATTGACCTCATTCCAAAGCCATTCAAAAAACAGGAGATCATAGAGGTCGTTCAGCGAACACTTGACGCCATTGGACGCTCACCAAGCGGCCATCTGAAGCAGTCCCCCCCCGGAAATACGGACTGACCATCATTCGAAGGAGAACGCCGAAAATGATCCAATCTTCACAAATAGAAACCCCCAAGAAACTGACACGGACCTCCCTTATATCACTAGGCCTTTCCTTATCGCTCATTCTCTCCATGACACCGCAGCCAGCAAGGGCTAGTGATGGAACTCCTTCCGCTCCGATATCAAAGGAGGAAGTTGCTCCGGGTCTCGCACTTCAGAATGTGTTTGTGACGGTTTCAAAAGCGGTCATTCCGTCAGTCGTCAACATTTCGACAACATCCGTCGTAACGGCAAAACCGCAGAATCCATTCATGAACGACCCCTTTTTCAGGCAGTTTTTCGGCAATCAGGCTCCCGGAGGAGCTCCGCAGAAACATGTTGAGAGAAGCCTGGGGTCGGGCTTCATCATCTCCAAGGATGGCTACATCGTTACAAACTATCATGTGGTCAAACATGCCACTAAGGTCACCGTTGTCCTCTCTGACAAGTCAAGCTACCGGGCCACCATTATCGGAAAAGACCCCATGACTGATGTTGCGGTGATCCGGATCCACCCGAAACATGACCTCCCGATCGTTTCCTGGGGCGATTCGAAAAAGGTCAGCGTCGGGACCATTGTCCTTGCCATGGGATCACCTTTTGGTCTGACACAATCCATCACCATGGGAATTGTATCCGCACTGAAAAGAAGCAATATCGGAATTGAACAGTACGAAAATTTTATCCAGACAGATGCTGCCATCAATCCTGGAAACTCCGGTGGTCCTCTTGTCAATCTCTTCGGACAGGTCATCGGGATGAATACCGCCATCTACACAACAAATGGCGGCTATGAAGGGATTGGTTTTGCCATTCCGGCCGAAATGGTACGGCAAGTCGTCAACGACCTCAGAACGAAGGGACGAGTCGTTCGTGGTTGGCTTGGCGTATCGATCCAGAACATATCACCGGTAATCGAGCGTCAATTTCATCTTTCCAGCAAAAAGGGTGTTCTTGTCAGCGACATTCTTCCGGATGGTCCCGCAAGTCATGCAGGCTTCAAGCGGGGTGACGTGATCATCGCACTTGACGACCATGAAATTCAGGATGCCAACGATCTTCGGTTCAGGGTGTCGCGCATTGCACCTGGAACAAATGTCCGGATTACAGTCATCAGAAATGGTGACAAGAGAAATATTCCTGTCATGATCGGAGAGCTTCCGGCAAATATCGCAATGGCCGGAAATCACGTTGAGAAGCCATCCTCTCCAAAACTTAACAATGTCCTGAAGGGACTCGTCATTACTGATATCACCGCAGAGATGCGCCAGCAACTGAATCTTCCCGCTCATCTTGAAGGGGTTATTGTCGAGGGGGTGGCCTCTGGTTCTGTTGCCGAAAGCGCCGGTCTCAGAAGAGGGGATATCATTGTCGAAGTGAACAGGCACAGTGTGCACTCGGTCAGCGAATATATTCGCATTGCTAAGAAAATCAAAAAGGACCAGGATGCGGTCCTGTCCGTCCTGCGGGATGGCCGATATTCTTATGTCCCCCTCTCTCCCTAAAACAGGAAGCCTGCCCGTGGGGGGACCGAATCTCCCCACGGTTCAAAGGGGCTCTTCCTTTACCGTACTGGGTGTTGATCCCGGACTTGCCGCAACAGGCTATGCGGTTCTATCCGGAACATCTCTCGAGACAGTTCGCATATTGGCCCAAGGAACGATCAGGACATCTCCGAAAACACCCGTCGAGGGAAGGATCGGCGAGATTTATGACCGGCTTGAACAAATCGCAAAGACCCACCGGCCCAATGCCGTGATCATTGAAGATCATTTCAACAGGAAAAATGCACCTAACGCCGGTTTGATGCTGGGACCGGTCATCGGTGTCGTTGCTCTTCTGTCGAACAAACTGCACCTCGCTTTTACGACCATATCTCCAAGAGAGCTCAAGCACAGGATCACGGGTTATGGTGGCGCCTCCAAAGAGGCCGTCCAGGAGTCCCTTGCCATATGGCTTGGCCCGAGACTTCATCTTTCAAGCACTCATGAAGGCGATGCCATGGGATTGGCTTTTCTCGGTTTCAGCAGGTTATTGCCCCCATGATTTCAAGATTGTTCGGAACAATCATCTCCTGGGAAGAAGATGCCATTACCCTTCGCGCGGGAGCTGTCGGGTATCGGGTCCACCTATCGCCCTACTCGATGAGTGTCCTGTCGGGAACCGATTCAGAATCTTCCGAGTTAAGCCTGTATACCCAGTTCTTCTGGAGCGAACATCAGGATTCTCCAACCCTTGTTGGGTTTCCCACAAAAGAAGAACAGGACCTTTTTCTTCTTCTCAGAAAGGTTCAGGGACTTGGCCCCATGACCGCACTGCGAATTCTTTCCCTTCCTGTCGAGGAGATGCTTTCCATGATCTCGCAGGGAGATGTCTCCCGATTGAAAACACTCAAGGGAGTCGGAGACAAAACCGCTAAAAAAATCATTTCCGAGCTGAAGGAAGAAGTCCAGCCCATATCAACACCCCTGATTCCGGCCGAACCCACCGGGAAGAACAAAACAGCTTCGCTGACAGATATTTCATCCCTGGTCAGGGAGACATTGGTCCAACAATTCGGACACACTCCGATCGAAGCATCAAGACTTGTCGCCGCAGCTCTCAAGAAGAACCCCGACATTCGTACCATTGAAGAGCTTTTCTCGGAGGTTTACAGAATTGGATCTGACTGATCCCACACCATTTCCTGAAGAGGAAATCGAAGAGAACATTGCAGAAGAGAACAGGGAATCGAATCAGCTTCGTCCCCGCTCTTTCGAAGACTATGTCGGTCAGGAAGATGTCACCAGAAGCCTGCACATTGCCATTGAAGCCGCCATCATCCGGGGAGAGGCCCTGGATCATATTCTGTTCCATGGCCCACCAGGGCTCGGGAAAACAACGCTTTCCAGCCTGATTGCAAAGGCCATGGGCGTCCCCTTTCAGGGAACAACAGGACCTGCCCTTGAAAAAGGGGGGGACCTGGTGGGAATCTTGACCAGAATGGCCCCGGGAACGGTTCTGTTTATTGATGAAATCCACAGACTTCCACGCCCTGTTGAAGAGATTTTATACACAGCGATGGAGGACTTTGCCATCGATGTCGTCTTTGACAAAGGATCGGCAGCCAGAACATTCCGCCATCGGCTTCAGACCTTTACCCTTGTTGGCGCCACCACAAGAGCGGGTCTCCTCTCCGCTCCCCTTAGAGACCGATTCGGAATACAAAGGGATATGGACTTTTACACTCCCGCGGAACTTGCCCGGATTCTGGAACGGTCTGCAAAGATTCTGGAGATCATGATGACCCCTGATGCGGCAAATGAAATTGGGCAACGTTCACGGGGGACCCCAAGGATAGCCAACAGGCTTTTAAAAAGAGTCAGGGACTTTGCTCAGGTAAGGGGGAACGGGGTTATCACAGTCTCACTGGCAAAAGAGGCCCTTCAAATGGAGGGAATAGACACAAGAGGCCTGAACCGGGTGGACAGGAAGTTTCTTGAAACAATCCGGTCCGTCTACGAAGGCGGCCCAGTGGGAATTGAAGCCATCGCGGCAACTCTTCAAATGGATCCCGAAACCCTGATCGATGTCGTGGAGCCTTACCTTTTGAAGGAAGGATTCCTCGCCAGGACTCCTTCCGGTAGAAAGCTGACTCCTTCAGGGTGGGAGGCCAGTGAAGGCTCCTAGCCAAACAGCGAGTGGACCCTTGAATCCGCACCCGATCAATGAAACACTAAGGGGATTCAATTTCGAAACCATTCGAACCAATGTGACACACTTAGGATGGAATGCTTCTTTTCCCCTCACCTCTCCCTAACGAAAGGATTGCCATGTTTGTTGTTGCCAATCGCATTCTTGTTGCCAAAGGATTTGAAAAAGACTTTGAAGAACGCTTCAAGAACAGGAAGGGACTGATCGACGGATCACCGGGCTTCATTCGCAACCTGATTTTAAAGCCCATCGATTCTGAGTACTACAGTGTCATGACCTTTTGGGAGACAATGGAGGACTTCAAGAACTGGACCCGCTCGGACTCCTTTAAAAAAGCCCATTCCAACCACCCTCCCAGAGAAATGTTTTCCGGACCGAATGTTCTTGAAATTCATGAAGTCATTTCCGATTCCGACAAGGATGTTGATTGAAAGGACTTTTACTTCTTTCCGGAGGACTGGACTCTTCCCTCGCGGGCAGGCTCCTTCTGGAGCAGGGCATTGAACTGGTGGGTCTCCACCTTGAAAGTCCCTTCGGCTGCGAAAACACTGCTGAAACCATGGCGGCGGAATTGGGGGTTCCCCTGCTCCGCCGTCCAAAAGGGGATGCCTTTATTGATGTATTGAAAAATCCCGAGTTTGGTTATGGCTCAGTGGTCAACCCCTGTATCGACTGCAGGATACTCATGTTTACCATTGCCAAGAAGGTTATGGATGAAACCGGTACGAGCTTTCTGGTAACAGGAGAGGTTGTCGGCCAAAGACCCATGAGCCAAAAAAGGGATACATTATACGTAATCGATCAGGAAGCCGGAATGGAAGGAGAAATCCTGCGCCCATTGTCGGCAAGGCTCCTCCCTGAGACTCGCATGGAAAAGGAAGGGATAGTCGACCGAAAAAAGCTTTTTGGATGGGCAGGACGCTCCAGAAAACCCCAACTCGCCCTCGCCAAAAAATTCGGATTCAAGACCATTCCAAGCCCCGCCGGAGGATGTCTTTTGACCGATGACCATTTTCGGGAAAGGGTCACTGATTTCATTACCCTTGATGACGGAAGATCAAGGGAAAATGCATCACTTCTCCGACACGGCCGCCACTATCGATTCGAAGACTCCACGTGGGTGATTCTTGGTCGAAATGAAAAAGACAACAAGGCGCTCGACGAAAAGATCTCGGGACTTGGCGTCTCCTTTCACCCGGAAGGCTTTAATGGCCCCAGTGTTTTTTTCCCGGCACCCCTTCCACCCCATATGGATGAAATCGTCTACGGAGCTCTTTGGCCCCATTTTCCAGAACATGAACGGGGATACACACCTATTCCCGCCAAAACCGTCTGGGGAGAAAGCAACCATATTCTCTCTCTCGAACCACCCCTTGAAGAAAGCCCCTTTCTGAGGGAGGACCATTGGACGACCCATCTTCGGCATTGAAATTTCTCTTTTCAGATCATCAAAGACGATTCAGGAACAATATTCATGTTTACCCGGTCATATCCAGACGTTCCGGAGGACTTTCGGTCGGCATTAACATGAACCCGGACAAGGGCTGCAACTTTGATTGCATCTATTGTCAGGTCGATAGGACTCCGGAAGGAATGGCCCATATTCAGAAGATCCATCAGAAAGTCGACCCGGACAGGGTCATCGCCGAACTTTCACACCTGATCGATCTTGTGGAAACCAACCAGTTTTTTTCCGTACCTCCATTTGACCAGACTCCAATGGCCCAGAGAATACTGACCGATGTCTCCTTTTCAGGGGACGGGGAGCCCACAATGGTTCCGGAATTCCCGGAAGTTTTGGAAAAGGTCCTTGCCTTTTTCCAAAAACGCACCCATGAAGTCACAATCCGGATCATTACGAATGGCACGGGGCTTTTTAAGGCATCGACCAGGAGAAAAGTGCTGGATCTTTTCAAGCAGAAAAATACTCTGGAATCTGAGAGAATCCCCTGGTCCATCTGGTTTAAAATCGATGCGGCGGATGCAGAGAGTTTTGCCTTTCTCGACCGGTCCGGTCTCCGTTTTCCATCCTACTGGAAACAGGTCGAGGAGACGCTTCAAGAAACCCCTGTCACAATCCAGACCATGGTCATGGACTATATTTCCCCAACAGTGAGTTTTCATCCTGAAGGAGACTGGAGCAAGCATATGCAGCAAGCCATGGGGAAGCTCGTTGCGGGTGGTGCCAAAATCAGTCGATGGGACCTCTATTCAGTGGCGAGAATGCCTCCCTCTCCTGAAGTCAGACCGGTCTCTTACGAGCGCCTTTTGGCCCTGTCGAAATTTTTTAATGAATCCATTCCGCTTCCCATCCATATTTTTCCATAAGAAAAATTCAAATCCAAAATCCCGTAAAAAATGATTCCACATAAACGCTACCGAAACAATCCACCAGAAAGAAGGTCAAAAACGTCATTCATCCTCTAAAAAAGAGAGATTCCCCATCACGTGAATGATCAGTTCGGCACGGTTTCGGACTTTAAGTTCTTGAAAAATCGTGTAGAGGTGGTCCTTGACTGTCTGGAGAGCCAAGCCAAGCTTTAATGCGATCTCCTTATTCGTCCGCCCTCTCATGATTTCCAGGATAATTTCAGACTGGTGCTTTGACAAATCCAGCTCCTTCATCCTCCGGCAGAGGGCCAACTTCGGGGGATAGGGCTCAAGAACAACCATTCCACCAAAAGCTTAAGGAAAAACCAAGTCATCATTGATATGACGAGATCGGAGTTTGTACAAAGAGAAGAGCAACTCCTTTGTGGAAGAGCTCTAGAGGAAGAGGATCGAATCTTAGGGAAGATTCCTTGATATTATAAGGATTTGACCGACGAAAAAAATAAACCATAAACTTTTATATTCTTAAAATCAGGAGCCGCTCTGCAAAGCGACCCCTGAACAAACAAAGATAACGCGGAGGTTCACCCGTGAAACTCCAGTTCCAGTCTATACCTGACCGATTCTGTTTTCAACCAGAGAAGATCAGAATGGATAGAAGGATCTTTAGATAAAAAAAATCAATCGATAATCATGTCTTCCTGAGCTCAGCAAGAAACGATATCACCTGATTGGTGGCATATAAGCCCAGAAGGGAATAGAAACGGCTTGATGGCTATTGAGGACCTAGAGTTGGATCTTGAGTAACCATCTCGGACGGTTATCCTGGATTTGTCCTGATCTTGCCAATGCTTCCTGCTCCATTCCGG
>JAKCCY010000197.1 GCA_021838765.1 Nitrospirota bacterium
GCATCCCCTTTCAGGTTGGGAACGTCTTCCGGCGTCGGAGTGAGTCCCTGTGACCGCATGAAGGTCTCAAGCTGTTGGGTGGCGTTTTGAAGCCTGTCGACGACCTTGGGGGCCGGGTCCACCAACCAGATCTCCCGGGGATTGTCGACCTTTTCTCCCGAGAACAGGGCAATGGCTTCTTCCACCAGATGTTGCTGGCGGCGAAAATCGAGGATATTCCCGTAGGGCTTGCTGTCGTTTAACACCCGGTTTGTCCGGGAAAACGCCTGGATGAGTCCGTGGTACTTGAGGTTCTTGTCCACATAGAGGGTGTTCAGGTATTTGGAGTCGAATCCGGTCAGGAGCATGTCCACAACGATGGTGAGGTCGACTTTCTGTGTATGGGGCAGGTCGGCATTGGGGAATTGCTGATCCTTGATCCGTTTCTGGACATCCTGATAGTAGAGGTCGAAGTCGCTGATGCGGTGGTTGGTGCCATAGCGGGTGTTGTAATCGGCGATAATCCGCTCCAAGGCCGCCTTCTTGCCCTCGGGATCCTCCTGATTGTCTTCCTTCTCTTGGGGAAGATCTTCCTGGATCTGCAAGATGTCCTTGTTTCCGTTGGCCGGAGGAGAAAAGACGCAGGCGATGTTGAGCGGAACAACGTCCGGCTCCTCCTCTCGCTTTTTGGCCTGGAGTTGCTGGAAAAGTTCGAAGTAGTCGATGGCGTCGTTGATCGATTGGGTGGCCAGGAGGGCGTTGAACTTGCGGCCATTGGTGGCGGCGTCGTGTTTTGAAAGGATGGTCTCGACGATCTTTTCCTTGGCGATCGACTGGCCCGGGGGCGGTGGGTTTTTCCCTTCCGGTTTGTAGTAGTCGACGTGAAATCGCAGGACGTTTTTGTCATCGATCGCATGGGTGATGGTGTACTGATGGAGACAGCGCTGAAAGAGATCGTTGGTGGTGCGCAGGCGCGCTTGGTCGCCCTCAATCTGTTGGGTGCTGGCGTTGGTCTCGAAAATGGGCGTGCCGGTGAAGCCGAAGAGCTGGGCGTTGGGAAAGAACTCCTTGATGGCTTTATGGTTGTCGCCGAACTGGGAACGGTGGCATTCGTCGAAGATGAAGACCATGCGCTTGTTCCTCAAGGGAGCCAGACGTTCGCGGTAGTTGCGCTTGTTTGATCCTTCCAGGGCCAAGCCCAACTTCTGGATCGTGGTGACGATGATCTTGTCGGCGTAGTCGTCCGAGAGCAACCTGGCGACCAAGGTCTCGGTGTTGGTGTTCTCTTCGACGCACCCTTCCTGGAACCGATTGAACTCCTCACGGGTCTGGCGGTCGAGGTCCTTTCGATCCACCACAAAAAGGCACTTGTCGATCTCCGGGTTGTCCTTGAGGAGGGTGGAGGCTTTAAACGAGGTCAAGGTCTTGCCGGACCCGGTCGTGTGCCAGATGTAGCCATTGCCGCACCGCTGGTGAATGCAATCGACGATCGCCTTCACCGCATAAATCTGGTAGGGCCTCATCATCAGCAGTTTTTGCTCGCTGGCCACCAGGACCATATACCGGCTGATCATCTCGCCAAGGACGCACTTGGAGAGGAACTTCTCGGCAAATTCATCGAGCTTGTCGATCTTCCTGTTGTCTTCGGCGGCGAACTCGTAGACGGGCAAGAAGCGCTCTTCGACGTCGAAACAGAAGTGGCGGTCGTTATTGTTGGCAAAATACCACGTGTTGGAGCGGTTGCTGACGATGAAGAGCTGGATGAAAGACAGAAGCGTATTGCCGTAGCCGTTGCCAGGATCTCTTTTGTAATCGATGATTTGCTGCATGGCCCGGCGCGGACTGATGGCAAGGGATTTGAGCTCGATTTGCGCCACGGGCAACCCGTTGACCAGAAGGATGACGTCGTAGCGGTGGTGGCTGGAGTGCGTATTGATACGCAGCTGGTTGATCACCTCATAGTCGTTCTTGCACCAGTCGCGAATATTGACCAGGGTGTAGTGCAGGGGGGTTCCATCATCGCGCTCGAAAGAGTTTATCGAACGGAGGCACTGGGCGGATGTGAACACATCGGGACTGGTGATCTCGTCGAGAAAGCGGGCGAACTCGGCGTCTGACAGACGGACTTGGTTCAATGTCTCGAACTTGGTCCGAAAGTTGGATTCGAGGGACGATCGATCGCGAATGTCAGGACGAAAGGTATATTTGAGATCCTGAAGTTTCGAGATCAAATTATCTTCGAGGCCTTTCTCTGTCGTCATTCCCCCCCCCATTTTTTCTGCCCAGAATAGCACATAACTTTTTGTGACACATAATTTGTCCGGTTTTATAGAATTCAGAAAGAAGGACCTCCATCTTTCTGAAGCAAAAAAACGGACAAATCAACTTGTCTTTAACAAGAAGTGCTATCATTGTCGTAACATGATTTAAGTGTTACGACAATGCGGGGGAGGGTATTGCGTAGCAACCGAACCCCGAGCTTCCGGTGATTTGCCGGAAGTAAAAATAGGCAGGCAAAATAAGGAGAGATCCTGATGACAACCGAAGAGATGAACGAGCTGACCAAATCTGCCAGGATGTTAGCCAACGAAATCCTGAATCCGGCTATCTCACCAGGGACTCAGGAGACCTATAGAAAAATCATCGACCGACACTCGATCAGGGAATACTCAGACAGCCCAGAGGGCACTATCGTTGACTACGAATACCCGGAACCAACCCGCAAAAGGACATGGTATCAAGTCCGGGCCGCTTTCAGGAGATTCCACGCAGAAGGGATTTGCCACATCCTCCGTCGAGCAGATGCTTGCCAGCGAAGCGGAAATGCTGCGATGCGGGAAGAGGAGATGGGGGCACTGCACGAAGTCATGGCAGAGCTCTCATCCGAAGGACGGTTCGGCAAAAAAGTTCAGTTTGACCCGAACATAGAGCGGAAAGAAAACAAAGGAAAACGGCGAACACTCCGCAATTTCCCCGATGACTGGAGAGAGATGATCTTTAATGCGTCGCCAGAAAGATTGAAACGATCAGTTGCCGTTCTCGCATTGACGGGCTGTCGACCCGACGAACTGAAGAAAGGGATATCTATCTCCGTCTCCGGAAACGTAATTACCTTTGCAATTTGTGGATCGAAAACGAACAATGGGCACGGTCAGCCGGAAAGAACTCTCTCTATCTGGAGAGATGAACAAAACGCTCAGTTCTTTGATGCAATCAAGCCTGGAAAGATCCAGGAAGATGATGGCTATATCCGTGTCAGTTTACGTCGAATTTCGAAAAAAATTTGGCCCAATCGAAAAAGCATCATCTCTGCTTACAACTTTCGACACCAGATGTCCGCCGATCTTAAAAAGAACGGAATCGACTGTGAAGAGATCGCTTTGAGACTTGGTCACTCTGTTACAAAGACACAGAGCATTTATGGACACACTAATCAGGGAAAATCAGGAGGAATTGGCCAATTTGAGATAACGGGAAGCAGAAAAGTGAAAGACAATCGTCGCTTGCCTCAAAAACTTAGAGAAGAGAATCCGGGATTATCTTTGGGAATGTGAGTTTTATGTCTCACGAGTGGAAAAAAGAAGGGTATGCAAAATCTGCACACCCTATGATCAAGGCTCCAAATGGAAACCATTTGTGGGGCTTTCGAGTCACTTGTCCATGATTTTGTTTTGTCTGCTTTGACAGAGTTTACTGCGGCAAAGCGAATCGGAAATGAGATAGGTCTTTGGCTTTGCTTCTCATAGAATAATGAGTTGCGAACCATAAAATGTCATTTGCGATATTCTATCGTTCCAGAATTCTATCGTAAATCTTCGGACTTCTTCTCTCCAAAATAACGACCATTTTTGAACAAAGTTATTCAAAATGATTTCTTTTTTTCAAAAAAATAACAATCAAAAACATATAAGTCATTCATAAACAATGGTAACCCAGCAAAATATTT
>JAKCCY010000043.1 GCA_021838765.1 Nitrospirota bacterium
CTGTATTTAATATTCGTTTTGTTGTCAACCATTCAACAGAAAAGAATATCGCATTCCTCCCCTCTCTTGGCTGATAAAACCCCAAGAGAGGGTATACTGCGATAAACACTGATGAATCAAATGCAAAAAAATATCGTTTCAAACAAATCTCATGAAGAATAGCCCCCATTCCTCATTCTTCGACAACCCTGCTATAGAAAAGGACGTCATCATTATCGGAGCGGGAGCTGCAGGCATGATGTGCGCTATCTCTGCAGGAGAAAGGGGGAAAAAAACCATCCTGATAGACCATTCCAATGCATTGGCCCAAAAAATTCGCATTTCTGGCGGGGGTCGGTGCAATTTTACCAATCAACACATCGGAGCGGAAAAATACATCTCGGAGAACCCACACTTTTGCCGCTCTGCCTTATCAAGGTTTACCACTCAGGACTTCCTCCGGTACATCCATAAGCATCACATACAATGGCATGAAAAAAAGCTCGGGCAGCTGTTTTTAAACAATACCTCCAGAGATATCATTGAAATGCTCAGGACAGAATGCCTCGACACAGGCAGTGATTTTCTGATGGGGAAGGAAGTTATCGATATTGATCAGCAAAAATCCGGAGAAAGGAGTTTCTTTAGGGTCCAGACGAATGGGGAAACGTTCTCAGCCCCGTCTCTGGTCGTTGCAAGCGGAGGCGTTTCCGTTCCGGAAACAGGGGCCAGTCCGATCGGATATCAAATCGCCAGGCAGTTCGGCCTGAACGTAACACCTCTTAAACCTGGACTTGTTCCACTGACAACCGATTCGGGATTTCCCGGTCTGGCCGGCATATCGATTGATACAATCGTATCCCTGAGGCAAACACGTTTCAGGGAAAACATACTTTTTACGCACAGGGGGCTGAGCGGTCCTGCCATTCTGCAGATTTCATCCTACTGGAATCCGGGAGACATGATCACACTTGATCTTCTGCCGGACCTCAATGAGATACCATGGACCGATTTACCGGGTAAAATCCATCTTTCAACAGCACTTGCGCGCTACCTTCCCAAAAAATTTGCACAGTACTATTGCCATACCTATGTGGATGACAAACCCATCAGCCATCATTCCCCCAAGGAGCTCAAATCTATTGAGGAAAAACTGCACACCTTCTCCATCTTGCCCACCGGAACTGAAGGATTCAGGAAAGCAGAAGTCACCGTTGGTGGAGTCTCAACCCATGACCTCTCCTCAAAAACGATGGAATCAAGAACGGTACCGGGACTTTTCTTTATCGGAGAAGTTGTCGATGTAACAGGCTGGCTCGGTGGATATAATTTTCAGTGGGCATGGTCTTCAGGGCATACCGCCGGCAGATTTGTCTAGGACCCATTTCCGGACGAATCGTCGCCCCTGACAAGAGTCAGCAAAACAACCTCAGGGCGAATCCCCAGCCGGACCGGAACACCAAAATATCCGACGCCACCATGAATAAAAAGCTGTTGCAGACGGCCATTCGAGACTCTTCTGAAAATCCCTATATCCAAACGATGAAAAAGTCTGGCCAGATTCCAGCCGCTCTTAAAAAAACCGATCTGGCCCCCATGTGTATGACCAGCCAGAGTCAGGTCCGCAGGATAAGGAGAAAGGGTCGTCCAGACAACCGGCTGATGCGCCATGACAATAGTGACCCGCGATTGCTCTTGCCGAACCCTTGAAAAAGCCCGTTCGGGATTGGGACCACCATCCGGGGAAATCTCCTTTCCTGCCGGATCGGACAGCCCAACCAGACAAAGTCTGTCTCCATTGATCGAAATGACCCTGCTCTCATTTTCAAGAAGTTCGAATCCTGCAGCGGTGAAGGCTTCCTGAGCCTGTTTTCCACCGACCCACTGCTCATGGTTTCCCATAACAAGAAATCGTCCGTAACGTCCTGTTACACGACCAAAAATTTGTGAAAACAGTGCGATTTCCTCGATCGAATGATCAATCATGTCACCCGTGAAAAGAAGAAGGTCCGGAGAGAGGGAAACGATACTGTCCCGAAGCCTCCTAAGATCCCGAAAAAACATGAATCCACCCACATGAACATCTGAGAGGTGGGCAATTTTCAGACCGATCAGACCATCGGGAAGGTCGGGAATCTTAATCGTTACATGTCTGACAAAGGGACCCTTCAATCGATAAAAAATTGAGACCAGAAGGATGATCAGAAGACCGACAAGGACAACTGGCCACGTTCGTTCGAGCTTAAGACAGGAAATGCATCCGGACGGCACAGTGCCCATCATCTGGAGAAGAAGACCAAGACCGATCTGGCCGGAAATAACGACAGAGAAAAAAAACTGGCCAAAAAAAACGGGAAACAGACGGAACGGTCTCTTCCAGCCGAGACGAAAAGACAGGTTCAACCAGGAAACCATGATGGCAGAAGCTGTCCAGTAAGAGTATACAACGACCGGACTCGAGCCAAGAGACAGAAGGAATCGGCCAACGATCCACTGGCACAGGATATAGAGCAACATCATGATGATGAAGAAAAGTCTAAACCGCATGTCTGGTAATTTCTTTCATCATGTGAAAAAAAACGAGTGTACACTCCATCAGAATACGTGGACTTCTACCGTAAAATAACGGTGTGGATGTGCTTTCATGTCTTCGAGCAGATCGTTCACCCGATCAAGAGTACGATTGAATTTTACCGTCATCTGATCATTATTCAAAAGCTCTCCAGCCACACCTTTCCCCTTGGCCATGTTGCCAAGGAGAATATTCAGGGAGTCAATGCTTTCTCCAAGCGATTTTGCCATTTTCTGGTCGTGTGCCAGCTCACCCAGAGTCCCCTTCGGATCATTTGCGGAGCGGATGAGCTGGTCAAGATGATCGATGCTTGCAGAGAGTTTTCTTGCCATTTCCGGTGAGTTCAAAAGCTGGGGGATCGTCCCTGTTCCGGTCCTCATGTTCTGTGTGATGGCATTGAGGTTTCTGGCCGAAGAATCAAGGTCCTGGTAAAGCGACTTGCTTGTCACCAGGGAACCGATCGTCCCTTCTCCCGAGTTAAGCCCCGCAATCAGGCGATTGAGTTCGAACGATAGATCATTGAGGCTCTTTACCAGATGATTGCCCTTGCCCAGAACTGATTCAAGAGTCTGTGTCCCGGACCCCATCAGTGGAATGGCAGGATTCAGGGGGCCTTTTGAAAGATCTCCAGGAATCAGCTCGAGAAACTTGATCCCCATCAATCCCTGCGTCTCGATCCTCGCAGTTGCCTCTTCAGAAAGGTCCGAAAGACGAGTCGCGTCAAGCCTCAATCCAACCTGGACAAATCGCTCCCCCTTGATTCGAACCAGATGAATTTCCTTCACAAACCCGCTTGTGATTCCTGCAAGGCGCACAGGGGCACCGACAGTCAATCCTCTCACATCCTTGAAAAGGACAATCAGGCGGACCTGTTTTGAGAAAATCTCATGAACTTTGCCATAAGTCACGATGGCGAGAATCCCCAGAAGAAAACTCACTCCAACAATGATCCCCACACGCATTTCAGAAAATTTTACGTTAACGCTTCTTTTCATGGCCATGAATCGCCCCATCCCCCAATGACCAGTCAACCCTCAAACATCTATCAATATTCATATTGCCAGAAAGGTCCTGACGAAAGGATCGGTACTTTTCGAAATAGCATCCCGGTCACCTGTTACCACAAGCGTCCCATCTTTCACAAAAGTAAAAAGATCCCCGACACGAAAGGCGTCCTGCAAATCATGCGTCACAACAAGACTTGACACCCCGAACTCCTTCTGGACTTGCCTGATCAGGTCACAGATAGACTTTGACGTGAACGGATCAAGCCCGGTCGTAGGCTCATCATAAAGCATGACCAGCGGATCCTGGGGCGCCATGGCCCTTGCAATGGCAACCCTGCGTTTCATCCCCCCGGAAAGCTCTCCCGGATAAAGGTTAATGGCATCAATGAGTCCGACAAAGCTCAAAAGGAGGCGGACACGAGCTTCTATTTCAGAGTCTGTCATATCCGTATGTTCCCATAACCAGAATCCGACATTCTCTCCGACAGTCATCGAGTCAAAAAGGGCTCCCTCCTGAAAAACCATTCCGATGCGCTGGCGGTAGGAGAGAAGTTCATTTTGGGTAAGGCTGTCGACAACAGCACCATTAACAACGATTCTTCCGGAAAAGCAGTGGAGAAGACCAAGAACCCCCTTTAAGAGAGTGGACTTTCCGGAACCGCTCCCCCCCAGGATCACAAGTGTTTTTCCATCGGGGATCTCCAAGGTGATCTCCCTGACGATCACTTTGTCTCCATAGCCCAGGGAAACGTTCTCAAACTCGATCACCCTTCATTTCCCCAAAGATTGAGAAGAAGCTTGCTGATCAGGAAGTTTGCGACAAGAATCCAGACCGCAGCAGCAACGACAGCCCTGGTTGTCGTACGTCCGACCATCGCTGCTCCGCCACCGGCTTTCATCCCATAAAAGCAACCGACTGATGTTAGGATAAAACCAAAAACCAGTGGCTTGACCGCTCCATTCACCATATTGGGCAGAGTGAGCGCTTCTCTCACACCTGACCAATAGAGGGGAGCGGGAATATGCGCTGCGAGAAAAGCAATCACAAGACCGCCAAATATCCCCAGGAAATCTCCAATCACCGACAAAATGGGCATCATGACGATCCCGGAAAGGATTCTCGGCGCCACAATCTGATCAACTGGATCAACCCCCATTACGGACAATGCCTCAATCTGGCTTGTGGCTTGCATCATTCCAACCTCTGAGGCAATTCCGCTTGTCACTCGGGCTGACATCACAAGAGAAGCCATCACCGGCCCCATATCCCGCACAATCGATGTCGCGACAACCTTGCCCAAAAGAGCTTTTGCTCCATATGGCGCCATGACGACCTCGAACTGTAATGCCATATCCAATCCAGCAAAAAGACTGGCCAGGAATACGATGGGGACAGAACCGACACCAATGCGATCCATCTGGATCAGGACTTCCCTGCTTCTGAAATTCGTAACGCAATAGCGTGCTGCATGGTAAACCATCAAGCTGAAGGACTGAATGGATTCTAGAAGATCAAGCAACATTCTGGAAATTCCTGAAGCCACTGGTCATTTCGGAGAAAACTCCCTTAGCTGATCAATAAGATGATCCAAGTCAGCATTATTCTTTTCGGGCGGAAAATCCATTTCAGACAAACGTCTGATCACTCGAAGGTTCAGGGCATCCTCCGGGGTTCCTTCTTTTTTGGGGGTTTCAAGAACCAGAGGGATATCAGAAAAACGCTGATCGTGAAGCAACCGCCAGAAAAACCATGGACCAATATGTCCAATGCCAATATGGGTATGACGGTCTCTTGAAGAACCAAGTCCTGCATACGCATCATTTAAATGAAAGGCATCCGCCTTCCCTCTTGGCGCAATATCGAGGAACCTTGAAATTGTTTCAGAGTACCCTGACTCATTTCTTATTTCATAACCACTCGCCAAAAGATGGCAGGAGTCAAGACAAATTCCCATTTTCTCCGAATGTCCGACAAGCTCCAAAATCCGCCCAATCTCTTGAGGATTTCTTCCGAGAGTATGTCCTGCACCGGCCGTGTTTTCAATCAGGAGTCTTGTCGTTCCGGAACAACCTTTTTCAATAACAGACAAAATCACCTCTGAAGCTCTTTCAAGAGCTTCACCCACAGGCTCCCCACCGGTTGATCCCGGATGCAGAACCAGCCCTGTTGCTCCAAGCCTGTTGGCAAGCTCCCATTCCAGATTGAGCGCAATGGAAGATTTCAAGACAAGATCAGGTCTGGAAGAGGCGATATTGATCAAATAGCTGGCATGAATAAGAAAAGGAGCTCCTGAGAGCTCCCTGAGACATCTTTCCCGAAAATCTTCCACCTCTTCATCTGTAAACTCCGGAAAGTCCCATGTCCTTGAAGAATGGGTAAAGATCTGGAAGGACGCACATGAAAGGCGGGAAGCTCTCGAAACAGACTCTCCTATTCCACCAGCAATGGAAACATGAACACCAGCCATTACCATAAAATTGTCCTTATGATGATGTCTATCCTTTGGCAAAAGTCAAAAAAAAGGAGGAAAAGAATTCCCCCCTCAAAAAAACCCCGCAAAATAACCTCAGCAGCCTAATGGGCCACAGAAGGATGCCCCGCCGTGGGATGCATCCCCTGGTGCATCATCATTTGTTGCAAAAGTTTCTTGACCTTTGAAAACTGGTCGTCTGTCAAAATCTTGTGAGCTTCAGCCAACATTTCGATCCGGGCTGTCATGATATTTTTCTTGTGCTTCAAAACTCTGGCGATATCCTTTTTGAGCTCAGCTGTATTGATTTCTTTCTGCATGAGAAGCTGCATTCCTTCCCGATGGATCAGCTTGATTCGTGCGTCTTCTGTCGTTTTCAACTTCTGAAACTTCATGTTAAGCTTCTGAAGGCTTGAGATCTGCGCTGGAGACAAGCCAAGCTGTTCCTTGTTCATCAGATAAAAGCCCACCGGACCACCTTGTACTGGGGAGGCAGTTGCTATAGTGCCACAGGCAAAGAAAACAGCAAAAATGGCTGTCAAAAACACCGGAACATGACCACTGCAAGTGCGCATTGAAATTCTCCCGAATACCCGCAAAAAACTTTAAACAAAGCCCCCTTACAGGCTCACTTCTCCATGATTTGAGGCTATCACAGACCTTGGGGCTTGTCGAGATCTTGACATCCTCCCGCTGCTCAACCTGCGAAACGGTCGTAGAAGGGGCTTTCCAGGATCCACCTCCGGTGCCCCGGACGTATTTTGTCTCACAAAGCGCTTGATATTGTTTGTCGTCAGTATCCCGGTCATGGGTTTTCCAAGAGACGGGAGAACTCCACGAGTTCTCCGACAGGAAAAGGGCCTGAGATACTTTTCGAAACCTTGCAAAAGATGGAACGTTCCTTATTTCCTGATTTCCTGTCTTCAGGCGAAATGCCAGCATCCGAATCCGGTCTCAGGCGTTACCAACAGACTTTCCATGGTTACAGAATGCGCCATCATCCCCTGGCAAGAACGACCAGAGGGAGGACTTCACCCAACACTGGTAACAGGACAAGGATCCCGCAAAAATTGAGGAGGTTCATTTGAAAGGGAGCGAGACAGTAAAAACAGATCCTTCTCCGGGTGTACTCTTGACACGAATACCTCCACCCAAAAGTTCAAGGACATGTTTCACGATTGAAAGCCCCAGCCCTGTCCCCCCCATCTCCCGGGACCTCGCACGATCAACCCGGTAGAACCTTTCAAAAATCCGGCCAAGATCTTCCTTTGGAATTCCGACTCCCGAGTCAGAGACAGAGATTTCAACACGTCCCTGAAAGATCTGGGCGCCAACACTGACAGTCCCTCCGGACGGAGTGTACTTCAATGCATTATCCAGCAAATTGGAGAGGACAAGATTCATTTTCCCCTCATCTGTCTCATACACCAGATTTGGAGGGTCGATCTCCACGATAAGCCTGATTCCCTTTTCCCTTGCCATCTCCCGGATTGCTTCCAGAATACTGGCTACCTGAGATGAAAGATCAACAGGCTTCATGACCAAACTGGCTTTCCCTGACTCCAGTGTTGCCAGATGGAGAAGATCGGTCACAATTGAGTTGAGCCGGTGCGACTGGTTCACAATAATCTCAAGAAAGCTTCTGGCCGTCTTTGGATCCTCAAGAGCCCCATCCATCAAGGCTTCTGCGAACCCCGAAATCGAAGTCAATGGCGTTCTGATTTCATGAGAAACATTGGCCACAAAATCTTTTCTGACCCTTTCAAGACGTCGTATTTCAGTCAGATCATAAAACAGAAATATCCCGTACCCCGATTTGGGGCCAGAGTCTCCGAGCGTCCTGATTCCAAGAAGACTCCATGTCTTTGAAAGGCCACCAGAATAGGTCACCTCTGTATGAACCGGATTGTTTCCGGACAGAACCTCTTCGATCAGGTCATCAATACCGGCTTTTTTAGCTAGCAAACCAAGAGGCTCTCCAATAATTCTGGGTTCATCCGGAAAGAAACGACAAAACGACTTGTTATGAAGCAGAATGTGACCTTTTATATCAGTAACCGCAACACCTTCGACCATATGGTCAAGAACCGCATCAGAACGGGCAGCAAGTTCCTTCACTTCAGATTCTCTCTGCAACTTTTCGGAATGCGCACGACTCACATTCAGATAAATTTCATCCAGAAGGTCATCAAACCAGGTATTTTCCTGCATTCTTTGGGGAGCATCAAATGATATCTGGATCTGACGACGAACCTGACGGGAAATATATGTGATCAGGAGATAAAGGAAGATCAATAAAAAAAGGATTAAGAGTGATCGCTCTAAGGTTCCCCTGAGTCTCGAGAAAAACCAGCCAGCAGAAAAAATAACAAGGAACAGGGTCGCAATAACCCCGCGGAAGGTCATTTTCAGTCGATCCCGTCTGGATCATCCGAAAATTTGTACCCAATCTGCTTTACAGTCTGTATCTTGTCCTGGAAAACGCCCATTTTTTTTCTCAGTCTTCTGATATGAACATCAACGGTCCGGTCTGTTCCCTCATAATCATCCCCCCAGACCAGATCGAGGAGAGTGGCGCGATCAAGGACGCGACCGGCATTTTTCATCAGTGTCTTAAGAAGGGAGAACTCTTTTGCCGTCAATGGCATCGTTACCCCTTCGGCAACAGCCTCATGACGCGATTCATTCACTGAAATATTGCCTATGCGAATAATATCGTCCGTCTTGCTTTGGGGCTCCAGATGAACTCGTCTCAAAATGGCACGAATTCTGGCAAGGAGCTCTTTCGGATTGAACGGTTTCACCAAATAGTCGTCCGCACCCAGTTCAAGACCAATGATCCGATCCGTTTCATCAGCCTTCGCTGTCAGGATAATAACGGGAATCTGGTTTGTCCTCGGATCCTTTTTCAGCATTCTGTTTAAGGAAAGACCGTCGACCCCGGGAAGCATCAGATCCAGAACGATCAAATCCGGCAACTGGGACTTGATGGCAGCAAGGCCATCGGTTCCATTGGATGCCTCCAGAACCTCATAATGCTCCTGGACAAGATAGTGGCGAACCAATGTCCGAATATCCGCTTCATCCTCAATCAGTAGAATCCGACGACTCATCAGTCACCCTCCTTCAAGATGAGAGGAAATTCCGATACTTTGCCATTCTGGATCCGGAAGATTCTTAAAGCTGGAGGTGTCGTCACAGGAGAGGCAAGAAGATAAAAAAGATCCGGGTAATAGGCCAGATTGATATCTACAACAGACGGGTATGCTTCTGAGAGTGGGTGAGAATGGTAAATCCCCCATAGAGACATCCCCTCGAGTCTTATTGCCTTTCCGACAGAAAACTGCTCCTTGGGATCCATCTGATACCTGACAGGAGAATGAAGAATGTTTGTCATGGGAATAACACGAACCGGACTGCCTTTTTGATCTGCTGCAACAAGACCACAGCACTCCTCCGGATGGACCGAACGAGCATGATCTACAATTGACTGATAGAGTGCCCTTGAAAAGAAAACAGGCGTGGATGGCTCATTTGTCAAGACAGAACCTTGGACTATATGGCACAGGTCACATCAGTGGAACCACTGACTGAATGGATCGTCGCATGAGGGCCACATAGCCTGCACTGAGGATCTTTAGGAACTCTCACTCGCCGAAAGTCCATCGAAAGGGCATCGTACAGGAGCAGTCGATCCGACAAAGGTTCTCCGATTCCAAGCAACAGCTTGACCACCTCAGCCGCCTGCAGCGTTCCGATTGTTCCGGCAAGAACACCCAAAACCCCTGCCTCCGAACACGATGGAACAAGACCCGGAGGGGGTGGATCTGGATAAAGGCAACGGTAGCAAGGAGTATCCATATACCCCCTGATGGCGATCACCTGCCCCTCAAATCGCAAAATAGATCCTGAAACCAGGGGTTTTTTCAAAAAATAGGCCGCATCATTGACCACATACCGCGTCCCAAAATTATCTGACCCGTCAACAATGACATCATACCCGGAAAAAAGCTCCATGGCATTGTCTGATGTCAGCCGTTCCTGATGGCAAATAACTTCAATATCAGGGTTCAGCTCATTCATGGTCTTTTTTGCAGAAAGAACTTTCGGCACGCCCAAAGTGGCTGTTGAATGAATGATCTGTCTTTGCAAATTGGACATATCGACCGTATCAAGATCCACCAGCCCGATCCTGCCAACTCCTGCCGCCGCCAGATAAAGCGCAACAGGACTTCCAAGCCCGCCAGCCCCAATAATCAGAACGCTCGAGCCCAAAAGGGTCCGCTGCCCAATGCCACCAACCTCTTTTAAAATGATATGGCGGCCGTATCGGGTGATCTGCTCTTCAGACATCTCCTTGACCGGCTTCGCAATACCCTGACTCATCTCTTGATCTCCTGGCAATTTTGCCATCCCAATGAATATGGAAATGGATGGCGGCAACTGATTTTACAACAAAAATCTGTTCGACACCATCAAAAACGGTACTATCCCTCAAGAATACTTTTCTCAAGAGGATCGACATGGACTCCTTTTTTCCTGAGCCAATCGATCGTAGATTCGATCTCAGAAAGATCGCCGACCAGTTCAAGCTCCATCCAACCGGTTTTATCCGAAACATCCGCTCTCCGAATATTTGGGACGACCTGAAAGTTTTTCGAAATCTCATAAATGATCGGATCCCGGACACGGTCCTCAGGAAAAGTCAGGTGAATTCTGAGCTGAGCCATCGTTCTAAGCCCCCCCGGCAATCGCCGGAATAATGGATACTTCATCACCGGAAGAAAGTGGCGTTGATACCCCTTCCCTGAACCGGATGTCCTCTTCATTAACATAGATATTGATAAATCGCCTCAGTTCCCCGGACTCATCCATCATTCTTTCCTTCATTGCCGGAAACCTTCTGATCAAATTGTCCAGAATCTCCCTGACAGATGTTCCTTCTTCCGAAAGTTCGGATTGTCCACCTGCAAGAGGCCTCAATGGAGTTGGAATACGAACCAGCACAGACATAAATCCTCCTAGGATTTCGGGTTTACAATTTGTCTAAAGGAAGACAGGTTTGGGTCAATGCTGACCGGCTGGGAAAGAGAACCGGCCAAAGCTTCCATTGTCTTCAAACCATTTCCAGTAATATATGCAACAGTCAGGTCATCAGGACGGATCGCCCCTTTCTGAGCCAGTTTCTTAAGGCAGGCCACAGTTACCCCGCCAGCGGTTTCAGCAAAGATGCCCTCTGTCTCGGCAAGAAGCTTCATGCCTTCAATAATCTCGGGATCAGTCGCCTCTTCGACCTTTCCACCAGACTTCCCGACGACATCAAGGGCATAGAAGCCATCGGCAGGATTCCCGATCGCCAATGACTTGGCAATCGTGTTCGGACGAACAGGAACGATATGGTTCTTTCCGGAAACATACGCCTGATAAACCGGAGAACACCCGGATGCCTGTGCTCCATTGACTTTCAACAGAGGGTTTTCCGCCACAAGCCCAAGACGGGTAAACTCGTGGAATCCCTTCCATATCTTGGTCAAAAGAGAACCTGACGCAATCGGTACAACAACTTGATCAGGAACCTTCCACCCCAGCTGTTCGGCAGTCTCGAACGCCAACGACTTGGAGCCTTCGGCATAGTATGGACGAATGTTGATATTCACAAAGGCCCATGGATACTCTGCTCCGATTTCACTGCAAAGCCGGTTCACATCATCATAGGTTCCCTTGACGGAAACAACCGTCGGTTTGTAGATCAGGTTTCCAAGAACCTTGCCCGCTTCCAGATCATGGGGAATAAAAACAAAACACTCCATACCGCAACTGGCAGCATGGGCTGAAACGGAGTTCGCAAGATTGCCTGTCGAAGCACAAGCGATTGTCGTAAATCCAAGCTCCCGCGCCCTTGTTGTTGCGACCGCTACAACCCGGTCCTTGAAAGACAGCGTTGGATGATTGACCGTGTCATTTTTAACATAAAGATTTTTAAGGCCGAGTGCCTTGCCAAGACGTTCTGCCCGAACAAGCGGGGTCATCCCTGCATGAAGTCCGGCCGTAGGCTCACCGAGAACAGGAAGAAGGTCCTTGTATCGCCAAAGCGAAACGGGACCAGCCTCTATGGACTGGCGAGAGATCTTTCTGCCGATAACCTCATAATCGTACTCGACTTCCAGAGGGCCAAAACAAAATTCACATACATGGATCGCTAAAAGCTCATACCTTCTGCCGCACTCGCGGCACTTGAGCGCTTTCACGCCTGAGTGGGCAGAAGAGTCAGAGTGGATTGGCACAGACGGGTTGCTCATAATCGTGAAGCTCCGTAATGGTTGGATTGTCACCGCAAACGGGACAACGGGGGTTTTTCCGGACACCCACTTTTCGAATAAGAACAGTCAAGGCATCATAAGTTAGAAGATGGTTCGTCAAAAGCTCCCCTTTTCCAAGAAGGAACTTGAGAACCTCAGTAGCCTGAATCGATCCGACAACTCCGGCAATAACACCGAGGACACCCGCCTCAGAGCAGGTCGGAATAGCACCGGCTGGAGGTGGTTCCCTGAAAATACAACGATAGCAGGCACTGTTTCCGGGAATAATCGTCATCACCTGGCCAGAAAACCTGAGGATCCCCCCATGGACAAGAGGCTTTCCAGTGAGAACAGCCAAATCATTTATCAAAAACTTGGCAGAAAAATTATCCGTTCCATCCACGATAACATCATAGGGAGCAGCGATCTCCCGTGCATTTTCTGCATTGAGCAGCACCTGATATGTCTTTACTTCGACATCAGGGTTGAGTCCGGTCATCTTTTCGGAAGCAGAAAGGACTTTGGCCCTTCCAACATCTTTCGAGTGGTGAATGACCTGGCGTTGAAGGTTCGAAAGGTCGACCACATCCATATCGACAATCCCTATATGCCCCACCCCGGCTGCAGCAAGATAGAGGGCTACAGGACTGCCGAGCCCTCCAGCCCCAACAATCAGCACTCGTGAGTTCAAAAGCTTTACCTGGCCGCTCCCGCCCACCTCGGATAGCAATATGTGGCGCGAATAGCGGTGTATCTGATCTTCTGTCATTTCCATTTCAATATCCTCACAGATTTGACCTTCTCATCCTGAAGCAGGATCAAATCGAAAAACAGCTTTCAGAGGTTCAAGTATCTTTCCATTGAAAAATAACGTTCAAAGCTATCACAGACAATTGTCACAACGTGTGACCCCGAAGGCAACTCCCGAGCTAACCGGAGGGCTCCGACAACATTTGCTCCTGACGTAATGCCTGCCATCAACCCCTCTTCCTGCGAAAGACGCCGGGTCATGTCTATCGCTTCACGATCGGAAATCTGCTCGACCCTGTCGACCACTGAACGATTAAAGGTCCTGGGCTCGAAACCCGCACCAATTCCCTGTATCCGGTGAGGCCCCGGAGCCCCCCCGGAAAGGACGGGCGAAGACGATGGTTCAAGTGCCCATATTTTGAGATCTCTTTTTTTCTCCCGGAGAAATCGGCCGACACCGCTGATGGTGCCGCCTGTTCCCACTCCGGCAACGAACCCGTCCGGGACACGACCCAATTGGCGGAAGATTTCAGGACCTGTTGTACGGTAGTGGGATTCCGGATTTGACGGATTCTCAAATTGCCTGGGCATAAAAAGACCCTTGATGGATTTTTCCATCTCAGTGGCTTTTCTGATAGCACCAACCATCCCATCCCTTGATGGGGTTAAAAGAACTTCTGCTCCCAGGGCCTTGAGGTGAGAAACTCTCTCGCCAGAAACCCCTTCGGGCATGACGATCGTAATGGCATATCCCTTGAGCACGGCAATCTGAGCCAATGCGATACCGGTATTTCCGCTCGTTGCCTCAATAATTCTTCCATCCTTGCCGATTCGGCCATCCCGTTCGGCTTGTTCAATCATAAAAAGAGCAGGACGATCCTTGACGCTTCCACCCAGATTTCTGGACTCGAGCTTGACCCACACTGTCCGGTCAAGACCAGCTGTCACCTTCGATAAGGGAAGCAGGGGGGTATTCCCGATCAGTGCCAAAGGATTCCGAACAGCTTCCCCTTCCGGAGAAGTCACAGGCCACCACCCATAAAGAAGAGGATCTCAAGTTCGTCATCTTCGCGCAAAACAGTCGAACCCCACTCTTCACGCTCTACAATACGGCCATTCAACTCCATTGAAACCAGTTGCGGATCAAGTCCGTCAATTTCGAGATAGGCAGACAAGGATGTCCCTTCCGGAACATCCTTGCGCTTTCCATTCACCAAGATTTTCATAATAGCCTCAGGTCCCCATCTCCCAGGAAGCAAGGTAATTCTTCTGCTCCTCAGTCAACGTCTCAATTTTCACACCCAGTGCAGCAAGTTTCAGCGCAGCAATCTCCTGGTCAACTGCTTCAGGAAGTCGAACGACAGTCTTTTCCAGTGTCTTTCTGTTCTGGACCAGATATCGCGCACCCAGTGCCTGATTGGCGAAACTCATGTCCATGACCTGCGCAGGATGACCTTCCGCAGAGGCAAGATTAATCAGTCTCCCCTCTCCTAACACCATGATCCGACGTCCATCCTTTGTCACAAACTCTTCGACAAAATCCCGCAGAATAGATCGTTCTTTGGAAATGGACTCCAGGTAGGGAAGATTCAGCTCAACATTAAAATGGCCCGAATTACAGACAATCGCTCCATCCTTCATCGCATCAAAAGCTTCCGCCCCGACAACATTGATATTTCCCGTTACCGTTATAAAGAAATCTCCTGTCTTGGCAGCCTCCTTCATCGGTGCGACAGAATAACCGTCCATAACCGCCTCGAGAGCCTTGATAGGATCGATCTCGGTAACAATGACCCGAGCTCCCATTCCCTGCGCTCTCCTTGCAATACCCCTCCCGCACCAGCCATAACCGGCGACAACAACAGTTGAACCTGCAAAGAGGCGGTTTGTGGCCCGCATGATACCATCAAGAGTGGACTGTCCCGTTCCATACCTGTTATCAAACAGGTGCTTCGTCTGTGAATCGTTCACTGCTACAACAGGAAAGCCAAGAACGCCCTTTTGGGCCATGCTCTTCAACCTGATGACACCGGTCGTCGTTTCTTCCGTTCCGCCGATCATTTCCTTGACCCATTCCGGATAATTCGAATGAAGAGTAGAGACCAGATCCGCCCCATCATCCATCGTTACATGGGGTTTGATATCAAGGACCGCCCTGATATGGCGATAATAGGTGTCGTTATCCTCACCCTTGATCGCAAAAACAGGAATGCCGTCATTGACAACAAGACTCGCAGCAACATCGTCCTGTGTTGACAGGGGGTTGGATGCGCAAAGATAGACATCTGCACCACCTGCCTTCAGTGCTTTCATCAGATTCGCCGTTTCTGTAGTGACATGCAGGCACGCAGACATGCGGATACCTTTTAACGGTTTTTCCCGGGCAAAGTCTTCGGCAATTTTTCTAAGAACCGGCATATCCCTGGCAGCCCAGCTGATTCGATGTGCTCCCTGCTCAGCCAATGACTTGTCTTTAATATCAAAGTTCATAAGAAAAGATCCTTTCCCAAAAAGTAAGGTTCAAAAACATCAACAAGAAAAACACACAATACAGCTTGACCCGGGTTTGCTAACCCTTCCTTGCCGCCTCACGCCGAAGATTGTCGATCTGATCAAGCTTTTCCCAAGTAAAGTCTTCATCAAGCCGTCCAAAATGACCGTAGGCAGCCGTTTTCTTGTAAATAGGCCTGCGCAGTTTCAGATGATCGATGATTCCCTTCGGGGTCAAAGGAAAGATCTCCGCAACAATCTCAGCGATTCTGTCATCAGGAATCGTGGAGGTTCCCTGTGTTTCCACATGGATCGAAACCGGGTCCGCAACTCCGATCGCATACGCCAGCTGAACTTCGCAGCGAGAAGCCAACCCCGCACCCACAATATTTTTGGCGATATACCGGGCCATATAGCATGCAGAGCGGTCAACCTTTGTCGGATCCTTTCCCGAAAAAGCCCCACCACCATGACGTCCCCAACCGCCATAGGTATCAACGATAATCTTTCGTCCGGTCAATCCCGCATCACCCATCGGTCCGCCGGTAACAAATCGTCCGGTCGGGTTGATATGAAAGGTTACAGTCTTTTCATCCAGAAGATTCCCCGGAATAACCGGACGAATAACCTTTTCAATAATATCCCGCCGAATCTCTTCCTGGGTCACTTCGGGGGCATGCTGAGTCGAGACCACAATCGTCTCAACACCAACGGGCTTGAAGCCGTCATAACGAAGAGAAACCTGAGCCTTGCCATCCGGACGAAGATATGGAAGCACCCCCGTTTTCCGGAGATTGGATAACTGACGGGTCAACCTGTGTGCCAAAAGAATAGGCATCGGCATCAACTCTTCGGACTCATTGACCGCCATTCCAAACATCAACCCCTGGTCACCAGCCCCTCCGGTATCAACCCCCATTGAAATATCCGGGCTTTGGGAGTGAACAGCGGTCAAAACAGAACAAGTCTTGTAATCAAATCCGAAAGAGGCATCCGTATAACCTATCTCTTTCACTGTTTCCCGGACGATATCTTCATACTGGGTACTGTGGCGTGCCGTAATTTCCCCGGCAACAATCACGATCCCCGTCGTTGTAAGCGTTTCACAGGCAACTCTCGCCATTGGATCCTGAGCAAGAATCGCATCGAGTATCCCGTCAGAAACTTGATCGCATAATTTGTCTGGATGACCTTCCGTCACAGACTCGGAGGTAAATAGGTAAGGGGCACGCGCCATTGGATCTCCTGTCAGAATCAAGCCAAAAAAAAACCCGGTGCGATAGCACAGGGTTTACATTTAATCAAGCGTAAATACCTGGACTTTTAGCACTTTTTTTAGGTGGTTGCAACAGACCTCAAATCAGTCCACCTTGCACTTTCGATCATAAAACGATAGAGCCACCATGTCAACATCGTTGAACCGATCCGCTGTGCAAAAGCCGAAACGTCCAGGACAGATCTTAAAAAAGAGGAAGCCAAAAGGCCTCCTCTTTTCATCACAGAAGACGATGCAAAGGATCATTACATATTCTTGATGATCTCATCTCCAAATTCAGAGCACTTAAGTTCAGTGGACCCTTCGAGCTGTCGGGCAAAATCATAGGTCACCCGCTTGTTATGCACCGCTCCCCGGAGTCCCTTGAGAATCAGGTCGGCGACTTCATTCCATCCCATATAGCGGAACATCATTTCCCCTGACAAAATAACTGCACCCGGGTTAACCTTGTCCTGATTTGCATATTTAGGGGCAGTTCCATGAGTTGCCTCGAATACTGCAGCACCTGTTTCGTAATTGATATTTGCACCAGGAGCAATACCGATACCTCCTACCTGGGCAGCAAGAGCATCGGAGAGGTAGTCTCCATTCAGGTTCAGAGTTGCGATAACATCATACTCGTTCGCACGCAACAAGATTTTCTGCAGGAAAGCATCGGCAATCTCATCCTTGATCAGAAGCTTTCCGGCTGGAGCGTTTCCGCCACAATCATCCCAACTGACAGTCTTGTCCCCAAACTCTTCCTTGGCAACCTCATAACCCCATTTACGAAAATAACCTTCCGTAAACTTCATGATATTACCCTTGTGCACAAGGGTTACACTTTTGCGGTTATTAGCAAGCGCAAAACGAATTGCAGCTCGAACCAGACGTTTTGTCCCCTCTTCAGAAACAGGCTTAATACCAATGCTGGCTGTTTTGGGGAAACGAATCTTTTTCATAACACCAGCTTTTTCAAAAACCTTATAAAGCTCCTGAATAACCGGATCTCCTGTTGCCCACTCGATTCCAGCATAAATGTCTTCCGTATTTTCACGGAAAATCACCATATCAACAAGCTCAGGGTGCTTGACCGGGCTCGGTGAACCGAACCAGGAAACAGGACGGACACATGCATACAGGTCAAGCTCCTGACGAAGAGCTACGTTAATAGAGCGGATCCCACCGCCTACAGGTGTGGTCAAAGGCCCCTTGATGGACATCTTGAACTCACGGTTGGCTTCCAATGTATCCTCGGGAAGCCAGGTATTCGGTCCGTAAACCTCGTTGGCTTTTTCACCGGCATACACTTCGAACCATTCAACTTTTTTCTTCCCGCCAAACGCCTTCTTTACTGCGGCATCAAAAACGCGAACAGAGGCATTCCAGATATCCTGCCCGGTTCCATCACCTGCAATAAAGGGAACGATCGGATTATCAGGAACAACAAGCTTCCCGTCTTTCATTTCGATCTTCTGACCATTTTTTGGGGGAACCAACTTCTGATAGGACGACATACCGCTTTACTCCTTTGTAAAGTTTGGGATGATTATTCTCCATTCTGGAGGACAATCATGCATCCCGATTCTCGATTCATTCATTATTTCGCCCTATTGCGAAACAATAGAAACGAGTCGGATGTTAAAACAGCAATTCTGGAGACCAATTCCAGAATTATGACCGAGTCGCAAAACCCCACAGAGGCGCTCAGCCTTTTCCATCTGCCAGAACAACCCTGTTCTGGCAGTGGTGGCTTCCAGAAAGCCGTATCAGTAAGAGGCCAAACGAGCAAACCGGACTGATTTTCCTGAACACTCAAGCAACGTCATGAGATTTGCACGAGAGGAAAAACCAAGGATTGCAACACCATCATTGACGTCTCTTGAAATCTCAGAGAGGAAACTCCGTCAATGAGTCTTGGAGGCCGGGGTGGCCTTCGATATTTCAAAAGGCCATCCCTTCAGAGACCATTTTCCGCACATAAAAAACATCCACCAAACCAAAAACTTATGAGAAAGCCAATTTCAAGACACAGCCAGAACAAAACATAAAACAATATAAAAAATAAAAAAATAGACAAACACGCCCCATCATGCAAGACTGAATATCAATATTTCGCACACATTGTAGTTTTAGCGCAAAACAATAAATAATGCAACGAGGGCTCTGAATATCGCAGCAGGACATCACTCGACATAGCCAACGCATCCGGGACCATTCAGAAAAATTTGAATGTTTTGCGGATCCAAATGCCAATCTGACCAGAAAGATTGGTGGAGAAGAAGTGACAGTGGACGAAGCTCAAGATGCGTTATCCGCAACAGAGGAAAGCGGATGTTTGCACTCAAATCGGCAGGGAGCAGTCACGCTACAGCAAGTCAGCAGAATGGTCTTTTCCGGGCAGTTTTTTCCTTGGTCTTGAACTCATTCATAATGAACTGAAAGAAGCAAGGGTTCCAAGGCAACGGCTAACAAAAGCTATCGACCAACCAGTGGCATTTGGTGTGGGTGCTCTGATTTTAAGAGAATTTTGGGGAAATCGAGACTTATTTTGATTGGAGCGTTAACCAAATATGTGCCGGGGATTTTTTCGAAGTATCCTAGAAGAATCATCAGTGCTTGATGATATTGGTGGAGCTGAGGGGGATCGAACCCCTGACCTCAAGACTGCCAGTCTTGCGCGCTCCCAACTGCGCCACAGCCCCAAACGATCAGAAAACTTCATCGTTTATTCAACCTGACCATTCTATCTTGAAAAAAAACTCTTGGCAAGTGTCGCTCACTCGCAATCACGACCACGTCAAAGTCCCCCTCGAAATAAGAGTGGGATTAAAAAACAGGGAGAATTTTTCTAAATCCGGGGACGAAACAAGAAAATTTTCGGGATGGAGGAGGCAACCGAGGCATAAAGTCAGGC
>JAKCCY010000044.1 GCA_021838765.1 Nitrospirota bacterium
AGTTCAAGTCTCTCCCCTGTGCGGAGAGTTGTCTCAAACCGGGTTTGACCATGGCTCAACTGGAAAAAATCAGTCTGTCAAAGACCGATAATGAAGCAGCTGAACAGATGAATATCGCCAGGGAGTCTCTTTTTCAGTCCTGGACAGCAAGACCTGAAAATCGGGCCTGAGAAGCAGAAAGAAAAACCTCAGGTCCAGGCTTTTAACCAAGAACGATTTTGATCCGGGTCCCTTAATCGGAGGATCTTATTTTCAGACTCATTCTTCAATTGGAATAGACTAAAAATGGTCCCCTTGACCCCCTCTTGGCCTACGGCCAAAGAAGGGGAATGCGGGGACAGGAGTTCAATACAAAAATAAATCCCCTCATTTCGCTGCTTTCTGAAATTGTCATCCTTCCGCCACCAGTCTATTGGGTGGATTTCGGCCCCGCAAGCGAAAGGCCCATTTTGGCCAAGATGTGCGAAGTCGGTTGAACCCCCTGTATCTTACCATCCTCTCCGAAGGCTTTGTCCTCGAACAGCTCCTGCCCCGGCTTTTCCGTTTTCCGAACACACCGGACCGCCTCCTCCAAACATTCCTCCCAGAAAGGGAAAAACCGCCCTATCCATGACCGAATCCGCAGCGCAAGCCCCTTGATTCATCCATGGGGTGAGCAGAGGTTGATTATCTGAAGTGGATCTTGGATAAGATGCTCATGCCAGAATATAAGGTCAACTACAAATCGAACAACAACGTGGTGTTTTCCTGTAAATACCATGTTGTGTGGTGTTCTAAATACCGAAGAGACGTTCTGGTGAACGGGGCGGACGATCGGTTAAAGGAGATTATACATCAGGTGTATTCTGAGACCAGGAGCGCGGTGCTGGAGATGGAGGTCATGCCGAATCATGTGCATCTCCTTGTCGAGGTGGATCCGCAGTTCGGTATTCACCATCTGATCAAGCTGATCAAGGGACGGTCCTCACGGTTGTTACGCCAGGAGTTCCGCTGGTGCCGCACCCGCCTGCCGAGTCTCTGGACCAACAGCTATTTTGTTTCCACCGTGGGCGGGGCTCCGATGGAAATCATCGGGCAGTACATCGAGTCAAACAAACGGCGAGTGGCAAAGTCCGTCCTGCCTCCTTCGGCTTCTAGCCGGAGTCAGAGCCGTTCCTCCCGGAAGTCCGGCTGTGGAGAGGGAAGAGTCGGGAGGCATAGCCGAAAGGCGAGAGCCCGACAGACCTTCTTTAATCACGGATAGAACCCCATAAATTTATTCATGGGGAGATTCAGAGATCCCCACAGAGCGACGAAGGCCCCTGAGGCAGGCAAGATTGAGGTCCCCTGTGCGATGAGTAAATCGCCTATTTGGCCATCAAACCTGAGAAGTGGTTGTGTGAGGAGAGAAGAGGCATAGCATTTAAGCGCCATGGACACAAAATGGAGATACTGGAAATGCAGTTTGGCGGAGGGGGTAGGATTCGAACCCACGGAGCTTTCGCTCTACGGTTTTCAAGACCGCCGCCATCGACCACTCGGCCACCCCTCCAAACGGCCCAAAACTCTACCACAAAAGAAAACTTTCTTCCAGCTCCTTTTCCTGATCATGGAGTCCTGGCCAAGGAGACCATGATCAGGAAAATCACGGCCTGGCAGGAGCCCTCAAATTGCCCGTATTCCCCGAATTGGTTCCTCCTGACAAAGGAATGATCCCGGGAGCCCCCTGAGGAATATCCCCCTGGTCTGGAGCGAGGAGCGGATTGACCGTCTGGACATCATTTTCATGTTTTTGTTTATGTTCAGGAGCAATAAGTGTTTTGATCCAGGCAATAGCCCTCAGCGTTCCCCCATCTTTCGGGTTCAGCTTTTTCGCCTTGAGTTCTTCCGTAAGCGCTTCTTCATAAAACCCCAGATGCGCCAGGGAAATCCCCAGCACCATGTGAGCCTGGTCATCATAAGGGTTCAGGCGGATCGCCTGTTCTTCCGCTTCTCTGGATAGACTCCATTTTGCAAGTGAAGCATACGCCCATCCGGTGGCTTCCCAGGCGGACTCATTCTTGAGGTCGACGGAAAGAACCAGTCGCTCCTGGCGGATTTCCTGCTTGAAATGGCCAGTATTCCCTTCGGCAATCCCCAAGGAGATTCTTGCCGGCAGATATTGAGGATCATCTGAAAGCGCCTGCCGTTCCTCCCTGACGGCATCTTCATTCATTCCAAGCTTCCCATATGCAATACCTGTAAGGAAGTGGACAGTCGCACGGTCAGGATAACGGAGATCGAGCTTTTTCAGTTCAGGTAGCGCAAGGTTGGCCTTCCCCTTCATAATGAGGGAGGCCATTTTGGGAAGTTTCTCCTGCAACTCGGCAGAATCCGAGGGCACCGCAATCGGAACAGCAAAAAGCGGCAACGGATCGCCGGAAAAAAGAAGAATCAGCAAAAGACAGGACAGTGATTTTTTCATCGGTTGATTCTATCAGAAACGACAGGTTTTTCCAGATAAAAAAGGTGATATATGTCACGTTTTCAAAAGGATCAGCATTTCATGAAATTGGCTATTTCCGAAGCAGAAAAAGCCTTTTCCCTTGACGAGGTACCGGTTGGGGCCATTCTCGTTTTAGATGACAAGATCTTATCCAGAGCCCACAACGCCCGCATTGCCGGGAGCGATCCAACAGGCCACGCCGAAATTCTGGCCATCAGGGAAGCGGCAAGGGCAACAAAAAACTACAGACTGCAGGGAGCCTCCCTTTATGTCACGCTCGAACCCTGCCCCATGTGTTTTGGTGCAATCATGGAGGCCAGGATCAGGGAAGTCATCTTTTCTGCGAGAGAACCACGCTCCGGAGTAATGGGATCCTTGTATGACTTACAGAATGATCCAAGATGGGCCCATAAGATTATTGTCCGGGAAGGAATTCTCGATGAACCGGTCAAGGAGCTCCTGCGGAATTTTTTTGAGAAAAAACGTTTGGGACCACAGGATCATCTATGATATTATCAGGAAAAATGTGGAGAGATGGCCGAGAGGCTGAAGGCGGTTGACTCGAAATCAACTCTGGGGGGAACTCCAGCGGGGGTTCAAATCCCTCTCTCTCCGCCACCCCATTCAAGATGACCTGGCCAATCCGGAAAAAGAACAGGAGTGGGAGGAATGACACCCCAATCCAAAATCAACCTGAGCGCCATCATGGAACCGATCTCAAGAGCCACCAATTCTCCGATGGTGCTCATTGATCACTCCTTCAGGATTGCATGGGCTTCTGAGTCTGCATTGGAATCATTGGAACTCCCGGCCGAGAGTATCGGATCTCTTTGTCCTGAATCACTTCAGGGCAGGATCTGTTCAGGAAGTTGCCAGAAAATATCCGGTTTTTTTTCAAACCACTTATCAGACCAGGAAATTCCATATCCCTGCCTCGAGTCCTCTTTTGGCCAAATCAATATCAATACAGAAAAGATCACCACCGAATTAATCGGCTATCCATACCTCCTGAAGTCTTTCCAGCCATTTTTTCAGGAAACACCCGCAAAGCATCATCAGCATACCTTTGTCGCCTCCCGTGAATGGGCTGAACCGTTTCTGGAAAAACTGACAAGGATTGCCAAAACGGAGATTCCTGTCCTTCTTATCGGAGAGACTGGAACCGGAAAGGAATGCCTTGCCCGTCTTATTCATGAAAGAAGCCGGAGAGCCCGCGGGCCGTTTGTCGCCCTTGACCTTTCCGTCATTCCTGAAACCCTGGTTGAAGATGCCCTTTTCGGCCACCAGAGAGGCGCATTCACCGGAGCCGTATCTTCCCAGTCGGGAAGACTCTCCCGTGCTCACGGAGGAACACTCTTCATCGACGAGATAGAGAACATCCCTCCCGCTGTCCAGACGCGCCTGCTGCGCTTTCTCGAAGATGGCATCTTCGAACCCATGGGTTCAAGCCAGTCGCAGTCCATTTCCACCAGGATCATTGCAGCCACCAATGAAGATCCGGAGAAGCTGCTGAGGGAAGGGAGGATGAGGGCGGACCTGTTCTATCGGCTCAACGGACTTTCGCTTCAGATTCCTCCTCTCCGAAAGCGCACGGAAGACCTGCCCATCCTGATCGAACACTTCAGGGATATTTTTCAAAAACAAAACAGGATTTCATCGTCTTCATTCTCTCCTGAAGCCATGCAAGTTCTTTCTGCCTATCACTTTCCTGGGAACATAAGGGAATTAAAGCACCTGGTCGAATCAGTTCTTGCGGTTTCAGATCCTCACAAGCCCATCGAGTCTTCGGATTTGCCGGAGTCTGTCCGAAAAGCCTCCGACAGGTTCTATTCCCGGGAAACAACTGTTCCCGCCGAAAAGAATTCCTTTGACGAGGATTTGCCCGATCCTGAAATGTTTGAACGTCGCAGGATCGAAAAAGCACTCCGTTCTTCAAAGGGAAAAATCGAAGGTGCGGCCTCAATTCTTGGAATCAGCAGAATTACACTCTGGCGCCACATGAAACGTTTAAACATGAAACAGGGAATGTTTCATTCAAGAAACAAGTGAAACAGTGTTTCATGACTCATGATTCACAAAAGAAACATCCTCTTTCCTCCGGCTTTTCTCCCTCAAAAAAAACTCATATTCAAAAAATAATTAAATAAAACCATCCCTCAAAAGAATCCGGGCATACCACTTGCTCCTGTATTCCCTGTAACCATCCTTCAGGAATGGTGCCACACTCATCATCAATGCCCTTTTGGGGCTTTTAACAAAGGAGCCGAATCATGAACAACAATCAGCCCTCACTTGGAGCAGCCCCAATGGTTCTCTTTACTTTCATCCTGGCTTTCCCTGTGATCCTCTTTGTAATCTTTGAAAAGTTCCAGGCTCCACTGATTGGCGGAATCGGAACCTTCTGAATGAACTTGACAGGAGAGGCTCCTTGTCAGGGAGGCTCTCCTGTTTAATGGAAAAGACATCACACATCCCCACCCGTTGCAGATCCTTGTCCGGGCAATCTTTTCAAAAATCTCACTGCCAGTTTATTTCAGCGATACCGCCATTCTCCCCGATCGTCCTTCCAGCATTACCTTCTCGGCGGAGAGATCCCCTTCTTAGGACACAAGCCAGGCGTGGATCAAAAGACCACCCATCTTTGTTTCGGCCATCTCCTTGAGGTATTCTCTTCCCATGCAGACCGGCAAACGCTTTCACGCTTATTCCACAACCTCCCGTACCAAGTTTGCCTGCAGAACTGCGGACAGATGGGACAATGCCGATCAAAACGCAAGCTTGTTCCTGAAAATCCGTCTTGCTGCGGAAGTGAAAATCACGCAGAAGATGATCCGGCGGGCGGGAAACAGACACAACAATGACAGAGCGGTCGAGGATCAAAGTCTCCGGGGAGAGGGGAACAAGATTCGAAGTCAGAAACAGCTTCTCCAATCCTCGGAGAAAGAGGAACAGATCAAAGAGGAACATCCGCTCGCGAGACTGGAAAACACCACTATAGCGTTCGCTGAGTGGCAGGGAAGATCATTCGCATCTCCCCACGACAATCGTTCTCAGGTTTAGTGGAGAGTCATTGATAGGGGGCAAAAGGATTGGACAAACTCGATGGGGAGGACTCAAAAGCGGTCTCCAGACTGATAGGAGTGATTAACAGGTTGCGCGGAGATGATGGCTGTGCCTATGACCGGTCACAAACGCTCACAACCCTCCTTGAAGACCTTCGAGAAGAAGTCTATGAGCTTTCGGATGCTATTTCCGCAGAAAATCTCGACGAAGCTTCGGGAGAAATCGCGGACCTTTTCACCGTGTTGTTTTTTATGCGACAAATTATTTGGGAAAAAAACGGTCTTCTTGTTTCGGACCTCCTGAATAAGTCCGCTGAAAAGATGATTCGGAGACATCCGCATGTTTTCGAGAACCCCGACCCTGACAAGAAGATCGGTGAAATATGGGAAACATGGGAAGCAATCAAAAAAACGGAGGATGAGCATCGAAACAGGAAATCGATGCTTGACGGCATTCCCAGATCCATGCCTGCCCTTGATGCTGCGCAAAAGCTCGGGAAGAAAGCAGGACGCGTTGGCTTTGACTGGTCATCTTCCGAAGGCGCCTGGGAAAAGGTTCTCGAAGAACTCGGGGAGCTCTCGGAAGCCCGCAATGAATCGATCGGGCGATTGAAGCATGAATTTGGAGACTTGCTTCTGGCTCTTTCTTCCTTTGGCAGACATCTTGGAATACGGGCAGAAGAGGCGTTGCTCGAAGCGAACAACCGTTTCAGAAATCGGTTTCATCAAATGGAACTAAGTGCTTCCCGGACAGGGAAAAGCTTGTCCGCTCTTTCGCCGGAAGAGTGGAACACGCTATGGATTGAAGCCAAAAAAAGTGAGGAGCCCTCGTGATCGCTAAGAGAATCAAGGAACTCATTAAATCCGTTGGAACCGGCCCAAAAGGATCAAAAGGACTTTCCCGGAGCGAAGCATTTGAAGCATGCCAACTGATTCTATCTGGAGAAGCAACCCCGGCACAGACTGGCGGACTGCTTCTGGCTCTCAGGACCAAGGGTGAAACAGCCCCTGAAATGGAAGGTTTTCTTCTTTCTCTGAAATCTTTTCTTAAAGTTCCTTCGACATCAACGACAATCGATGGTCTCGACCTCGGATGCCCCTACGATGGACACGCCAGAGCTCCAGGGCTCTGGATTCCGGCCGCTGTGCTCGCAGCAAAAGCGGGGCTCCCCATCGTTCTGCACGGCTATCAGGATCTCCCTGCCAAGTTTGGCGTGGGACTGGTCCCTCTCTGGAAAAAACTCGGACTTCCGATCTCAAGACCTGAAACGGCCCTCACTGACCTGAACAGAAATAAAATTATTTGCTTGTCTCAGGAGGACATCACTCCAGAGCTTGCAAAACTTGCCCCGATCAGAAGGGAACTGGGGCTGCGATCCATTTTCAACACCGTTGAAAAAGCTCTGAATCCCATGAACCTCTCTCACATGGCAGTCGGATACTTCCATGAGACCATTCTGGCACCAATGGAATCGATGGTCACCGCCGCACATCCCAATGCCAGCATCACATTTGTCGGTGGACAGGAAGGGAGCGTTGGCCTGTTTACGCATCGACCAACAAAAATATATCGGGTCAATACTGATCCAGATCATCAACTGGACACGCTTCCTCCGGTCAAGGAAGGTCTTGAACCGGTTGCAGTGCCCCCAACCGAAGAAGCATACAGCAACTACTGTCGGGAACTCATTGAAAACCCCCGCCATCCTCATCGCAAGGCATTGATATGGCAGGCAGCCACCTTTCTCCTTCTTGGCGGAATAACCTCCGTGATGCAAGAGGCTCTCAACCGTATTGGAGACCGGATTCACAAACTCGATTTGACATAGAGCACACTCATGTGGCTCTTACCGCAAGAAAGCCGTGAATGAAAAAAACAATCCCGTTAACGGATCTTAAAATCGGAATGACTGTCGTAGGCGTTGATAAGAACTGGTTTGAAACCACTCTTGTCTCTCATCATTTTGTCATTCGCTCGAAAGACGACATCCTGAGGCTTGAAAAGAACGGCATCAGAAAGGTCTCCATAGAAATCAAGACTCTCCCCGAAAGCGAATCGAACCAGCATCCGGCACAAGAAGTTCTGAAGGAATCCCCCCGGCAAAACGATACGAAACGAACAAGTCTGGACTCGGAGAGCCTGATGGAAGTTCCGGAACCTTCCACCAAGGAGCTCTCCGAAATTGAAAGAATCCAGAAAAATACCGCCTCGATTCTTGAAGGATCCTTCAACGAAGCCCGGATGGGCAGAACCATGGACACCAAAAAAATCCGGGAAATGGTCAGGGAGACGATCAGACTGATCCTTCAAAACAAGAGTTCCACCTCGTTTCTTGCCGACATTTCAGGCAATGACGACGAGACATTCATTCATTCTGCCAATACGATGATGCTTGCAGTCGGATATGCCATCAGAAAAAAATATCCTGAAGAAGAGTGGATGTCATGGGGAATGGCCGCATCTCTCCACGATCTGGGAAAAATATTTATCTCCCCAGAAATCCTTAAAAAACCATCCCGGCTTACCCCGGAAGAGTGGGAAGAGATGCGAAAACACCCGCTTTTTGGGTCCCGCTTTCTGAAAAAATCCCCGGAACCCGATCTCAGGAATCTGGCAGCAAAAGTCGCGGAAGAGCATCATGAGCGTCACGGAGGAAAGGGCTATCCTTATGCTCTGGACCTTCCACAAATTCATCCCGTTTCCCAGGGAATCATGGTTCTCGATGTATACGAAGCCCTGACCGCAGATCGGGTTTACAGAAAAGGCATGTCGCCACACAAGGCCATGACATTTCTTCTTCAGAGCAATATGGGAGTTGACCGTGATATCGGTCGAACTCTCGCAAACATGGTCGGAATCTATCCCGTAGGAACCCTCATCGGTGTTCCGGGCGGAGAAATTGGTGTTCTTTTGGGGTATCAGGGAGAGGAGATTCTAACAGGAATAGCGAAAATCCTTGTTCTTTTTTCAGCGAAACAGACTTTCCTCGAAAAACCGTACACAATGGAGCTCGCGATAGGAACCAATGAACGAAACTTCCCCACATTCACAGTGCAGGACATCGGAATCACCCATAAACAGCTCGTGAACTATATCCGGCAATTTTCGGAAAAATAGTCCTGCAATACACTTGTAACGGCTCAAAAAACGGGGGCAT
This sequence comes from Nitrospirota bacterium, assembly GCA_021838765.1. Next base: position 8,685 of record JAKCCY010000044.1, read on the forward strand.
TGGTAATACCCCCATCGGAAACATCAAACCGGAACAAAAGTCACTTGACTTTCTTGACCAAAAGCTCCCAGTAGCCGTCCATTTTTTCCGTACCAATATACTGTTGTCCAACCTTCGCAATCCAGGCAGGAATATCCTTGGCTGAACCCTCGTCGGAAGATAGTATTTTCAGGACTGAACCGACAGGCTTGACCGAAATAACCCGGATCAACTCCATAAGCGGACCAGGGCAATAAAGCCCTCTTGCATCGATTACTTCATCTGGATTTAAGGATTCACCACCCATTATTATCACCCCGTCTCATATTTTGAAGATCAGACAAAGAGTACCTGCCCACCTTCAGCTTTTCCCAGAAATGTCGCAACACCGACCACTTCATCAAAAAGAGGCACCATTTCATCCAGTTTGGCATCAATCAGGTCAAGCGCCAAAGCACAGGCAAATACCTTCAGAGACCCCATCTCTTTGCCCTGGAGCAACAGATCAGAAAACAGGGGAGCCTTTTTCCTTATAGCCGCTTGCCCCACTTCTCCCATTTTTGGAAAACTTCGGTCGGCAACCGTTTTTTTCCTGAAACAGGTCATTGCCGCCATTGTGACAAAGACATTGACTTCTACACCCGAAACCGAGGCCACAGATGCCATCATGCAACCCGCCTGCAGCTTTTCAAACTCATCCGAGGCCAACACTACCGACATTTTTTCCACAACCGCTCCTCCGTTTGATCAAGGAAAAAGAACATTTACCCCCCACCCCTCGAATCAATGATATCATTTCCGGGCCCATCATCGCGATCCTGGCAATATTCAGACGCTCCATCCCGATAAACGGATGCAGGTCGAATCCGTGATCGCCCCCGGCGATTCTCAGGTTGATCAACTCCTTTTGTTGACGGCCACCTTCCAAAAACCACATGACTTCCGCGGAAAAAGTCTTCATTGTTCAGCTAGAACTTGGAGCAGAAGTTTATTCCGCAAAAAGAAGAGCGTATTATCAGCTCGTGAGGTGGATCCACAGTCCGGCATCCATGACCCTGTCGCGATATCAATGGTCGTTCCTCTTTCGGTCGATCGCCGGAGAATCAGGCGCCGTTCTGGTGGAAACGCTCCGGATTCTTTCCATATTGCAAGAATCCCGGGAATGGCAAAAAGCCCATTTTCTGCACCAAAAATGAGGAGCGCCGACGACCACCCCCAAACCTCCCGGCACCAGGCGTCTGATCGATCAGCAAACACCTGGATGCCCATGCGAGATGCAGGCAACCGCCAACCGGACATTCCGGGTGACGGAGCGCGATCCGTTCCGATCCCCTGAAAAACCGTCTGGTGGTCCAATAAAAAGAACCGCCAGAAATATCGGCAGACAAAGATCCAAGGGAAAGGACTTCACTTGATAAAAAACCGCATCATGCATATCGGGATCATTGTCTTCATCGCATCCATACCTCCAGCGATTGGTCCCGTCTACCTCGGCCTTGTAAGAGACGATATCCATGCCCACTCATTCATTGGAGATACAGGGCTTCAGGTCATTACAATATCCGGTACGGTCACTGCCGTGCTTGGGCTGTACTTATTGCTCCTGGGTAAAAGAATGTCCCGCTCCTAGGGTTTTCATCCTCTAAAAAAACTCCGGGAAAAAGTGAAGAAGGCTCGCCATTGGCAATTGCTGGCAACCCAAACCTTGAGAGAATCGCATTCAACAGAATGCGATGATCGCTATACTCTGAAAACTCCATATGCCCCTTGTGCTGGCTTGTCACACAAATGAGAGGAACCCGGCCGCCCTTGCCCGGAAAAGACTGGCGCAGAAAAGGATGCCTGAAAAATCCTCCGCCTTCGTCCCAGACAATCAAAATAACACCGCCCTTTTTAAAAGCGTCAGAAGCCATAACTTTTGGCACCCATTTTGCCATAAAGGTATCTCCTGCACCGATCAAGGAAGAAGTTCTGTTGCTTTTGCAGGCCTTCCCTCCATGCATGTCGTGACAAAGACCGGGAACAACATAAGAAAGATCGGGAAGACGTCCACTCTTGAGATCAGAATCAAGGTCTTCAAGTCGGCGGTCAAAACGTTCTCTTTTTGGGTCCTGCCTGAGGGAAGACACCAGCATAAAAGGATTATGTTTCTGGACATAAATCGGGTGACGGGAAGGATAGCGATCTCCCCGAAAACCGTCATAAGGCATTCCCTCAAAATACCCGCTGACGGTAAACCCATTCGACTCAAGCCTGTCAACCACCGTTGAAACAGAAAATCTCTGCGATGGATCATCGGAGTGCCTTGCTACGCTTGAACCGGATATCAGCGCGACATAGTTCGGGAGGCTGGGATGGGTCATGGCATGATAGTTCGTCATGATCATGTTCTTTTTTGCGAGTGCATTCAGAAAGGGAGCTTCAGGATTGCCGATTATCTGGGAAAAGCCCTTGTTTTCAAGGATAAAAACAACGATATGGGGAGGCACGGCCCAAGCGATGGAAATCGTCGAAAAAAACAGGGATATGGCCAGAACGAGAGATCCGTAAAACCTCTTGCCGATAACATAAGAAAACAGTGGAAAAGAACGGAGCATCAGTCAAAGTCCTTCAGGAGGAGAAACCGTTTGAACCAGTCTTCAAATTGTGGAATTTCCTTGTCTGCATTGGATAACGGCTTGACATGGAGAACATCATTCTTGACAAGCTGAGCAAGAAGTTCTTCTCCCGTCCAGTTCGACGACGGAAAGGAATGTTTTGATATATCACACTGAAAGCGATAATCAGTCAGACTCAAGCGTTCAAGAATCCCTTTGTAGCGGATCTCTACATTCGTTGATACGCTCTCATCCACATCAGGGTAAACCATGACAATCCCTTCATCAATCTTCCCGATCAAGTCAGAGATCCTTCGGGCCTTCTTGAGGAAATCGACAAACTCCCCTTGAATCTCCTCAAATTTCAATCGAAAAAGGATCATCGAAAAAGGTCGCACAGGAGACTGGGCAATCATGTGCTCCATGGCAAGAACAAGGCTTTCTCGATCAAAAAGTCCCGTCCCATCCACCCTGTAGTAAGGGAGCAAGCCAGCCTTGCTCCTGAATTCACCCATCTCAAATCCACAGGCAGAAATCATTTCCTGCCATCGGATGCGAAGGGGCTCCTTCCAGACATCAAAAGAAAGAAGGGGAATACCCACCCAGGCAAAGACATGGAGATACCAGTTGCATGGCAAAAGAACCTCATGTTTCCACAACTGATCCGAATGGGCTACCAGAGCCGGACGGACGTTCGCCCCCGAGAGCGTCCGGAAGTAAACGGTATCACCATAAAGGACCCCCTCCGTACTTTGTCTCATGCTCTCCGGAGGACCTTCGTATACCATGCGGATAAAGTGGCTGGAATCACTCATGGAAGTCGCATCCGCCATAAAAATCCTGATGGATTGGTATGCTGCCGGAAGAGTCGTTAAAAGATCCTGGGCAAGAGCATCAATACTCTGGGTATCGTGGCTTCCCATCAGAATATTGCCGACAGGGCGCTGCAGCTTGTCCGCCAGGCGCGCGAGATAGGGAAGAAATGTTGATGCCACTTCTTTTTCCGAAGGAAGAAACTCCTCCTTTGAAATAAAGTAGATCGCCACAGGCGAAGGGAGATGGCCCAGGGGATAGCTCTTCATAAGAAGAACACCCTTTTTGCCAAAATTACGGTACTCGCTGACAGAGAATTTTTCTTCAAAATGATGGGGGTCTCCCTGGGGACCACCTTTCTGGGAGTTCAGGATTTCAAGAACATCTTCGTAGGGCTTTCTGGCCAGAAACTTGAATCCAACCTGAAGGTGAAAGGAAAGGGTATCGTTAAACAAAACGATCCTTCCCTCCGTGTCAACAATAAAGCATGCAATTCTTGGATCGACAACGATAAGGTCCAGGATTTTCTTATGCGGAGCAGTATCCCTGATGGATCGGGAGTAAATATAAAAACCCAATCGATCAGGCCCCGCCATCTGACAAAATCTGAACAATCTCCATGCCAATACCCTTTCGATAGAAATGATCCGCACAAGAAAAAATCAGGGAACTGCTTTCAGGAGCAGATCTTTGCGCTGGAAAAGCGTCAAGATAACATTTCACCCATACTAACACAAAAGCAGTCTGGAACGGCCAAAAACGCATTAGAGGCAAGTACTAGCGAGTTCTCAGCGCATCCCATATCGCTTCAGCTACCGTCGGGTGGGGAAATATGGAATGAGACAGACGCCTGGCACCGTCCGGAAGTCCAATTGCTAGCGTCGCAACGGGTAGAATTTCTGACAAGCCTGGTCCCACTCCGCCAAAACCCAACAAAGCTCCAGATGTTTCATCGAGAACCACCTTGACGATTCCCCGTCTGTCGCCGTGGATCAACGATCTCCCATTTGCCATCAGCAGAAATTTTTTTTGTATTGCGGGAAGACCTTTTTTTTGTGCCTGTTCAAGCGTCAGGCCAACCGATACCATTTCCGGATGGGTATAAACAACCCGGGGGACATTAATCGGATCAATCGGATCGGGATCAAGACCAGCAATCTTTTCAACACAGACGATCGCTTCGTGGCTTGCCGCATGGGCAAGCATAGCCCCTCCGGCCAAGTCACCCGCGGCGTAAATGCCCCCGACACCACTCCACCCTGAATCATCAACAATGACAGCCTTGTCACGGGAAAGTATCACTCCTGCAGAATCAAGACCCAGACCGGCCGTATTGGGAGTTCGTCCAATAGCCACAAGAAGATATTCAACAGCAATTTCTTCCGGAAACGTCTCAGTTGAAGCCCCTGCCGGCACGATCGACAGAGATACTCCCTGATCGTTCCGGGAGATTGATCCGACAGAAACACCGCATCTTAGAAGAACACCCTGACGATCCAGTTCCCGAGACAAGATAGACACCAGTTCAGGGTCCTCTCCGGGCAAAATGGAGCGTTCTCTCTCGAAAATCGTTACATTTCCGCCAAGAGATGTAAAAATTTGAGAAAATTCAACTCCTACAACGCCACCGCCCAGGATTCCTATCTTTTTTCCTGAAGGATTGAATGAAAGGGCATCAGAACTGTCAATGACCCTTTCATGATCAAACGGAAGCCCGGGAAAATCTTTGGGGCGAGATCCCGTTGCCAGGAGAATATTATCCGCGTGCAAAATCTGTTCCCCGGATCTGCCAGAAAGGATGACCTTGTCCACACCTGCCAGTCTGCCGGAAGACTCGAATGTCACAACGCCTCCGGATTTCAGCAGGTGTTTGATCCCCTGATGCAAACGATTCACAACAACCTGACCGGAAGCCATAATCTTCGCAAAATCGATCCTGGGGGGATCATACTGAAGACCATTTGCAGCGGATGCTGAGGTTTTCTGGATCAGGGAGGAAACCTCAAGCAATGATTTAGTCGGGATACATCCCTGATGCAGACAAACCCCGCCAACCTTCCCTGACTCCAGAAGGGCTACTCGCATCCCCAGTTCACTTGCCCTGAGTGCCCCCATATACCCTGCAGGGCCACCTCCAATAACAATCAAGTCAAAGGAACGCTCTGAACCATCGTCACTCAATTCACACCTTTCTGTTTTATCCACCTGACCCCGGCGAACTCAAAAACATAAGCGGGTCATTGACTTTAGCCTAAAATATGCCTATATTACTTCTGCGGGGTGGAGCAGCTCGGTAGCTCGTCGGGCTCATAACCCGAAGGTCGTAGGTTCAAATCCTGCCCCCGCAACCAAAAACAAGTCCCCAACACTGAAGTTCAGATAAAACTCATCAAAATCTTCCTTAAAAAATAACACCCCAGTGGCAAAAATGGCAATTTTTCGATTCCATGGCCTTTGGGTATCTTCCAGACCCAGAGAACAACAATCACTCGATCCGGACCACTATCAGGAGGTGAAAGATGGACTCAAAAGAAGCCTACAAACAAAAGCTGAATGCCCAAATGAAGGAATGGGGTGCCCAGATCAATCTTTTGAACGCAAAGATTGAAAACAAGGGAGCAGACATGAGGATCAAGTACGCAAAAGAGCTTGATGCCGTGAAAGCAAAGCAGGAAGAAGTCTTGCAGAAAATCAAGGAACTTGATGAAGCGACGGGGGAGAATTGGGAAAAGGTCAAGAACACAGCAGACCAGATCCTGGACGATTTGAAAACCGGCTTGAACAATGCGCTCTCAAGGCTCAAATAAAGAAGTCAAAAAGCAGCGGGAGCATCGACGCGGAATGCTCCTGCCCCTTATTTTGGCGGATACGCATAATCGGTCCGAAAGCCTACTTTTTCCACCAGTCCAAGTTTCCGGTAATGATATACTTTCTAAATAAATCAAAAAGAATAAACCCTAGGAAACCAAACTCCAGGAGAGTAAACATCCTGAAAAGAATCGAAACAACCCTCGATCTTGTCTTGCTCATGTCCGGTGGTGGCGGTGGCTCTTCTCCAAAATGATTCAGATCATCCATCTTTTCCCTCATTCACTTAAGGTCCATCTTTCTCGCAGCTAGTCTTTCGAGACTTCCGGAATGGCCATTCCCAGAAGGTTTTCGTTCAATCCACCAATCCAGTAAGTTTTTCCGTCGCGTCCCGGAAACATTGCAAGCTTTATGATTTGATGGTTGAAATCAAATGAAAGATCAATCTCGCCATCCAGACCAAAACGGGAATGAGCACCCTTCTGGAAGTGGCCATTAGTGCGAAAATCCCCGATGACCGAGCCAGCCTGATTGACATGGCCCCGGAGCTCAAACAAACCTGCTTCGCGGTCAAAGCGGATCACACCATCAATCCCCAACGGACCTTCAACCAACAAACCTCCCCCCAGAACAAAATGATAACTTCCGAGAGGATAGATCGCTACAGGGTGTGTTTCTGGCAACAAAATACCCACTCCCTTCATATGGGGGTTAGTGGAAAAAAATATTCCCTCATCCCCATTTCCGGAAATACTGATATGAGTGTGTCTGGACTTCAGCCATAACTGCATCTGCAAACGACCATCAAGGCCGGTTGACGTTGCACCACGAAGATCTGCTCCTGCAACAGGCACACCATTTTCCAGCACAACCGGATTGACTGGAGCATTGACGGAAGACTGAAAAGGAATAGGGCCGACAACCGTGAAAAACTCATTGAGTCTTTCTTTGTAACCATTATAGATAATCACTCTTGGTGCCCATGGGTCCTTGTGCACCGGAGAATTAACCATCAGGAAATATATCGGAGGCTCAACAACAGAGTCATCGGAGCTGGCAACCAATACAGCAGACTGCATCTGACAAACCGAAAGGTTGGAAAAACGGACAATTCCTCTCAGCTCAACCCTGCGCCTCCCCTCTTCGGAACGCACCTCAAGGGTTGCATGCAGGAGGAGATCCTTTGACAACTCATTGTGGACAACACCCGCTGGCCAGACTTTATCAATCCGGATTTCGCGACTTCCATTAGAGGAGGATGGCCAATCGACCCGAATATCCATATAACGGGCAGAACAAATCTTAGCCGTTACGGAAAGGCCCTGGAAGGACTCTCCGCTCATCATCGAAAGCTTGTATGATTCGGCATCCATCGTCGGGTATACCGGAGGGGGAACAAACACTTCACAGCCTGAAACAAGCACAAAAATGGCAAGGAGCAGCCATCTCGTTGCTTCTGGAAGCCCCTTCATCAAAACATTCAAATGTTTCATAACCCTCTGGCAGACTTGTTGATTCTTGTCTCACTCATTGACATATGTCATAATCGGCGTCAAGTTTCTGCTCTGATCAAACGGATCAAGGCTTCAACCTTCATTATCGATAACGAGATTGCCTCCAATCTTGAAAGTCTACCCAGACAGGATAAAGATATGCAAATCAGAAAAAATAAAAACAGCCTTGTTCATGCCTTAGCACTCATGGCTCTTGCTGCTTCACTGACATCATGCGCCATGACGAATTCTGTTGTTGGTGACCATCTGGGAGCCGCACAGAAATTCGCGCAAAACGCAACATCAATAGAAAAAGCAGCTCACAGGGAAGCGGGAATTCTAAATCATCTTGAAGCTGCAAACAAATATTCCAGCGCTGCAGATGATCATATCAGGGCCGGCAAGGAGTACTCCCTTCTCGGAAACCCTGTCCAGGCTCAAAAGCAATATGAACTGGCTTCCGAAGATTTTCAGACCGCCAGTCAGGAAAGTCTTCTGGCCAGCGGCGAAAATTCAAAACAGTAAGCCTTACACTTTTTTTCGGCGACGACCTTTTCTTCCCCGGCGACTTTTCCCTCCTCCGGGGCTTTCTGGCTTTGGCTTTTGCGTTGCCGCACCCGAAAGAGGGACAGGCTCCAGTTTTTTTCTCCGCCTGCCAGAAGACTCCTCCATCCCTTCAAGAGCCAGCTCACACTTAAGCCTCTCAAGGTCAACACGCATGATCCTCACCGAAACAGGGTCTCCGATGCGGTAGACCTTCCTGGTTCTCTCTCCCCTGAGACTATGATGCTTTTCCTGGAACACATAGTAGTCATCGGACAGCGAAGAGACGGGAACCATCCCCTCAACCGGAGTACTGTCGAGCTCGACGAAGAAACCAAATCCGGCAACACCGGAAATGACCCCGGAAAAAACCTCCCCGACATGATCTCCAAGGAACCGGATGCGTTTGAAGTCAATCGACATCCTTTCTGCATCAACAGCAGCTCGTTCTCTTTCAGAGGAATGGGAAGCGGCTTTTGAAATATCCGTCTTGACCGAATCTCTCAATGGCCTCGAGCGGTCCGCACCAAGGAGGCGGTGCACGACAAGATCAGGGTAACGCCGGATTGGCGACGTGAAATGAGTATAATCGCTCATGGCCAGGCCAAAATGTCCTAATGGCTTCGTGTCGTATCGAGCCTGTTTCAAGGATCTCAGGACGGAGAAGTGAACCATCTTTTCCTGAATAGTGCCTCTGGTTGTCTCAAGAACACTCGACAGTGTTTTCGAAGTGGGAACCTCTCCTTCCTTGAGTGGCATGGACAGACCAAGAGCACCCAAAAACAGGTTAAGATCCGCAATTCTCTCAATGGATGGGGCTTCATGCACACGAAAGATCCCGCCCCCCCACCGCGAGACCAGTTCTCTGGCAACAACCTGATTGGCCAACAGCATGAATTCTTCAATCAGTTGGTGGGAAAGATATCGTGGCGAACGCACAATATCGATCGGATGCCCCCTGAGATCAAGAATGATCTCAGGTTCGGGAAGGTCAAAATCAAGGCTCCCGGCCTGAAATCGTTTTTTTCTGAGTATCTGGGCAACAGACCAGAGCTCTGACAAAAGCGCTGTCCAGGGAGTATAACGGGAGTCCTCATTTGCTCCCCTGAGAACATCATGAACTTTTGAATAGGTCATTCTCATACGGCTTCTGATCACAGAAAGCGTCACTCTCGAATCAAGAATCTCTGCCGTATGGGGATCCAGCTTCAGGATGACACTCCTCGCAAGTCTGTCCTCGTCCGGATTCAGAGAAAGGACGCCATTTGAAAGGACCTCCGGAAACATGGGAACGACCCGGTCAGGGAAATAGACACTTGTCCCCCTCCGGAAAGCCTCCTTGTCCAGTAATGTTCCTTCCGACACATAAGTCGCCACATCAGCGATATGGATGCCGACCTCAAAACTCCCGTCCTTAAGTCTTGCAAGAGAAAGGGCATCGTCAAAATCCCGGGCATTGTCCCCATCAATCGTGACAATATCCCACGCCCTGAAATCTTCGCGGTTCGGTCCGGGAGCGATGGGCGTTTCTCTTGCAACCCGCTCGGCTTCCTCCTGGACATCAGAAGGGAAAAGATCTGTCAGGCCAAAGGACGCCATGACAATCTCGGTATCAATTTTGGGATCTCCCGCCTGACCCAGCTGCGCCAGTATGCGCCCCTTCGGAGAATGCACCGAATCAGGGTAAGAAGTAATCTCCAGAATGACCAGGTCCCCTTCAGAATACTTAACGGACGGATCCGATGATTCCAGGATAAAATCGGCCTTGAGCTTTGCATCCCTGGGGCGGACAACAGTATTCTCACCAACCTTGTGCACAGTGCCAACAACAGACGTTCTGGCCCGTTCAACAACAGAAAGGATAACCCCTTCCTGACGGCCACGACGGTCAATGCCTGTTCTCACCGCCTGGACAATGTCCTGATGCATTGCACCTTTTGTCATGGATGCCGGGATAAAAAGATCCGGCTGACCATCCCCCACCAAAACAAATCCATACCCGTCAGGATGAGACTGAAAGGGCTTGGTCACCAGCGGAAGTCGATCTTTCAAGGCATACCCGGCACCGGGGACAAGCAACACCATCCCTTCGGCGAGCAGGGCATCGATAGCAGCCCGGATGTATTTGAGAGACTTTCGCCCCTTTTTCAATTTTTCAAGAAGAATCTCCTCCCTGACCGGAACAGAAGGAGTTTCTTTTAAAAAAGTCACCAAAGAATCCCTGAAGGACTCATCTCCAGATTTCTCAACAGCCCCTTCCAATAGATCCACAATACCTCCCGTCAACGATTGATCCTACTGCAGTTTGACACAAAACAGTCATCATGGGAAACGATCTGCCTTGAGCGGACCCACCTTCCACGGAACCAACAAAAATCAGCTGGACCCTTATAATGACAGTGCCAATGAACTCTCCCGCTCCTAAGCGCTTTGCGCTGTAGGAGGGGTTTCCGATCTCACGAGCGGATGTTCCTCTTTCGCCGAGGATGCGCGAAGGCGTTTGGGCCTTTGCGTCTTATGCTCCTCTCCGGAGGCTTTGACTTCGGACCGTTCCGGCCCTAGTTGTTTCT
>JAKCCY010000198.1 GCA_021838765.1 Nitrospirota bacterium
TGCGTTTTCAAGATGCATGTTCACTTGGTCTTTGTCACAAAATATCGTCGCGAGGTGTTCAGTAAAACCACTCTTGACGATCTGCGTACGATCTTCGCCAGCGTCTGTGCCGATTTCGAGGCGGAGCTGGTGGAATTCTCAGGCTCCGACGACCACGTGCATCTCTTGGTGAACTATCCCCCAAAGGTGGCGGTCTCTGCCTTGGTGAACAGCCTGAAAGGCGTTTCGAGCCGTCTGATCCGGAGGAAAAAATATTCGGAAATTCGCAAGAAGCTTTGGGGCCGGGTACTCCGGTCCTTAAGCTTTTTGCCGGAAGCTGTGGCGGCGCTCCCATCGAAATGATTCGCCAATACATCGAACAGCAGCAAACCCCTCACTGAAAGTCAAAATGACAGGACGGATTTGCCGTCCGCGCTATCCTTCCCCGGCATGAATGCCGAGGTTTGCCGCGCGACTCGATCAAAAAGACCCAGTTATTGGCATCTGAAAAAGTACTGCGACCAAAAATAGCTTACCGATCGATCCGATATCATTTTTTAATGGAGCGAGGGGTTGGCCTATCACGGCACCAGGCTTGGATGCTTTCCTTTCTGAGAATCTGTCAGACGAATTTATCGAAACACGCAGCACCTTGGAGAGCGATTTTTCCGTCCCATACACCGACAAATTTCCGAAGCGCGCCTGATCCCGGAGGACTAGAGTCCCTTTTTGGAAAAACACTTTCTTCACACAACCCCAAGGTGTTGCGGTTAGGACTTGAATCCACAAATATTTTACCAATTACATAAGGAGATCAAGATGACTGAAATTATTAACAATGGGTTGAGCATGCCGCAACTGAATGCACTTGCCCCGGCGTTTGAAGCACGTACCACGCATGGCGTGAAAAAACTATCCGATTACAAGGGCAAGTGGCTAGTACTGTTTTCTCACCCGTCAGATTTCACCCCAGTGTGCACCACTGAATTCATTGCCTTTGCCCAGCACTACCCAGAGTTCCAGGCGCTCAACTGCGAGCTGCTCGGCTTGTCGATCGACAGCTACTACTCTCACGTTGCATGGGTGCGGAACATCAAGGAGAAATTCGGTGTTGAAATCCCGTTCCCGGTCATCGATGACCTGTCGATGAAAGTGGCCAACGCCTATGGCATGATTCATCCGGGAGCGTCAGACACTTCGGCGGTGCGCTTCTACCTTTATCATCGACGACAAGGGCATCCTGCGTGCCATGGTCTACTACCCAATGACCAATGGCCGTTCGATTCCTGAGTTTGTCCGCCTGGTTACCGCGCTGCAAACTTCGGACAAGAACAAGGTTGCTACCCCGGCCAGCTGGCAGCCGGGAGATAAGGTCCTCGTGCCACCACCAGAAGATACCGACGCTGTGGAAAAACGCATGAGTGAAGGTTACGAATGCACCGACTGGTATTTCTGCAAAAAATCACTGTAACTCATGCTGTAGTCATTTCATCAAAAAAGATCCGCAATTGCGGATCTTTTTTGATGTATCGCAACCCTAGACCGGATCCGGTAGCCTGTCATCATGATGTGCCCGCACCTCATGTCTGTGATCCTCCGCCCACCAGCACATACATGCCTGGCACCACGAACGGGATGTCTCCAATCGCCAGTCCCGGCCAAAATCACCTTTTGAAAGATGTCGTAGAGCTCCTGATATCCGAAAACAAAATGGTATGCGGAAGCGTTTGCGAAAACCTTCAACCATGATGATGCGCCTCTTTCTCGAGAACTCCGCTAATATTCTGACCGGTCTTGTGGGCGCAATGAAGCCGCTTCTTTCCTCCCGTTGTTTTTTCCTGACCATGTGAGTGTTGAGAGAGCTCTTCGTCCGCCACCTCCCGCAAGAATAGGCGGTTGAGCCGTTGTTCACCGGCCAGATTATGTGCTCCCTACAGGGCCAAGCATAAACCTTGCCAAAGAGCCCTCTCTGGTGCTAGGATGTACCTGTTGGGCCCATGTGTCCAGCATTTTTACTTATGGTTTGTCGATTATTCAAGTCTTTTTGCGTGACCCTCCCAAATTGTTTTCAGCCTTTCGGCCGAAGATTCTACTCCCTAAATCATCAAACGTGGGGGTTGCCTGAGAGGGATGGAGTCAATCCCTCTCTGTACACCGTCCGACGGAGAGCATTCTGGACTTGAACGACTCGCCAGGAGGGGGTTTCCCCCAACCGGGTCAGGAGTTTTCTGCGCCCAAAATCTTAGGAGGTATTCGTATCATGTTCCAAAATCAATCCGTTGAACCCACATTATCCCCTGTCAAAAACATTGAGGCAGACGAGCCTGTCGATCAAGTCACTTTCGCCGATCTTGGTCTGGCTCCAGAAATATTGAAAGCATTGAATGATATCGAGCATTTTGTTCCCACCCCGATTCAGGCAGCCACCATTCCCCTGATCATCGAAGGACGGGACATACTCGGCATCGCCCGAACCGGAACAGGAAAAACCGGCGGGTTCCTCCTTCCTGCCCTTCACCGGATTTACCAGACCCGAACAGCAAAGCAAGGCTTCCGGGTTCTCATCCTTTCCCCAACAAGAGAGCTTGCGAACCAGACTTTCTCCGCTGCCATGTCCTATTCCAAATATACCCGCTCCCGTCAGATCCTCCTCGTCGGTGGAACAGATCTCCGACGTCAGGAAATGTCTCTCAGAAAACCCTGGGACATCGCAGTCGTGACACCTGGTCGCCTCCTCGACCACCTTCGTCGGGGAAACATCAATCTTGCCCATATTTCCATGGTGATCATTGACGAAGCCGACCGTATGCTCGACATGGGCTTTTTCCCTGACATCCAGGCCATTGTCGCCGGCCTTCCACAGGATCGGCAGTCTCTTCTATTCTCGGCAACGCTTCCACCAAGGATCCAGGAACTCGCAAGATCCTTCCAGAGAGACGCTGCGATCATCCGCTTGAACTCAAGCGAACCGTCATCCCCCCAGATCGAACAGGAGATTGTCACAGTCTCCCACGGATCCCAAAAACTGGGCATCCTGAAAACAATCCTGGACTCGGTCAAGAATCACACAGGACAGACCATTGTCTTCACCAGAACCAAGCGCGGAGCGGAAGAGCTCTCCATCTCCCTGAGTGGGGAAGGCTACTCGACCGACGCCCTCCATGGGGACAAGTCGCAGCATGTCCGGAATCGGGTTCTCGCCAAGTTCAGAAAAGGTGACCTCAAGATTCTGGTTGCAACGGATGTGGCAGCCCGTGGTCTCGACATCGAGGGCATTACCCACGTCATCAACTATGACCTCCCGCAAACCGCCGAAGATTATGTACACAGAATCGGACGGACCGGCCGGGCAGGACGCACAGGAAAGGCCATTTCCTTCTACCATCCTGCCGACACCGACACGATGAGATCGATCGAACGCATGACGGGTGAACCCATTCCCAGACACCCCCTCTCCGTTCCCCATCCAACATCCTATCGCCCAAGAACAGGCTCTTCTTCCGGTTCGAGATCAGGATCAGGAAGGCCATCTTATGGATCGGGCGGAGGTTCTGATCGCTCTTCCAGAAGCGGAAGCGGTGGACGTCGCACCACAGGAGGCGGGTACCGTTCTTCGGGCCCATCGTCCCACCAGTCTTCTTCTTTCAGCAGAAAAGACCCCTAAAGATGGGGCCAAATCTGCCAATTGTCGGCATCACGGCAGACTATGAGCCTCAACACAATGAAAACCATCCCCGGCATTTCCTTAAAGCCCCGTATGTCAGCACCTTACGGGAAG
>JAKCCY010000045.1 GCA_021838765.1 Nitrospirota bacterium
AAGCTCTGCCGGCTTCTTCAGAGAGCCGACGGGTACGGGTATTCATGGGCGACGACCGACAGAAAGGAGAGCGCATTCCTCCCCGCCGTGAACGGCGAGGTTTCCAATGCTCGCACAGGATGAAAAAAGAATCGGTGGATTTTCTGGTTGTCGGTGGAGGAATTGCCGGATATCAGGCGGTTCTGTCCCTGTTGCCTCATGGATCGGTTCTCCTTGTTTCCCGCGGACCGCTGTCGAGTGGAAGCTCTTACTATGCGCAGGGGGGGTTGGCCCTGCCCTGGGGATTTACCCCGGAGGATCGCGAGCGACACGTCCAGGACACGCTTCGGGCAGGTGCCGGTCTCTGCGACGAAGCGTCCGTCCGGACACTTGTCGGTGACGGGGAAAAAGTTTGGGAAGGGCTCCTTTCCCTCGATGTGCCCTTTGACCAGGCTTCCGACGGAAGCTTCCTGACCACGAGGGAAGCGGCCCATTCGGTTCCGCGCATTGTCCATGCAGGAGGCGACAGGACCGGTTTCTTAATCCTGTCGGCGCTCGCCAAAAAGGTTTCGGAGAGTCCTTCCTTCCGCTTTTTGTCAAATCTCCAGCTCCACAGTATCAGGAAGGACCGGAAAGGGGTGGTTACGGGAGCTGTCTTTCTGGGAGAAACGGGAGATGAGCTCCTCGAGATCGAAGCCGGAGCGACAATCCTTTCGACAGGAGGAGGGAGCTCCCTGTTTCTCCGCTCCACAAACCCGAGGCTTCAGAGGGGAGACGGTGTCGCTGTTGCCGCCAGGGCAGGCTGCGAGATCGAACGGATGGCTTATTACCAGTTTCATCCGACCGTTCTGGATATTCCCGGCCAGGCTCCCTTTCTTCTCACCGAGGCCATGCGGGGAGAGGGTGCAAGGGTTATCAACGGAAAAGGGCGAAGATTCCTGTACGACTACCATCCCGACGGGGAACTTGCCCCCCGGGATGTTGTTTCCCGGGCACTGTGGCTTGAGTCCCGGAAGTTTCCGGATGAAGGAATTTTTCTTTCCCTGACCCATTTTCCCGAGGGCCGGGTGGCCCAGCGATTCCCCCAGGTTTTCAGACATTGCCTTGAGCTTGGTCTCGATCTTCAGACGACACCTGCGCCGATTCGTCCTGCCGCCCATTTCCAGATGGGCGGGATCAGGACCGACATGAATGGACGGACGACTCTTCCGGGGTTGTTTGCGATCGGAGAGGTGGCCAGCACCCGGGTTCATGGCGCCAACCGCCTGGCCTCAAATTCCCTCCTGGAAGCGCTGGTCATGGGGCGGCGGGTTGTTGATGCCATTGACGTTGGGTACCATGGGGAAGGAACGGAGGAAGCGGACACCCTTGGAAATGTTCCGTTTTTTATGCCCTGCGTGGATATCGAGGAAGGCTGGGCCCGTCTCCGCCAGATACTCTGGGACAGTGCCGGAATCGTCCGGACGCTGCCACTGGTCAGAAAAGGGCTTCATGAAATTCGCGAAATGATTGCCTCCGAAAGACCTGTTCCCCTCGATGGGGCAAGATTTGCCCTTGGGAACGGCCTTCTGGTCGCAAGCATGATCCTTGAGGACATTCTGAGGGCTCCTGTGGCCGGAGCGAATTATGTCGTCGATGAATTGCCCGGATCAACCGGAAAGGATAAGGACTGATCGAGATGGATTATTATCAGCTGCTTGGTGTCACGAAGACCTCATCTGTCGAAGAAATCAGGAAAGCCTACCGCAAGCTTGCCCGCAAGTATCATCCTGATCTGAACCCCGGAAACAGCACCGCCGAACAGAAGTTCAAGGAGATCAACCAGGCGTACGAAACGCTGTCAGACACCGACAAGCGGGCGCTCTACGACCAGGAGCTCAACGCTCCTCCTCCCGGCTCGTCGGGGGGAGGTCGCAGGCAAAAGCGTCCGGCCGGCGGGGATCCCTTTGGGGAAGCCTCCTTCTGGGACCTTTTTGGCGGAATGGGCGGACAACGGTCGATGACAACGATCCATCTCACCCTGAGCTTCATGGAAGCGATCCGGGGGGCCCGAAAATCCGTTCAGCTTTCCAGTCCGGGAGGCGCCTCCCAGACGGTGAACCTTGATATCCCGCCGGGAGCCGAGGCCGGAATGGGTTTTGAGGTGACCGTTCCTTCTGCGGATGGAAAATCTTCGATCTATGCGCAGGTCATGATCGACAATGTTCTTCCCGACAGCCGATTCGAACGCAAGGGCGTTGATCTTTATTCCGAGGTCAAGGTGACCCCCGGAGAGCTTTATTTTGGAACAACGCTTGAGGTTGAGACTCCGGATGGTGCCTCAAGGATCCGAATTCCGCCAGGAACCCAGCCGGGCCAGGTTTTCCGCCTCAAGGACAAGGGTGCGAAATCCTCCTTTCACGGGACAGGCGGCCATCTCTATGTCCGGGTCATGGCTGTTCTTCCCGTGCCCGGGGGGGATTCCAGGATTGACCAGCTGATGAGGGAGCTGTCTGCGGCCTCTCCTCCCATCAAGGTTCGCCAGAGCGCCGACAGCCGGAACAATTGAGTGAAAAGGTTTTCCGGGGGTATCCCCGACGGAAAGGGGTTTCATGGTGGAGTTCGAGGGTTCACAGCAAAACAGATCGATTGATCCGTCCGACCAGTGGGTGAGCTATGAGTGGATCGAGTCCCGTTTCAACATTTCCCGCAGCAGATTGAGGATGCTTGTCCGGGAAGGCCTGATCGCTCCGGTTTTCGACCAACCGGAGCCGCTCCTTTCCCGAAACATGGTCGAACGGCTGGAATTCATCCTTTACCTCCAGAGGGAGCTTGGGGTGAACAAGGCCGGAGTGGGGATCATCCTGGACCTGAAATCCCGTCTGGAGTGGCATGTCCAGCGCAATATGTGAGTCGTTTCAAGGGATCCGGAATCATCCGGGGAGCCCTTTCATTTTTCCCGACTGAGCCCGGCAATGGGCAGGAAATGCCCGGATGAGATTTTCTTCAGAAGAAGGTGAGCTCATCAATGATTGATGATGAATCGGTTCTGAGAGGTTTTTTCGAAGAGGCCCCCGATGCATTTTTCCTCCATGACCTCGAGGGGAAGATTCTCGATGTGAACCGGCGCTCCTGTGAAAGTCTCGGGTATTCCCGCGCGGAACTCCTTTCTCTTACGATCTTCGATCTGGACATCGACTGGGAAGTCGGGAGCGCCAGAAATTACTGGCAAAGCCTTCGCCCGGGAAAGACTCTTCTTCTTTCCGGAACCCATCGCCGTCGGGACCGGACGACTTTTCCCGTTGATATTCAGCTTGGCCTCTATGTCAAGGATGGGAGCCCGGTCGTGATCGCCGTTGCCAGGGATGTTTCCGAGCGAGTCAAGACCGAAGAGTCCCTCAAAAGGCAGATCCGGATCAATCGCGCCCTTTCCGAGATCAATCAGGCGATTATCCGGATGGAGGACCAGCAGAAACTCTTTCCGATGATTTGCGATGTCGCCGTTCGCTTTGGCGGGATGAGCCTTGCCTATATCGCGGAAATCAATCCGGAAACCCGTCTTCTGGAGATGCGTGCCATTAGCGGTCGGGGAAAGGAGTACCTCGAAGGGATTGTCCTGTCCTCCGACCCTGACGTGATCGAAGGCCAGGGACCATCCGGAACATGTTTCCGCGAGAGCAGGATCGTTCTTGTCCAGCGCTTCATGAAAGATCCCCTGACAAAACCATGGCATTCCCGTGCCGCTTCCTACGGATGGGGTTCGAGCGGAACATTTCCCGTGACCCGTGGCGGGGTTCCTTATGCCATCATGGGTGTCTATCATCCTGACGAAGATGCCTTTGATCCGGAAATCGTCCGTCTGCTTGATGAGATGACCCGTGATATCTCCTTTTCTCTCGACAACTTTGACCGTGAAAAGATGAAAAGAGAGGCCATTTCCAAGGCATCGAAAAGCGAAGAGCGTTTCCGCGCCTATTTCGACAGTGCGCTCATTGGAATGGTGGCTCTTTCTCCGGATGGCCATTTTCTCGAGATCAACGAAAGCTTTCTTCGCATGACCGGATATACCAAGGACGAGCTTTCTGCGAAGAAGTGGGAGGAGATCAAGGATCCTGAAGATCGCCACTCGCCCCGGGAAGACTACGACAGGGTCATAAGGGGCGAAATCGATTTTTACCGGAAGGACAAGCGCCTTGTCAGAAAGGATGGCGAGCTTATCTATGGCCATACCGCTGTCAGGGCGGTGAGAAAACCGTCGGGAGAGGTCGATTACTTTGTTATCAACATAGAAGATGTTACCGAGAAGAAAAAATCCCAGGAAATGATCTGGCGCCAGGCGAATTTCGACATGCTGACGGGCCTGCCCAACCGGTTCATGTTTTTTGACCGGCTGAAAGAGGAGATCAAGAAAGCCCACAGGGGAGGTTTTTCCCTCGCCCTTCTGTTCATCGACCTCGACCGCTTCAAGGAGGTCAACGACACTCTGGGTCACCAGACAGGGGACAAGCTTCTGGTCGAGGCCGCCTCCCGGATTTCCTCCTGTATCCGTGAAGCGGATACAGTCTCACGGTTCGGAGGAGATGAGTTCACGGTGATCCTTTCTCATGTTCATGCCGCCGACCACATCGAGGAGGTCGCCCAGAATATCCTGGAGCGCCTGTCATCTCCCTTTGTGCTTGGGGCAGACCAGGAAAGTGTGTTTGTGTCGGCTTCGATCGGTATCACCGTCTATCCGGCGGACGGTCAGGATGCGGACAGGCTTCTCCGGAATGCCGACCAGTCGATGTATGTCGCCAAAAACAGCGGTCGAAACCGCTTTGCCTATTTTACCTCCGCCCTCCAGGAAAAAGCGCTCAGGAGGCTTGTTCTTTTAAATGAGCTCAGGGGCGCCCTTGCCCATTCGGAATTTGCCCTTTACTTCCAGCCGATCATGGATCTTGAAACCGGGAAAATCGTCAAGGCCGAATCCCTTTTAAGGTGGAACCATCCCAAACTGGGACTGGTTTGTCCGGGAGAATTCATTGCCATTACCGAGGAGACGGGCTTAATTGTCGAGATCGGGGACTTTGTCTTCAGGGAAGCGGCCAGATGGATGAAAAACTGGTTAAGGATTGCTCCGGAGGGCTTTCAGGTCAGCGTCAACATGTCGACCGTCCAGTTTCAGAGCAAGAGCCTGTTCATGGAGGAGTGGTTCTCGTATCTCGAGAGCCTCCTTTTGCCCGGAGAGGCCTTTTCGATCGAGATTACCGAAAGCCTTCTTCTGGATGTCGATGAGGGTGTCATGGCAAAGCTCAAGGCTTTTTCCCGGAACAAGATCCAGATTTCCATCGATGATTTCGGAACGGGATACTCTTCCTTGTCCTATCTGATGAAGTTTCCGATCAATTACCTGAAAATAGACCAGTCCTTCGTCAAAGGACTGGAGTCCCACAAAGAGAACCTTGCCATGGCGGAAGCCATTGTGGTGATGGGACACAAGCTGGGGCTCGAAGTGATTGCCGAAGGGGTGGAGACTCCCGGGCAAAAAGATCTCCTGACATCGATCGGCTGTGATTTTGGCCAGGGATTTTTCTTCTCCCGGCCTCTTCCTCCCTCGGAGTTCGAAGATTTCCTCAGACGGTTTTCGTAGGCCTGCCCGAAAGAAGATCCTTCTTTTCGTCTAAAAGAAGTGATAGTTATTGCGGCCTTTCCGCTTTGAAAAATACAGGGCCTTGTCGGCATTTCTCATGAGCGTCTCGGGGTCTTCGCCGTCGTCAGGGTAGATGGCAATGCCGATGCTGGCACTCTGGACGATTTCATGGCCATCGATCTCGACAACCTGTGACATCAGCGACTGGATTTTCTCCGCCACCTTTGCCGCATCCTCGGCATTTGTTATGGCGTTGACGACCAGGATGAACTCGTCTCCCCCCATTCTTGCAACGATATCCTCTCCCCGGATCCCGAGCGCCAGACGCTTGGCCAGAACCTGCAGCAGCCGGTCTCCGACAATATGGCCATAGTTGTCGTTGACCGGCTTGAAACGATCGAGGTCAATGGCCAGAATGGCGGCTTTCATGGATCTTCTTTTGCAGAAAGCCAGGATCTGCGGGACGCGCTCGAGAAGCAGATAGCGATTGGCCAGTCCGGTGAGCGGATCCTGATAGGCCAGACGTGTCAGCTGCTCCTCCCGGATCTTTTTTTCGCTGATGTCGTCGAGGATCCCGACAAAGTGATCGATGATCCCTCCGGTCATGAGCGTCGTGATGGAAAGCCAGGAGGTAAAAAGTTCACCGTTTTTCTTTTTGTTGACGATTTCCCCATCCCAGTGGCCCTTCGACAGGAGCGTCAGCCACATCTCCTTGTAGAATTCGGTGGAATGGATATTTGACCTGAGGATCTTTGGGTCTTCTCCCACAACATCGGACGGGGCGTATCCTGTGATTTTTGAAAATGCGGGATTGACCGACTGGATCCTGTTCGAGGAGTCGGTCACGATAATGGCTTCCCGGCTGTATTCGAGAATTCTGGTCGACAAGATGAGCTTGTTTTCGAAGCTGATCTGCTTCGAGATGTTTTCAAGGATCAGGATCGAGAGCTGGAACGCCCCCCGGATTTTTCTCGGGAAGATACGGACCCTGTAAATAATTCCGTCCACCCCGGAAATCCGCTCTTCCTGCTCGAGTCCGGTGATATAGCCTTCCAGAGAGGCGGCGAGAGGGCCATCAAGCTTGGGGTAGACGGTCCAGTAGGGCTTTCCCTTGATCTCGTCCAGGGTTTTCTGGACTTTTTCAAGGTAGACCTTGTTGGCGTAGAG
This sequence comes from Nitrospirota bacterium, assembly GCA_021838765.1. Next base: position 6,755 of record JAKCCY010000045.1, read on the forward strand.
GATCTGGAACTTTTCCCCGTGGATCAGGATCAGATCCTTCGAGGAGTTGTTGAACTCGACCCACTCGAGAAAGGAGAGGGCGCTCTGGAAGACGGAACCGTCGCTGTCTTCCGGCTGGCGGGCGTGTTTTTTCTCCAGAAGGGCTTTCAGCTCGTCGCGGGAGAGAATGGGATCGTCCATAGAGGGTCCTGCCCGTTCGTTTGACCGGGCGTGTGGGGCGCCATCGGTCGGTCAATATCGCTCGTTTCTGGAGGCTTGCCGGAGATCCTGAACGATGGATCCGGATGTTCCCAGAAGGAAAGGGGGTGTTTCGATGGAGATGGCGACCCTTTTCCTGTGGACTTCATCCACGGCTCTCCCTGAAACGCGGCTGGGAAATTTTCTAATATTTCTGAAAGATATGTTTTTTGTTGATTTTGCCTTGTCTATTTATTTTTATTATGAAATAAAATTTTTGATGCTCTTTCTAGTTTGTGCATTTTACCACTAATTGTTCATGAATTATATACATTAAAAAAATAATTATTTTAAAAGTATTTATGTATTTTTTGGGGGAGCAATGTTGACTTTCTCCCTGTCAGGGAAAGATGATCAATATTCACCAGGTCATCAAACGGGTTCCGGAATTTTTTCAGGGCAACGCCCGGACAATCTTCCCGATTTCGTTTAATGCCAAAGTTCATCCCGACATTTTTTCAACCCAGGAGCGGTCCATGAGGAAAAAGCTTGTGTGGTTTTCTGTCTTTCTGTTTTTTCTTGGCGATTTTTCCCCGGCCGTTTCGGCCCATGCCGAAGATCTTTTTTCCCGGGGAAGGCAGATTGCCAAAGCCGGCAATGGAATGCCGGGAAATACCGCCTGCATGGAATGTCATCGCCTGAAGGGGGGAGGAATGCCCTCCATCGGAGCCCCGAGGATTTCCGGCCAGACGATTCAGTATATAGAGCGCGAGATTACCGAAGTCCAGAAAGGAGCCCGGTATGGCCCTGTCATGGCCGGGGTTGTCCAGAATCTCTCTCCCCGCGATATCCTGGCGGTGGCGACCTATTATTCGAAGGTCCGTTCCCCGAAGCTCCGTGACACTGAAACGCTGTCGCCAAAGAGGGTGCGTCTCGGAAAACAGATCGCCCATCAGGGGTTGTGGAAGAAAAATATCCCGGCCTGTGTCGTATGCCATGGACCAAACGGCTATGGGGTCCCGCCTCTTTTTCCTTATATTGCGGGCCAGAACAGGACATATTTGATGCGTCAGCTCATCGCCTATGCTTTTCTTGAGCGCAAGGATGATCCCCAGGGATTGATGAGGGGGATCGCGAGGAGACTTTCTCCCCAGGAGAGGAAGTCTGTCGCAGAGTATTTTTCGAGCCTTGACCCTCCCTATACGGGTTCCCGATAGCATTTCGAGGGAGAGCGGATGGTCTAACGGAAGGAGAGAACATGCTCGGAAAAACAGTTAAAGGGGTTTTATGGTGGGCCTGTCTTTCTGCCCTTGTTTTCTGCGATTCGCCAGGCGCCGGGGTCGCATCGGCAGGGGAAGCGATTTTCTCGCCCCCTTCGGAGCAGTCCATTCCAGGCGGTTCGTTGGGGGATCTGGTCAGGAAAGGGGAGGAGATTTTCACCAATACAAAAAAATATGCCGGCCATTATGTCGGAAACGACCTGACCTGCGAAAGCTGCCATCTGAACCGTGGGAGGAAAGCCTATGCAGCACCTCTCTGGGGAGCCTACGGGATATATCCCAGGTATCGTCTGAAAAATCACAAGGTCAACTCTCTTGCCGAGCGGATGCAGGGATGTTTCCGATTTTCGATGAATGGAACCGCTCCGGCGGTTGACAGCCCAACGGTCAAGGCTCTGGTCGCCTACAGCTACTGGATGTCCAGGGGCGCCCCTGTCGGCGTGAAGCTTCCGGGGGCGGGCATGCTTCACCTGACCCCTCCTTCCCGGTCGCCCGATCCATTTTCCGGGAAGAAGGTCTATGAGGCCAGATGCGCCCTCTGTCACGGTCTTCATGGCCAGGGCAGGATGTCCAGGGGGGAGACCGCTTTTCCTCCGGTTTGGGGCGGGAAATCTTTCAACAAGGGTGCAGGTTTTTATAACGTCGGCAAACTGGCTGGCTTCATCAAGATGAACATGCCCCTGTCGAAGGGAGACTCTCTGTCCGATCAGGACGCGTGGGATGTTGCCGCCTATGTGGACAGCCAGCCGAGACCGGAAAAGCCGGCGGTGAAATAGTGTTTCTCCGGCGTTCTTTCCACCCTGATCAAGGAGAGCTTGCACAGTGAGAAAACAGACCGGATTCTTTCTTGCCATCGTCATGGCCCTGTCGGTTCTGGGATATGCCTTTTCTGCGAATCCCTCAGAGGCCGCCGCGTCCTCCAAAACCTTTGAGCCTCCCGGGAAGGGAGACTATCCGCCCGGTCCTCTCGGGGCTCTTGTGAAACAGGGGGAGGAGATCTTTACGAACACCAGGGAGGCGGTTCCCGGGTACAGAGGGAATGCCCTGACCTGTGCCAGCTGCCATCTCGACCAGGGACGAAAGCCCTATGCGGCTCCGATGTGGGGTGCCTACCCCATGTATCCGATGGTCGATCCCAAAACCCGAAAGACCGTCTGGCTTGAGGACAGGATCCGGATGTGTTTCCGGAACGCCCTGAACGCCGCACCACCCGACAAGGAAACAGTCCAGGCTCTTGATGCCTATATTTTCTGGCTTTCCAGGGGCGCTCCCATCGGACATGAGCTCAAGGGGAGGGGATATGTCACCATTGCCTCTCCCGACAGGGAGACCGGTTTCTTCCGGGGGCCGGGCCATCTGAGGTCTCCCGATACGCTCAAGGGATTTGGGCTTTATGCAAAAAGCTGTGCGTCCTGTCATGGACGCTCCGGCCAGGGAGGGCTTCACCGGTCACCGCCCTTGTGGGGGCCCTCTTCATACACCATGAAGTCCGGATTCTCTTCCGTTCCCCTCCTGGCGGAGTTTTTGAGACGAAACATGCCTCCCGGAGAGGACAGACAGCTTACCGACCAGGAGTCGCTCGATATTGCCGCCTATGTGGACAGCCAGCCGAGACCCAGGGGCAAAGTTCCGCCCGGAAACTAGCCTCCTTCCGTTACGCTTTTTCAGGGGTGGTCTTCCACCCCTTCCTCCCGAAACGATTTCGTCTCCCCCAATCCACAGCAGGATACCTGCTCTCTCTGGAAACTTCCGTTTCCAAGGAATATGATAACTCCATGAGAAAATTGATATAGGGAGATTTTGTTTCTCCTTCCGAATAATAACTTCCCATTTCAAAGAGAAAGGATCACTCCATGAATCTTGAAAAGCTGACGATCAAGTCCCAGGAAGCCTTGCATGCGGCGGTTGATGAGGCAAGGAGACGTGGCAATACCCTTGTTGAACCGGTTCATCTTCTCCGGGAGCTTCTGGTCCAGGAAGGGGGTCTGGTCATTCCGCTTCTCGAGAAAATGGCCACGGACCAGGCATCCCTTAAAGCGAAAACGGAGGAAGCGATCAAGCTTTTGCCCACCGTCACCGGGTCGGGTGCCGGATCCGGGCCGTCCCTGTCCCGCTCGACGGGAGACCTTCTCGACCGGGCCCAGGAGGAGGCCAAAACGTTCAGGGATGATTATGTGAGTGTCGAGCATATACTCTTGGCGATGACCTCCGGCTCCGGCGCCGAAGCCAGGCTTCTGAAGGGCGCAGGCCTCGATCGTGAAAAAATCATGAAGGCGCTTACTGAGGTTCGGGGAAACCAGCGCGTGACCGACCAGAACCCGGAGGACAAGTATCAGGCCCTGTCGAAGTTCGGTCGGGATCTGACGGCCATGGCCAAGCAGAACAAGCTTGATCCGGTGATCGGCCGGGACGCCGAGATCCGACGGGTTGTCCAGGTCCTTTCCCGGAGAACAAAGAACAATCCTGTCCTCATCGGAGATCCCGGCGTGGGAAAGACAGCCATCGTGGAGGGACTGGCCCAGAGGATCGTTTCCGGAGATGTTCCTGAAGGATTGAAGGACCGGACCATCTTTGCCCTCGACCTGGGGGCGCTTCTGGCCGGTGCCAAGTACCGTGGAGACTTTGAGGAACGGCTGAAGGCGGTTCTGAAGGAGGTGAGCGGATCGGATGGCCGGATTATCCTGTTCATCGACGAGCTCCACACCATCGTGCGCGCCGGAGCGACCGAGGGTGGGGCGATGGATGCATCGAATCTTCTGAAGCCGGCATTGGCGAGGGGAGAACTTCGGGCAATCGGCGCCACAACCCTTGACGAGTTCCGGGAACATATCGAAAAGGACGCCGCGCTTGAGCGCCGTTTCCAGCCGGTTCTGGTGGGTGAGCCATCCATTGAGGACACGATTGCGATTCTCCGCGGTCTCAAGGAGAAGTACGAGATCCACCATGGGGTCAGGATCAGGGACTCCGCCATTGTCGCGGCGGCGGTTCTTTCCCAGCGGTATATTTCCGGTCGTTTCCTTCCCGACAAGGCGATCGACCTGATCGACGAGGCCGCTTCCCAGCTTCGGGTTGCCATCGACAGCATGCCGAGATCCCTCGATGATGTCGACCGCCGCATTCGCCAGCTCGAAATGGAAAAGATGGCTCTTGCCAAAGAGGAAGATCCGGAATCTCTCGGACGACGTCAGGAGGTTGAAAACGAGCTCGAAGAAAAAAAATCAGAGCTTGCGCGGCTCAAGGTCCAGTGGGACGGGGAGAAAAAGGCCATCGGGTCGGTCAGGACGCTCAAGCAGCAGATCGAAGAGGCAAGGCAGGCAATGGAAACCGCGATCCGGGAAGGGTCCTTTGACCGGGCCTCGGAGATCCAGTACAGCCGCATCCCGAAGCTTGAAAGGGAACTGGCCGATGCCCAGAAGCTTCTTGAGGATCAGGGAAATCGTCTTCTGAAAGAGGAAGTCGAAGAGGACGACGTTGCGGATGTGATCAGTCGGTGGACTGGAATCCCGGTTTCAAGGATGCTTGAGGGGGAGGTCCAGAAGCTCCTCCGGATGGAAGAGCGGCTGGGAAGCCGGGTTGTGGGACAGCAGGAGGCGTTGGCCGCGGTGTCAAATGCCATCAGGCGGGCCCGTGCCGGCATCCAGGACCCGAACCGGCCGCTGGGATCCTTTTTCTTCCTGGGGCCGACAGGTGTCGGGAAGACCGAGCTGGCAAAAGCGCTGGCGGAGTTTCTCTTCGACAGCGACCAGGCCATGATCAGGATCGACATGTCGGAGTATATGGAAAAGCATGCCGTGTCAAGACTTGTCGGGGCTCCTCCCGGATATGTCGGATATGAGGAGGGCGGTCAGCTGACGGAATCTGTCAGGAGAAAACCTTACTCGGTCATTTTGCTTGACGAGGTGGAGAAAGCCCATCCCGATGTCTTCAACATTCTTCTCCAGGTCCTCGATGACGGTCGTCTTACCGACGGACAGGGACGCGTGGTCGACTTCAGGAACACGGTGATCATCATGACCTCGAACGTCGGATCGGACATTATTCGCCAACGGGTGGGTCTCGATGCGGACGAGACAAAGCAGGAAGTTCTGGAGATCCTGTCGAAGACGTTTCGTCCGGAGTTTTTAAACAGGATCGATGAAATCATCGTCTTCCATCCGCTTCTGAGACACGAGATTGGACGAATTGTCCGGATCCAGCTTGACGGCTTGAATGCCCGCCTGAAAGAACAGGGGATCCAGCTCGAAATCTCCCCTGCGGCGGAAGAGGAGCTGACCGCTGTGGGCTATGATCCTGTCTATGGGGCAAGACCGCTGAAAAGAGCGGTTCAGTCCCTGATTTTAAATCCCCTTGCGCAGAAGATCCTCTCCGGAGCGATCCCGGAGGGTTCTCTGGTGGCGGTGGACTTTGACGGGATCGACTTTATCTTCAGGCCCCAGGGCGCATGAACGGGGGAAATGGTTCCGGGGAAGGGTGTTCCCTTCCCGGCCCCCATTCGGTCCGGGTGACGCTTCATTCCCGTTCGGAGCGGCTGATGGGGGAGCTGGATGCGGTACTGGACCGATTTGGAATTCGAGCGGGACGGTTTTTTGAGGATTATCGTCCGATGGATGATTTCCCCGGGATCGACCTGCTGGTGATGGATCTGGATTCCCTGTCGGAGAGAGACCGACGGGGAATCCGCCATCCCCTGATTCTCTCGGGTGAGGCCTCTGAGCTGCCCCACAAGCTGCACCTTTTTCTGGATCGCTTGAGGTGGGAGGACGGAAGGGGTGAGGCTTTCGATCATCTTGTCCGCAGGAAGGTCCGGGATTTCATGGTCCGGTCAAGCGGTCGCGGGGCACCGGGTGGGCTGGGGATCTTTGCCTTCTTCCGGTCGATGATGGAAGAGATTCTGGTTTCCGAGGCGATGGCGATCTCCCGTGGCAATCAGGTCAGGGGGGCGAAGCTTCTGGGCATCAGTCGCACGACGCTTCGGGAGAAGCTCAGGCAATCTGAGGGTCCGGAAAGTGGGGTGCTCTGAGATGATTTTGGTGTGGGACTTTTAGCCCTTCTTTCTTTTAGCCCTTCTTTGTTGGCGTCGGCTTTCTGCAGTATTTTTCTGAACGATTTTGATCGGATCTGTGTTTTTTAAATAAAACATATTTATTTATTGGAATCGTAGACCTTTTTCATATAGACTCTGTCTGTTTTTGCTCTGGTTTTTCTGCCGGAATGGTTTTTCGTGTCTCTTAAAAACAGATCTGTCTTTATGATATTTCATTAATAAATAATGTTATTTGAAAAGCTACGGTCTGACTTGTTCGGGATAAAGGAAGAAGGCGTCAATATGGAAGAGTTAGTGCGTTATCGATCATTTGACCATTTTCTTGAGTCTGCAAGGGTCATGATCATCGATGACCAGTTTGTCGGTCGCAGGGTGCTGGGGGAGATTGTCAGATCCATTTCCCAACGGATCACGATTGAAAGCTTTTCTGATCCGGAGGAGGCGCTGGCCTCTTTTTCAGGCCCTTTGCCGGATCTGATCCTTTTGGACTACAAGATGCCGAAAATGAATGGAATCGACCTGATCCGGGCCTTTCGGGAGAAACCCTCCGGAGAGGATATTCCGATCATTATGGTGACGATCCTGGAAGATAAAAATATCCGCTATCAGGCACTTGACGCGGGGGCGACGGATTTTCTCACCCGTCCGCTGGACCAGATCGAATGCCAGTGCCGTTGCCGAAACCTGTTGTCGCTCCGTAAAATGACCCTTGAGATGCAAACCCATTCCCGGTTTCTGGAAAGGGAAGTGGCCGAAGCGACCCACCTTCAGCGACAGCGTGAAAGGGAAACGCTTCTGAGGCTTGCCAGGGCGGGTGAGTTTCATGATTTTGAAACAGGAAACCATGTCGTCAGGATGGCCAGGTATGCCAAACTGATCGCCCAGGCCATGGGACTTCCCGAGGACCATTGCGAAACGATCGAGCTGTCGGCGCCGATGCATGACATCGGCAAGATCGGAATCCCGGACCATATTCTCAAAAAGCCGGGGGCACTCACTGCCGAGGAATACGAGGTCATCAAGATGCATCCGATGATCGGTCACCAGATTTTAAAGGAGAGCAGCTCCAGGTATATCGAGATGGGTTCAGTCATCGCCCTCGCCCATCAGGAGCGTTATGACGGTTCGGGCTATCCCTTTGGACTTTTGGGAAAAGAGATCCCTCTTGAGGCGAGGATTGTGGCCGTTGCGGATGTTTTCGACGCCCTGACCTCGGTTCGTCCCTATAAGGACGCATGGCCATTGGACAGGGCCGTTGCCTACCTGCGGGAATATTCGGGAATACTGTTCGATCCGGAATGTGTCGAGGCCTTTTTCCGTCAGACAGATGAGATCAGACGGATCTCGATTGTCATGGGAGATACCGAAGATCCGATGAAATGACTCTAAAACCGCCAGGTCCAATATGAGAGCCCAATGAATTGGCTTGAAGGTCTCCGATCGAGACTTCGAGAAAACAATAGCCAGGAACATGAACAGGCTCTTATTCGTCTTGTCATCGGAGTGCTGGGATCCCTGTATCTTCTGGCGCTGCCTTCAGGCAGGGACCGGGCGGGACAGCTTCTCATGTCCTACCACCGGTATTCCATTTTTTTCTTCCTGTCTATTTCCGTCCTGATCCTTGTTTCGATCTTTCTCCGACCGAGGCCTTCATATCCGAGAAAGGTCCTGGGCATTTGCCTTGATCTGTCCACCGCATCCTTTGTCATGGCCACGAGCGGGGAGCAGGGTCTTCCCATGGGGGTTGTCTACCTGTGGGTGATCATGGGAAACGGTTTTCGCTATGGACTGCGCTATCTCTATCTGGCGACGTCCATTGCCTTTGTTGGTCTCCTGTGCGTTTTTTTCTGGAGTCCGTTCTGGGAGAGCCATCCGACTCTTTTCTGGAGCCAGCTGCTTGCGATTGGTGTCCTGCCTCTTTACATGGCCGTCCTTCTCAAAAAACAGAAGAGGCTCATCGATCTTGCAAACGAAGCCAATCGGGCAAAATCACGTTTCCTGGCCAATATGAGCCATGAGCTCAGAACGCCCCTGAACGGGATTATCGGAATCGGCGAGATTCTGTTGTCCGAAGCCCCGACCGAACGCCAGAAGGGTCTTCTTGAGGCCATCAAAACCTCTTCCGGGATTCTTGTCGAAATGATCGAAAAAATCCTCGATATTTCGAAGATTGAAGCCGGCCGGATGACCTCCGAGTCCAGAGCGTTCAAGCTTGAGGAACTTGTGTATCAGGCTGTTTCCTCGATCGAGCCCATGGCGGCGAAGAAAGGGCTTTCCGTCAAGCTGCTCTGGGATGCCCGGCTTCCGATTTCCGTTAAAGGGGATTTGTCCCATCTGAGACAGATCCTCGTCAATCTTCTGGGAAACGCGGTCAAGTTCACTCTGGAGGGGGAGGTCTCCCTTTCGATCCGTCTGGCTTTTGCTGATACTTCGGGCCCGCGTGTCCGATTTGAGGTTGCCGATACGGGAATAGGAATCTCAGAGTCGATGAAGCCCAGGATCTTTGAGCGTTTCATGCAGGGTGATGAATCGGTTACAAAACGCTTTGGCGGGACGGGGCTGGGCCTGTCCTATGCCCGCCAGCTTGTGGAGCTGTTGAACGGAAATATCGGTTTTTCCAGCAGGGAAGGTGCCGGGTCGGTTTTTTGGGTTGAAATTCCTTTTGGGGATGCGGAGAACGCTCTCTCCGGCGAACCGACCATTCCGGCGATTTTCTTCTGGGGACCGGAGCAGGACTTCGGGCGCTACGAAGAGCTTCTTGCCCCCTCTACCGGAGACCTGCGATGTGTTCCCTCTTCTGTGACGGTCCTTCCTTTCGGGCCGGGTGAGCTCCGGGGGGTGCTGGTGGCAAAGATTGACGAATCGAACCAGCCGGCCTTTTTTGAGATGCTTGAGCATCCTGGAAGCAGGAGTGTCCTTTCCGGGATGCTCAAAGTGCTGCTTGTTCCTGAAGATTTTTCCCCGCCCGACCCACGGGATCTGCCTGTTGACGGCTCCTATGTGCTTGCAGGTCCGCTTCCGGCGCTTGTCCAGAGATCATTGGCATTCTGGCCGTTTCAGAATCGTCCTTCGGGCGCTTTTGCCGATCCTCCCGCCATTCCGGCAATCGCTCCGGCGGGCCGTTCCTTGCGGATCCTTGTGGCAGAGGACAATGCCGTCAACCAGAAGGTGGTCGAGGAGATCCTGTCCGCAGCGGGCCATCAGGTCCGGGTCGTTTCCGATGGAGAGATGGCTCTTGACTGTCTCGAGTCGGAAACGTTCGACCTGATGATCCTTGATCTCTGCATGCCGGTTATGGGAGGGCTTGATGTCCTGAAGACGCACCGGTTTATGGAGAGAAAGTCTCCTGTTCCGGCGATTATCCTGTCGGCAAACGCCACAAAAGAGGCTGCCGATTCAAGTCATGAAGCCAAGGCGCAGGCCTTCTTGACGAAACCGATCCAGATTCCAAGGCTCCTGGCGGAGATCGACCGGATCACCTCCCTGAGAAAGGCGGCCGATTCTTCTTTCCGGAATACGGATCTGCCCGCAAGGGAGCTGCCTCTTCTTGATGCGGAAGTTCTCAGGGAGCTCAAGAAGGTCAGCCCTGATCCAGCCTTCATCAGGACCCTCCTTGAGGGTTTTCTGATGGATGGGGAGAGGCTGCTTTCCCAGATGGAGGATGCTTTGGTCCGTTGCGATTTTCCGGAGTTCATGGATGCTGTTCACGGACTGAAGGGAAGCGGTGTCCAGATAGGCGCCCAGAAGCTGGTCAGTTTTCTTGCGGAATCCCAGTCGATGGAGATTTCCCTGATCCTGTCTGGCCGGGCAACATTTTTCATGGATGGGATCAGGGACCTTTTCTTTTTGACCGCATCGGAAATCAGGAGGTTTGTCGATGGGGGGGCCCATTTGTTGACCGATTCCGGGAAAACAAGAGATTCATTCACCAGACGCTGAAGTCCTTCCCCGTTTTTCCTGCTTACTGAAGTGCGTCCACCGATCCAACTATCCAATCGGTTGTCCGTGTCAATATCAATGCCGCTCAAGGAAGACCCAGGACGTTTTCTGTTCGGGGATCATGTATTTCAATAATAAAAATAAATTTTAATTTTAGATTAATTGACATTAAAAATATACGATGCCAATATTCTATTCATGGCTTTTTTGGAATTAAAGCCTTAGATGCTTTAATTTTTTTGTTTATTTTTTTGTTATTGTTGGCGTTGTTTTTTTAGATCTAATTAATTTATTAAAAGTAAAGGAGCGCGATCATGGAGAATGTCGAAATTTCAGAGGGGTTCCCAACACAGGTCGTCCCATGCCCAACCTACTCCCAGCTGCTGATTTGCCACGACAGCAACTATCAGGCCGACTGGTGCTTCATGAAAGGGAAACCCCGCCCCTGCTTTACGCCGACAATGCTCTCGGAGCTCACCCATTATGCCAACCACCTGGCTGTTCAGGCCGACAGGGAGGTCCGTTATATGGTTCAGGCCTCGTCCGTCCCTGGTATTTTCAACTATGGGGGAGACCTCAATCTTTTTCGCCAGTTGATCCTGGCAAAAGACCGCGAGGGGCTCCTGTCCTATGCCCGGTCTTGCATCAATGCCATTTACGGGGGTGTCATCCACTTTACGAGGGAGATCACCTCGATCGCCTTGGTTGAGGGTGATGCGTTGGGAGGAGGATTCGAGTGTGCTCTGGCCTGCGATGTCATCATTGCCGAGAAGAGCGCCAGATTGGGCCTTCCTGAAATTCTTTTCAATCTTTTTCCTGGAATGGGCGCCTACAGTTTTCTTTCCCGGAGGATCGGCTCCTCAAAGGCCCAGAGACTGATTGAGGGCGGCGTTATTTATACGGCGCAAGAGCTTTACAATATGGGGGTCGTGGACTATCTGGCCGAAGAGGGGCAGGGGAAAACTGCTGTCTATGACTATATCCGGAAGGAAAACAAGTTCCGGAACGGATTGATGGCTATCCGGGAGGTGAAAAAGTATCTGGATCCTGTTTCCTATGAGGAGTTGATCCACATAACCGGAATATGGGTCGACGCAGCGCTTCGCCTCACCGATCGGGATCTTCGGATGATGGATCGTCTTGTATCCCGGCAGACGGCAAAGCCAGCGGAAAAGCTCGGCTGAGATCCGGACCGGAGTTGTCTTGGAAGCAGCGGCGAGTACGTCTTTTCTGTAAAGACCATTGTGCGAGGGGAGTTTTCGTCTTTTCCCGGGAACTTGAACCGGTTGCCATAAATCCTCTAGACTTGGCCCATGCAGAAAGTCAGCGAAAAGATCCGCAATCTCCGTCTGGAAAAGAAGATGACCTTGAGGGGGCTCGCGCAGTCGGCGGGGATCTCTCCTGGCGCATTGTCC
>JAKCCY010000199.1 GCA_021838765.1 Nitrospirota bacterium
TCTAAATCGTAGCAATCCACATTCTGCGACTTGTGGGGCAATTTAACGCAGATGGGGATCCCATTTATATTGTTAAGAATGGTCAAGTGGTAACAGTATTGCAGGCTCCTGACGCTTTGCGGAGAAAAGTGTAAATGAGTTCATTAACCATTCGAGCGCCATCGATTGAACAATCTGCCTTCCCAAATCCCTTAGATTATCAATCTGGGAATCTCATTAATTGTTTGTTCTCTAATTCCTACGAGCAAATCTTATCTGGGGGATATCTATTGAATCTAAAAAAGAATTCCAGAATCCCAATAGAACCTGTCCAAGATAAGGTTGATTACGACCAACGTAAGGAACCTGAGGTTAGGAAACGTCTGTCGGCACCGGCTTTACGGACTTTTTTCAACATTGCAGAAAAATGGGAGTTATCTGTTTCTGAACAATGTGGACTTCTAGGTTGGATTGCCCCTTCAACTTATCACAAATATAAAGCCGGTAATTTTGGAACTCTAACTTATGATGGCCTTACACGCATTTCCCTTATCATTGGGATCTATAAGGCACTTCATATTCTTTATCCAGATACTGTCCTTGCAGATCAGTGGGTGAAGATGCCAAACAACAATCCCTTATTTGCAGGGAAACCCGCACTATCCCTAATGATTGGAGCCGGAATTGACGGGCTTTATAGGGTTCGGAGGCTTCTGGACAGTCGGAGGGGTGGATGGAACTAACACCTCCAATACAAGAAATTAATTATACAAGAACGCATAGATTAATCCCCAGTCGATTTCCTCCTGTTGGAATTCTAAACGAAGTGGCCAGTCCGGAGGATCTAACCGACATTTTTGAATTAGAAAGTTGGACGAATGACCGTATATCGGAGGAATTGGGAATAATTGAACGTATCCCCCCTTCTGAATGGGTTTTGGGCAATCCAAATGCAACCATCATTATGGCTGCTTTTTGCCATCCACGACCAGGAGGGAGCCGATTTAACGATGAGTCCGTAGGGGCTTGGTATGCAGCTTTAAGCCTCAAAACAGCTCATGCCGAGGTTCTCTATCACAGGCAAAGAGAACTTGCTGAAGTCGGAGTTTTAAACACATCATTCGTTATGAGGGATTATGTTGCAGAGTTTAAAACGAACTTTCATTCACTGCTCGCGAGAGATTCAAAATTTGAAAATTATTATGATCCCATAAGTTATAGGGCTTCCCAAGAACTAGGTACACGTCTCAGAAATATGGGGTCCAATGGGATTGTTTACAGAAGCGTGAGAGATCCTAAAGGAAAATGCGTCGTATGCTTTCGTCCGCGACAGGTTCTTAATGTCCGCCAAGGTTCTCACTTCGAATATAAGCTCTCTGATACTTATCCTCCGAGCATTCATAAGCTCAACTCAAACGCCGTTTCTTGAATCATTCTTGGAGCGCTGGTTATTAATTTCAATTATAGTAGATAATATTTAGGATGCCCCTTGGGATATAATCTTTTACCAAGGAGGCCTACCTATGGCACGTGTTGCTCCGGTTCTGACCTGTACTCCGGATGTCCGAAATGCCCTGGTCCAGTTGGCCCGTAGCCGAAGCGAAGAGGCCCGACTTGTAGAACGCGCCAGGATCGTTCTCTTGTGTCTTGAGGGAAAGCGGAACGAAGAGGTCGCCCGGGAACTGTCGGTTCGCCCCAATACTGTCGGAATATGGCGGAAGCGATTTGCCGAACAGGGGCTTCCGGGACTGCGGGACCTGAAACGGTCCGGGAAGCCTCCCCTCTACGGACCGGAACTCCGGACCCGAATCCTGACAACCCTGAAGCAGCCGCCTCCGAAAGGTCAGGCTCGATGGGACGGGGGAAGCCTGGCCCAGGCTCTGGGGGTGTCGGACGACATCGTCTGGAGGATTCTCCGCAAGGAAGGGATCCAGCTCGCCCGATGCCGCTCGTGGTGCGTCAGCACGGACCCGGAGTTTACGAAAAAGGCGGCGGACATCGTGGGCCTGTATCTGGATCCTCCGAACAACGCGCTGGTCCTGTCCGTGGATGAAAAGCCGACGATCCAGGAGATCGAGCGGGAGTCCGGTTACGTCAAGATCTCGAGCGGGAAAGTTGTCCGGGGGATGAAGAGCACCTACAAGCGCCATGGAACGGTCAATCTGTTTGCGGCCCTGGAAGTGGCCACCGGAACGATCCGGGGGAAAAGCACCCAGACCAAGAAGCGGGAGGACTTCCAGACCTTCATGGACGAGATTGTGGCCGACTATCCGGCGGACCGGGAGATTCATGTGATTCTGGACAATCCGTCCACGCACAAGAAAAACGACGACTGGCTGGCGGCGCATCCCAATGTGACGTTTCATTTCACGCCGACTTCGGTCTCCTGGCTCAACCAGGTGGAAATCTGGTTTGGCATTCTGAGCCGGAAGGCCCTGACGGGAGCCAGCTTTACAAGCCGGGAGCAGCTGGTCAAGGCCATCGAAGATTTCATGTCGGTCTACAATCAAAAGGCCGCCCCCTTTGTCTGGAGAAAGCGCGAAGTCAAAGTCGCTCAGATGAGAAATACAATCTCTAACTCATGCAATTAAATATTATATAACACTTCACAAATAGAATCCACCTCATGAATCTTGAGATCGTTATATAGAGGAAGTCTTAGTAAAGTATCGGCAAAACGATCACTATTTGGAAGTGCCCTCCCATCATGCCTCTTTTTATAGAAATTGCTCTTATGTAAAGGAAGATAATGAAAAGAGCAAAATATATTTTTCTTTTTAAGATGATTGATAATGAAAGTTCTGTCTCTGATAGAAGAACACAGAAAGTAATACATATGTGCATTGTTCGTGGAGTCTTTTGGTATGATTTGACGCCTGATTCTTCCCCTTTTTTCTAAATCAAAAAGGTTATTATGATATCTATTCCAAAGATTTTTTCGATAATTCTGGATTCGATCGATTTGTTCTAACTGCCCATAAAGAAATGCCGAGAGAATATCAGAAGGAAGAAACGATGATCCTATATCAACCCATCCGTACTTATCAACTTCTCCTCGAAAAAATGCGGTTCGGTTTGTACCCTTCTCTCTTACTATTTCAGCTCTTTGAATAAAATCGCTATTGTTTATGCAAACAAGTCCACCCTCTCCACATGTTATATTTTTTGTTTCATGAAAGCTAAAAGCTCCAAATGTTCCTAAACCTCCTAATGGTTCCCCTTTAAATTAGGAAGCAATAGCTTGGGCAGCATCTTCAATCACAAATAAATTATGCATTTTAGCTATTTCATTAATTTTGTCCATTTCGCAGGCTGTTCCCGCATAATGGACAGGAACAATTGCTTTTGTTTTCTTTGTTATAAGACCTTCGATTAAGCTTGCATCAAGATGGGGGGTATCCGATCGAGAATCAGCAAAAACGATTTTTGCCCCTCTTATAATAAATGCATTTGCCGTACTCACAAATGTATAGCTTGGAATAATCACTTCGTCATCACATTGGATATTGCAGAGAATCGCTGCCATTTCCAATGCATCCGTACAGGAAGTTGTCAGAAAAACTTTTTTAAAACCATAACGCTCTTCAAAGAATTGATGACACTTCTTTGTAAAAATCCCATCTCCCGAGATTTTGTTTAATTTTATAGCTTCTTCTATATACTTGAGCTCTTTACCCACCATAGTAGGTTTAGCAAACGGAATCATTGCTTCTCCCAATAAGCTAATTAGTGTAAATTCCACGAAGTTTCTC
>JAKCCY010000200.1 GCA_021838765.1 Nitrospirota bacterium
GCCAGCCGCGTGATCGCCCAAAGGGGGATCCGACTTCTTCTGGAGGGGACTATTCAGAAGAAACGGGTCCGGCGGTGCGGGATCGGAAAAGAGAAACAACCAGGGCCGGAACGGTCCGAAGTCAAAGCCTCCGGAGAGGAGCATAAGACGCAAAGGCCCAAACGCCTTCGCGCATCCTCGGCGAAAGAGGAACGTCCGCTCGTGAGATCGGAACCCCCTCCTACAGCGCAAAGCGCTTAGGAGCGGGAGAGTTCATTTTCTGATGGGCTGTTCGAAGTAAAAAACAAAGTTTCTTGAGCAGAAGAGCGAATATCTGTCTCAATAAGAGTGAAAGGGGAGGCGGGAGGATTCAGGAGAGTTCTGGAGGCTCTTTTTCAGGCCCCGTTGAGGGCGTTTCGGACAACGGGGCCTGATCAAAGAGGTGTTATGGAAAGAATTTGACTCGAGTCGTGATTTTTCGGGAAATCAATAGCCGGAAGAAAATCCAAGAAGCTCGACGGTCACATTTTCCGACCCAATCTTGGCCTGGCAGGCGAGGCGTGATTTTGATCCGACGCCGACGACCGCATCAAGCCTTTCATTTTCGAGGCGCTCTGTCTTGGAAAGAGTCTTTCGCCCTTCGTGGACAAAAATGTGGCATGTCCCGCAGGAAGCTTTTCCATCGCATTTGTGGCCGATGTTTTCGCCGGACTCGATAAGGATATCGAGAATTCTTGTTCCGCTTTCAGCTTCCCTGGTTTTTCCAGAAGGAATGATTGTAACGATTGGCATTTCTGATTCTCCTTTTCAGTGTTTGTTGGATTCAGTCCCTCCCCAATAGGGCTGTGATGTTCAAATCGCCATTGTCTTCTGGCTGTTCGGGGCAAATCGAGACAAAATGAGGGGGTCTGGAAATTGAACCACCAGAGGACGGGTGAAATGGCCATCCCGGAGACTGCGTCGTCTTATTGGTTTTGGAAGAGAAGACCTGAACCAAAGGTGTTGTTGTTAAGAAGGAACCTTGGGTGTTCGGAAAGTGTCAAAAGAGAGGGACTTCTTCGTCCCATTTTTGGCCTGGAGAAAGAGCCAGAAAGCGAAGTTTCTGGCCAGGATCACATCCACTCTAAAGATACTGGATTCGCTTGCGTTTCGTCAATTGTTTCTCTTTCAGAAGCCTCTCTTGTTTCAGAATAATGATATGCTTGGGAGGTCATGATCCAATGGGTTGACATATACTCCCGGGGAGTACATAATATGCAAGCTTCAAGGGAGACAGCTCGTCTCCCTATTCAAGATGTTGCACCTGTCTTGAAGAAGCGGACATGAGAGGCAGGTCTTTCGTGTTCTTTTGGTCAACAATAAGTGGTGTCTTGCGAGTTTGTCGAGACACTGAAATGATGGCGACGGACCGTTTTAAGGAACTTTTCTCTGATAACGGGTACCGCCAAAAAGTGAAGGAGTTAATGTGGACGAAGGACCTAGTCCTGTGCGGACGGAAAAGGAGGTGCCGGTTATAGGCGATTGATGTTTGTCTGTTCTCCCGATCTTCCCTTTCCCTGGCTCTTTTCTCTTTTCGCTTCCTTTTCCTCCGCACATTCAATTCATCTGAACATCCAAGATTGAAGAAGAGTTATGCCCCTTTTTCAGTTCCTGTTGCACGTCATGTTTCAAGGGACTGGAATTTATAGGGAGCATTTCCCAAGGAGGAAGCCATGCGAAAAATGGAAACAACCATTGAAAGACTGCTTCATCGTATCAGGGGTTTTGTAAAGGATCTCCAGGAGGTTCTTTCCGGCCCCGGAAACATGGGACGTCTTGTGCCTTGAAGAGGGCAAAAAAAGAAATCGGGACATTCCTCCTCAGTGTTTTTCTCTGATGGGGAGGAAATGGAAAATCCTCTCCTCCGGACAAAATCCGGGGGAGAGCATTAATGAAGATCCAATGATGACAAGGGAGTCTTTAGATGAAGATCAAAGCATTTTTCAGCGTAAAAGCGTTTATTGCCATTTTACTGTTTTCGGGAGTTCTTGCCGGATGTGCGGAAAACACCGAACCCGATGTCCGGGCCTACATTCATGAGAAGAAAGCGTATTCGGAGATCCAGAGAGGCCAGCTTCAAATGGCCAGCATGGATCTTAAAAAAGCACTCAGAGACAGCCCGGGGGAGCCAACGATCCTGAACAATCTGGCCCTTATCGCTTTCAGGGAAGGGAAGTATGAGAAAGCGGTAGGGTACCTTGAAAAGGCCCGATCTTTGAAAGCCGGAGGCAACGATGAGCCCTATATCTTGAATGAAGCCCGGATACTGATTGTCCATCATGAGTATCATCGCGCACTGGCCCTTCTTTCTCTGATCGAACCAAGGCATTCCTGGCCAAAGGGATACCAGAAGATCATGGCGGAGGCTCTCCTCCATAATGGTCAGTCATCCCATGCCCTTGCCATCTTGCTCGACAAGCGGACCCTGATTCAGGAGCAACCTCACCCATAACCTCAATATGGCGACCATTAGGGAGCTGGAGTTCATGTATGTTGACCATGATGCGCAAGAGCCTCGTCTTTTCACTGTTTTTCATCTCGGCAGGGCTCATATTCCCGATCAAGGGATTTTCTGATTCCATGGCGACCTCGCCAGGATCGGCAGGAATGGCCTCACCGCTGTTTCCGTTTTCCAGCGACGAGGATATTTCGAAGGGATTCCAGGCATTGGCTCCCCCCTTTCTTCCGTGGGGACCCAACACCAGCGGTCCCTTCTTTACCGGCACAGCCGAGGTGGAACCGATCGGGTCCTGGTATCTGGAACCCTTCGCCTACGACTTTATGACTCCAGGGATCGCAGCCTCCTCCCTTTCCATGCCGTTGCGTCTGGCGGTGGGACTTGGCCACAATCTCGAGTTCGATACCTATCTTCCCCTCGTCCAGAACTGGCAAGGGGCTGATCCCTCCCAGGGGATCGATCATTCGGCCAGCCATTTCGGAGTGGGAAATACCCACTTCGAGATCAAGTGGCAGCTTTCCTCCGACGATGACGTCTATCTCCCGCTGGCCCGCCCGGCGGTAGCACTGACCTTCGACTTCTGGATTCCCTCCGGTCAATACCAGAACCTGAACCCGCAGGACTATGGAACAGACCAGCTGGGAAACGGTACCTTCAACGAAGGTGTCATGCTTCTGGTCAGAAAGCACTTCAAACCGTTCATGGTCTATCTCCAGCTGGGCGATATCATAGAAAATCCCTCGACCGTGGGTTCGGGGTATACGTTCAACAACGGTCTCGCCAGCCCCAATATCCCTGATTTTCACATGGTGGACGGTAATCTCACCTACTACGCCGGGGCGCTGGAGGATGTGATCAATACCGATTGGGGAGCCGGGTGTCTTCTTGAGTTCTACGGGGAGACCCAGAGCGGCACCAGCCTTCTTTTTGGGACCGCGAATGCGCCGGTCTGGTCCTTCTTCTGGCTGGCCCCGGAACTTGAGATAACCTGGCCCAGCACGCACAAGTTCGCAGCTACGTGGGGAGCCGGAGTCGCCTTGCCGGTTTACCAGTCGAACTATCCGAGGACCTATACTCCCATGGGAACCGCGACCTTGTATTTCAACGGACCCTTCGGCTACAGGGGAATGTAGTCTTGTGTGAGCTCCTCCGGGTAAAACAGGAGGAGCTCTTTAACTTGCATCTGTTTCCGTTCTGACTATCGCCTCCCCGGGATGGAAAAAAATGTTAGGAAGTCCGGGCAATGG
>JAKCCY010000201.1 GCA_021838765.1 Nitrospirota bacterium
CTTGGGGACTGGAAGTCGGCCAGAATGGCAGAGGAGAAAGCGGTGGCCCTCAATGGAAAGGACCCTCAGGCCAGAATGATGCTCGGATTGGCTCTCGCACATCAGGGATACCTTGAAGAGGGTCTCATTATGGAGCGTACTGCCGAAAAACTGGCGCCCAATGACGCAGGGATCAAGCGCTCCATCGCCTATATCACGGTCTCCCTTCACCACTCAGGGAATCATGCCTCCCAAAATCGCCCGGGATTCAACCCTTTACTCCAGCCTACCCCCGGTCCTGCAACATCAACAGCAACCCCCACAGGCTCGCAGCAGATGTCTCCATCACCCATCAAGGCTCCTTCTGTCCTTCACTAAAATTCCATTTGTTTTTTCCGGGGAAATCCCCTAAAATTTTGGAGTCATGGAGGGGTGGCCGAGTGGCCGAAGGCGGCGGTCTTGAAAACCGTAGAGCGAAAGCTCCGTGGGTTCGAATCCTACCCCCTCCGCCATCCTTAGTCTGTGTTTTTTGAATATTCCCCGTGGAGAGATGGCCGAGTGGTCGAAGGCGCCCGCCTGCTAAGCGGGTGTAGGATCAAAAGTCCTACCCAGGGTTCAAATCCCTGTCTCTCCGCCAATATCAATCTCCAAATGTATTCTCCCCTTCACTTCAGAAACCCTTCGCGTGCCCCCCCAAGATTTTTCTCTTCCTCCAAGTGGGCGCAATCTTTTTTGGGCTGCGTTCTATAGAAAAAAGAGCAAGGGGAAAATGGACTTAGGAATTTGAACCGGAGGGATTTTTTGAATTTTTGATGTCAGGGGTTTTCGAAGTCCAGAGTGTCACTTTGTTTCGTCCAGAAGATTTAGAGGCATAGAGGGCTTTATCCGCCCGCTCGAACATCCTTTCCCACTCTCCGCTAAATGGAGCCAAGTCAATGCCGATGGACACCGTCATAGTCGAAATCTTCTGACGGGTAGAGGGATTTGTTATTTCTATCTTCATAATGTTTTGTCGAAGTCTCTCAGCAAGGGCCAAGCCCTCCTCGGATGTGGTTTTTGGAGAAAAAACGGCAAACTCCTCCCCCCCTACACGACCAATGAAAACATTTTCCCCGACTGATCCACGAAGAACTTTCGACACTGCGATTATTGCCTTGTCACCAATAATATGGCCATAACTATCATTAATTTTTTTAAAATGATCTATGTCGATCATGAGAAGAGCGCACGGAATTCCGGAAAACTTACCTTCGCGGAAAAGGTCATTGATCTTTGTCGAAAACCCTCTCCGGTTCAGGATCTCCGTGAGTGGATCAACCATCGCTTCTTCCCGGGCGATCCGGAGTTCATCTTGAAGGCAATCAATCTTTTTCTGATTTTTAAGCAGCTCTGCGTTAAGAGAAGAGGAGCTCTCCCGTATCGACAAGGTATCCTTTAAGACCGCATCGACAAGGGTTCGGAAGGTCTTCTCATCGAGCCCATCCTCCTGAAGCGAATGGCTGTAAGACTCCATTCCGTTTTTGACCCTTTCGGCCTCTTGTGCGGTGCGAGTCGTCGAGGAAGAGATGTTCTGGAGTATAGACTGAAGCTGCTTGGCCAAGGATCCCCGGTAGTCATTGAGAGGAAGGACGTAGTCAGGAACAATATACTTCACAAAGATTTTTTCGAGATCCTCCCCCACCAGGGAAGAGCTTTGCTTGAGAAGACCATTGACCGCTTCGATTAGGGGAGGGTTGATCCCGGAAACGTATTCGTAGACAACGGTATAATGAACTGGCGTGAACGCGCATCCCCATTCCGCCATCTTCTGAATGACCATACGAAAGATCTCTGCACTGGCCGGCTTGCTTTCAATATATCGGAGCATCGGGTTCCTTAATGAATGAAAATCCATTATTCCTAGAATCCTGCAGAATCATACCAGCATTTGGAATACTCTTACAATCTTGCGCCGGATGTAGTTATCCGGGTTAAAATGGGCGTCTGACTTATTCTCCTTCATACATACTTTGACATAAGGAGCTCCCCCATTTTCTCGCTTTCTCTTGTGCACTATATTTCCAACCATACTGAATCCCGACGGTTCATCTGGGACGTAACAGTCTTTCATTTGGGGAAGACTCCGGTCACCCTGGCGGGAATCATCGACTTTGCCATCATCATTCTTTTCGGCTTTATCTTCCGATCACTCATTCACAAAGCCCTCAGATCTCGAGTGCAATCACAGTCCTCCCCCCAGACCCGTCACCTTATGGGACTTCTCTCCACCTTGGCATCAAATCTTGTCTTGGGTCTTGCGGTCATTATTGCCCTCGACAACTTGGGAGTCAGACTCTCGTTCCTCGGTGGAGCCCTGGGAGTCTTGGGAATCGGGTTCGGAATCGGGCTTCAGACTCTGGCAGGAAACATGATCGGACTCATTGTCATCCTGCTGGAAAAAAGCATCCAGGTGGACGATCTCATCGAAGTGGATGGTGTTTTGGGAACTGTCGTTGAGATTAAGGCCAGGTCAACGACAATTATGAGCCGTGACAATATCGCTATCATTATTCCCAACTCCCATCTAATCGCCAACAAGGTGATCAACTGGAGCCATCGCGACAGAAAAACCCGAATGCACCTGAAGGTTGGGATCGGAATGGATGCCGCCCGTCTTGATCATGCGGTTGTACTGCTTAAGGAGATCGCCAGTTCTCATCCCGAAGTTCTGAGAGATCCCCCCCCCGATGTCTGGTTTTCAGAATTTGGACCCTCCTCTTTCAACCTTGAGGTGATTTACTGGATTGAGGACGGGACTCGCAGACACAATGTTCTCTCCGATCTCAACTTTGCCATTGCCCGTCGATTTGCACAAGAAAAGATCGAGCTTCCTTACCCGCATACGGTCGTCCTCCTCCCCGAAAAACCTGAGGGAGCCTCCGCTGACCTTGCCGTCGGACCAAAGACTGACGCATAATATCACCATGAAGATTGGCATACTCCTTTCCACACACCCCGAAAAGAATGACGGGCCCCGAGTCCGCCATCTGGCAGAGGTAGCCATGGCGAATTCCGATGAGATTTATCTCTATCTCCTCGACGAGGGGGCCAGATTCCTCAAAGAAGACTGGATTCATGACCTTGTTGACCGTGGGGCGACAGTTTATACCTGCGCTTATGCGGCTCAAAACCGCCGCCTTTCGGATCCGGGGAAGACCACCTTTTGCGGCCTAGTCGTATTAACGCAGGTCATGGAAGGTTGTGAACGATTTCTGGCCTTTGCCTAAAGGACACCAGTGACCCATCCAGCACATCGAACTCTTCTCCTCATAAAAAGCAATCCCGAGATTGATCCACGGCCGGCAGAGGCCATACGATCAGCACTGGGTCTGATTGCCGGGGAAATTCCTCTTTCAGTCTACTTTTTCAATGAAAGTCGTTCGCTTCTGACCGCAACGACGGATGAACTTGAAGACTTCCAAGATGGGGAGATCCTCAAACGATTTCTTCCAACACTCTTGCAAATGGCCCAAAAGGTCTTTTACGAGCCAGTGGAAAAAGAAGGCTCTCTCCCAAAGGATGGTTCTCCGCTGACGCTACAAGAACTTGGAAGAATGCTTCCTGACTTTGACCATACGATCGTTTTCTAGGAGCCATATGCTCATTCTCCTGCGCACATCCCCTGACGATCGTCTCCGGGAAGTTATTGCCTCCATCCCCCCCGATGAAGATCCAGCCATTCTGGTAGATCGGAA
>JAKCCY010000202.1 GCA_021838765.1 Nitrospirota bacterium
GGATTCCGCCGGATCGGGTATTTTTTTCTTCAGACAAGATCTTTGACTTTCCTTGTCAAAAAGAGGATTTCTATATATTCGAGATTATGTTTTTTATAATATCATAAAACAAAATGCATGATTTTAGATAACGAGCATACTATAAGAGAGAGATTCTGCGAAGTAAAGGGAATGATTTTCTCTTTTAGAATGGATTGAAGTTGTCTTTTTGTATCGGGAGGCCAGTTCTTTTTAGAAGGAGGGTAACAATGAGAAAGTCTGCGGTTCTTTTTTCGTTCGGATTGCTCTTTTTGTCTTCGGTCATCCTTCCTCCCATGTCATGGGCAGACTCTCCCATGACATGGGAGGAAGCCTCTTCCCTGTCGCGATGGGTCGTCCCTTTTCAGACCCGTGGCTTTGTGGGTGTTCAGGGATCGGAACGGGAGCGTTCGATGACGGTGACTCCCGGAAATCAGTTCCTTTGCATCTTGAAAGAACATGCAAAACAGTATTTTGGTCTCCGAAGTCCATCCCTCACCCTCTCACAGAAGAAAAGAATGGTGCGTCTTCTTGTTCGTACGAGAGACGGGCTCATTCGAAAAGATGCGGTGGATCTGGCTTTGATCCAGCGATTTGAATCCCGGGTGGTAACGCCTTCCGTGGATGTGGCCGCTCTTGGCCGGATCAATGGGGAGATCGGGAAGGTCGAAGGAGAAGAGGGGAGACTTTTTTTGTCCTCCCTGAAGGCTCTCCAGGAGATCCTCTCTCCTGCTCAGCAAAAGACACTTGCTGAACGTTATG
This sequence comes from Nitrospirota bacterium, assembly GCA_021838765.1. The sequence continues at coordinate 781 of JAKCCY010000202.1, forward strand.
GCGTCGGGATCCCCGCCATGCGGGTGGATCTCTCCAGCGCCGTTTTTTTTGCGGACAGGATTCTGTCCATCCGCTGGAATTTTCTTTCAAAGCTGGAAGGTCTGTCCGATGGGCCCACCAGGAATAGATATCTGGCGATTTACCAGAAGGAGAGGGAATTGGTGACCCGTTTGGGGACTTCCATGACGCTCGACAACCGTCACGAGGAAGACCTTCTTGAGTCTCCGGTCGTCGATTTTGTCGCTCTTTCGGCCCAGTATGAAAAAGCCGGTCCCGATGAGGGCGCCTTCTGGGGAGAGCTTGTGAAGGCGATAGGTCGGCTCAATCCTCCTGCTGTCCACCCCCGGAAAGATTGAGCCTGTGGCGAGGATGAATTTAGCCGCTGTCAGGGGAAAACGGATGGACTGTTCTGGAAGACGGGGGCGATTCGTCCGGGGAATGTTTTTTTCAGAGTTGTTGGCCGTTGTTTTGTTTTGGGGGTGGATCGTTCCTTCTTTTGCTTTTTCGGGGGAGATCCTCAAGCCTGGCGAGAATTACGGGATCAAGCTCTGGACTCCGATGCCTTCACCCAAAGAGCTGTCGCAGTTTTCTCTGGTCATTCTTCCCTACGAGGAGAATCCTCCCAGGCTGAAACATACTCTTCTGTTCGGCTACTTCAGCGTCGGAGAGGTGGTGGGGGATGGGGAGGAGGCGACGTTTGCCAAAAGACGCAAACTGGTTGTCGCCACCAATCCCGACTGGAAAACCGGGATTGTGGATGTGCGAAATCCTCTCTGGCAGAAGTTCCTTTTGTACAAGGCCATACCGGAATATCAACGAAAGGGATTTTCCGGGATCTTCCTCGATACGATCGATTCTCCGATCATTCTCGAGAAGCATCATCCCAAAAGATACAAAGGGATGAAGACGGCACTGATCGCATTGATCCGGAAGATACACAAACGATATCCCCATTACCCGGTGATCGTGAACCGTGCGCTGGAGATCCTTCCCGAGATCGCACCGGATGTTTCAGGGGAGCTTTATGAGGATTTCTGCAGGCAGTATTCTTTTCGTGAAAAACGTTACGTGTATGTTAAGAAGTGGGTTCGGGAACGGGACAACCAGTTTGCGGTGAGGGCCCTGAAGATCAATCCGCATCTGGTTGTCATGACGCTCGATTACGGGAGTCTCTCGAATCTCAAGGCTGTCCGGACCTGTTTTAAGAAAAGCCGGAGCCGGGGGTATCACCCATACTTTTCAACCCGTCATACGAATAACCTGAATACACTGAATCTGAAGGAGTAGCTCCGGCGGGACAAGGTTCTAGGGAGACCAGAGGGTGTGTTGATCGATGAGCCACCGGTTTCTTCTGCCAAGAAGAGATTGGGTGGCTTTTTTGTGTCTGGACTGTTTTTTATGGGCACTGTAAATAATCCTGACGCCTTCTTTGTATGTCCTGTCAGCTTCTTTTACAGATCCGGGAGGGTTTGAGGATAGCTTTGTACGCATTGGGAGATGGCAGGAGATGGCTTGTGATCGGGTTTTATGGGATGGGTACTGGTGATTTTTTTCGAAACATAATAAAATCCGGGTTAAATGATTTGTTTTTATTTATGGGCATATTATTTGCTTATAAGATTAAAAAATATTTTGGTAGCTGAGTTAAAATTCAAACATTATGGAGGATTCCATGAAAAAAATTATTAACCTCGCCGGAAACTTGGGGTTGTTTCTTGTAAGCGGATTGCTCTTGCACCCTTCTGCGGCCCAGGCGACGGTCATGTATTCTCCCATCTCGTTTTCCAATTACTCCGTAAGCAATACGGTGACAACGAATGGCATCTCCGTTTCCCAGTCTCTTTCGGGTCCAGCGTCCCAGTCGGCCATTTTGAGTCATTCCAATACGACCGGCCCGGGCACGAGCGGCACTTCAAGCGCTTCGATTGCGACCTCAGTCAATTCTCAGGAAATCCTGAACAAGATGCCTGTTCAGTCGATCTCTCCGGTCATGTCCCTCACCCAGGGGCTCAGCTATACTCCACCTGCCGGAGAGGGATCGAATTCTGTCAGAGCATCCTCAACCTTTAGCGCATCGTTTCTGGGAACAGGGAATCGCGCCACCTTTTATGTGGACTACTTTCCCGGAGTTCTGTCCGGTTCATCCGGATTTGCCAGCAGTCTGGCTCTCACCGTAAAAAATACTGCCACGGGTTCTACTCTGGCCTTTCTGGATGCTTCGAATGGTGCAAGTGGTATGGCGAGTACCAATTTTACCGGCGGGGCTGGATCTCCTCCCCTTTCCGGAGCGCTGCCGGGTCCATTTTTCCTGTATTTTGCCACCCAGTCAGATGTGACCTATTCCATAAGCGGGGACCTGACGACCCTCAATCCCGGCGGAGCAAACTCCCAGGGCGGAGTTGATACCGCTTCGCTTGATATTGTTGCGAATACCCCTGAACCGTCCACGATCTTCCTGATGGGAACCGGACTGGCTCTCATGGCTTTTTTGTTCACCAGTCGCAGGCGGGGAGTGGTCTGACCGTTTTCCGGATTCTTTCCGTTCTGCGGGGACAAGGGTGAAGAGAGAATCTTGTTCCGGGGGCGGGACTTGGTCTGGTCGATCCTGAGCTTCTCCAGAAGATTGGCCACCGTGTAGCGGGACAATCCGGTCATCCGTTCGAGATACCGAAGGAGCAAGCCCTTCTTCTTCCATCCGAGCTTTTCATGCCCGAACCGTGTCAGGGTGCGCTGGACAAACGGATATCGTTCCTCCTTGATCACCATGCCCGTTATTATGAACGATTCGACCGCTTTCGGACGCATTCCCTGCTGGAATCACAAGACCCCTTTCAATTTATACCCTATTGGGGTGAGTCTGGCCCTTGACAGTTTCCATCAGTGCGTGTATTTTTCCGTCTGGAGAATTTTTGTTGATGTTTTTCTTTGGTTTT
>JAKCCY010000046.1 GCA_021838765.1 Nitrospirota bacterium
AGAATTTGCATGATTAATAAACAGATTTTATCTTAAATGACGGAAGGTTTACTTCCGGAATTCGGATGCGGATAAGAAACGGTGTCAGGGAATTTCGGGGACGGTTATTTGTGAAGGTGCGGGTAAAAACACGTCGACACGCCCGTGCTCCTGCCAGCAGATCCTGTTTTTGCCGAACTTCTTGGCGCGATACATCAGATTGTCTGCCCTGTGAAGAAGGCTTCCGAGCGTCTCTTTCGGCCGATATCGTGTCAGACCGATACTGACGGTCACCGCCGATCCGTCGGGGCGGATGACCTCTTGCTCGATCCGTCGGCGAAGATCTTCAGAGATCAGGTATGCGGTATCGAAGGATTGTCCCGGAAGCAGGAGGAGAAACTCCTCGCCTCCCAGTCGCACAAAGAGATCGTCTTTCCGGATGGTTCGATGGACAGCTTCTGCCACAAGAACAAGAACCTGGTCTCCGCTCTGATGACCATCCTGATCGTTGATGATCTTAAAGTTGTCGATGTCCATCAGTGCGACAAACAATTCCATGTTCTGATCGCGGTCGTTCTGGGCCATCAGCCTGGATAATTCTCCGAGGCCGGCCTTTCGCACAAGGGCTCCGGTCAGGCTGTCGATGAGCGCCTCTCTTTTAAGCCGGCTCTGGTAGGTATGGATGACCCGGTAGTGGTACCAGGCCAGAAGCATTGCAACACAATAGGCAAAGACGGAGCTCAGGAAGATGGGGAAGGAAACCGGGGGGATGTGGTTGAAAAAAGGAAAGCAGAAATATCCGGAAACGATCCCCACGATTGCCGCGGCATTCCAGAGGAGTGCCCTCTGATATCCCAGAAGGAAGAAATAGGTCAGGGGGAAGACCGGATACCATACAATCATCAGGACTTCGTTGAAAGAGATAAAGGCCCCCAGAATCTGCTGACAGAGAATCAGGCCGGCAAATCCCGTGAGTATTTTTTTATAGCTTTCCGTTTTGCGGGACAGAGAGAAGAGAAGTACGGGAGCAATGATGGAAAAAAGTAAAGACGGGATTACCCGGAATAACTCATTCCGGGTAATCTCGATGATTGTCATGGTGATGGATGAGGCAATCCCGATCGATCCGCCAATATAGAGGAATCGGATCTTGTCACGGACAAAATCCCTGTCTTCTTCCGGCTCGAAATGAAATAAGGACTGAACGTTGTCAGAGATCAAAATACTCCCCCGAGCTGTGTTTTTGAGAGGGATCAGTGACGGGGAAGCAAGAATGTCCCGGGAGAAAACTCAGTACGGTACCCTTCCACGGCGATCCCCCCTCGAACCAAAAAGAAAATGCTAAAAACCGATTGTCGGACAATCCGGATTCTCGCCATTCCGGGATCAATACCGAAGAGTTTACACGAATCCCGAAGCTTTTGTCTTTCGGTTTTACCTTTTCGTCACGACCACCATGCCAGAGTCGGGGGCAACATGAGGAGCGGAATTTAAGCACGAGCTTACGCATCAATGACTTATCGACCTCTGTACCGGTATCAGATACTATTCTGCCTTGTTTCATTTATGGGGGTCGCCGAAGGTGATGGAAAACTCATACCATATTGGTTGACTTCTTGTATCCGAACGAATACGACTATTGCATGATCTGTCTTCGACAAACCGAGATTTTTCCCGTTGCCTGTCTTCCTTGAGGGATCGTCAAGGTTAGTCCCGGATTCTGTCTCGCCTGGATCGAATCGCAATGGGCAATTTTGGTGATGTAAAATCGGCAGGAGAGGGTCTTTCGGAAATCCGGATTGATTCGGGCCGGGATACCATCTTTATTTCGTCCGTCGGGAAAAAGTGGTGGTCCTGCTTCTTTTCGGGGGGGGGACAAATCGACCCAAGACCGCTATATTGCGCGGGCAAAGAATTGGTTCAGACCCTGGAAACATGAGTTATGAAAGAAAAAAAATCACGGACTTCGACGTATTGGCGTACCTCGACAGTGAAGGAGCCATCGCGGAATATCTGATTGCAACACGGGAAGAGAACGATCCCGACATTCTCCTCGTCGCTCGCTCCAATGTGGCAAAAGCCCGCGGGATGGCCACCATTGCCAGGGAAGCCGGGCTCGGCCGGGAAAGTCTTTATAAGGCATTCTCTCCTGGAGCCAAACTACGGTTCGAGACCATCATGAAGGTGATGCACTCCTGGGGCGTCAAGCTGACCGTTCACGCCTGACCTCCCTTTACGCTTATCTCCATGGCAAAAAACTGCCTTGTTCACTGTTATGGACCATGGGGTTACAGCTTTCCGATCGCCTTTTTCGGTAAATACGGATCCAGTAAAGGCTTCAGCGATTCGAGCCAGACCTTTGGATGTTTTTTGTAGGAAACACCTTCTGTCCATCCGCCATCTTCCTGAGTTCGATTCCAAAATCTTGCCTCATGGTTTCCGCTTCATCTCGAACATATTTTAATGTTTGACGCTTTACCTTATCAGGAATCCCAGATCTGACCCTTCCCAAAGCTATGACAATCTCTTCAAAAGCCATATTGACCTCATCATGTCTGAGACGGAAGCGAACGAGGGCTTGATTGACAGCATGCGTAAATCAAGCATTTTGTAACAATCAAATATTTGCGTATCATTTAAGCCCAAGATCGAAATTGCTCCATCGAAACACGACGGGATCCGCATTCCACTCGGCGATCCCTTTCAGGATGCGGTCCTTAAGCTCCTGTTCTGAAGCCACCCGGATATGCCGGAGGAAAGTCCGGGCCATCTTCGAGAACGCCGTCTCCACCAGATTGAGCCACGATCCATTCTTGGGGGCATGCACGTACTCGAACCGGTTGGGTCGTGTCGCCAGATACGCCATCGTCTCCCGGGAGATGTGAGCCGAATGGTTGTCGAGCACAATCCGGATGACCGCCTCCCTGGGATAATGATCATCGATATGTCTGAGCAGAGAGATGAACTCCTGGCTTCGGTGGCGCTCTTCGACATTGGCGATCACCTCTCCGGTATGGAGATCCAGTGCAGCCAGAATGAACATGATTCCAGAGTTCACATACTCATGCTCCAGGGCAGTGTTTCCGATCGCTTCTCCCCCCGGCTTTCTCTCAGCGCTCCCGATTCTCCCGGGAGGGGTCTCCCCTGGGAGCGCGCGCGCCTCGTTCTGGAGATTGACCTCCTGGTAGAGCATCAGGATCTCGGCCATCTTCCGGTTAAAGTCCGGGTTTCGTTGTTTCAGGTAGTACCGGATCCGGGGTGATTTGATATTGGCCGCATCAAGAATGCGCCAAAGCGTCATCCGGGGGATGTGGGAAAGCCTCGGGAACCCCGCTTCCTCCGCATGCGCGTGAATGAATTGTGCCAGGGCAGAAAGCGTCCATAGTTCGGCGGCCACTCCGTGATCCTTGGGTTTTGTACAGGCCAGGCTCACCACCCAGCTTTTGGCTTCCTCGGTAATCTCGGGTTCCTTCGGCCGGTGGAATTTGTCCTGAAGCCCCACCGCCACTCCCGCCGCGAGTGCCTTGTCGATGCATTTGTAAATGGTGGGACGAGATAGACCCAGTTCCTGATGGATAGCCTGGATCGTTTTTCCCTCGGAATAGCGCAACAGAATCTTTGCCCGTTCAGTTTCCCGTTTTGAAGCCGTTCGCGATTGGGAGAGCGTCTCCAACTGTTCTCGTTCGTCAGGTGTCAAAATTAACGGTGCGCGATGGGTTGTTCCGGCCATTCTCCCTTCCTGCAATTCCATAACCTTACCGAATGTTGTAGTTGATATCGCACTAAAAATATAAATTTTTATAAAAATATAATTAATAGGAAAACTAAAATATCTATGCGATTCCAGGAGATTTTAGTTGATATTTTTTACATAAAAACAGAAATAAATCGTTATGGATAAAGAACGAAATCAGGGCAACATCGTGGATGGATTTTGTTAATGATTACTGTTAGTCCAATTCAGGGGCAGAAGATGGACTTCTTTCTCCTTCTGACGTAGGTGCCATTATTGGCAAACTGTCACATGCCTCTTTCAATCCTGACAAGAGATCGAGAACATGCCGGATGACTGGGGTCAGGAGGCTCAGGTATTCGGCAACAGCCTTCGGACTCCCCGGCAAATTGATGATCAATGTTTTTCCGCGTGTTCCGCAAACACCGCGAGAGAGCATTGCATGCGGTGTTTTAGCCAGACCAGCAGCCCTTGCCGCTTCGGAGATTCCCGGAATTTCCCGTTCAAGAACATCCCGGGTTGCCTCCGGCGTGACATCGCGAGGAGCAAGCCCTGTTCCACCAGTCGTGATGATCAAGTCGCTATATCCATTGGCACTTGACTCCAGCAACTTTTCCCTGATGGCCTTCCTGTCATCGGGAAGGATTGCTGTCTCAATCGCGCTTCCGGCAAATGCCTCTTTCAAGATCTTGACCGCCAGAGGTCCGGATTGGTCGGGGCGAATGCCGGCATAGCTTCTGTCACTTAGAGTCAGGACGGTAAAACGCATGATCCTTCCACCTCCTTTTTGGATTCGTTACTCCGGATAAAGGTACCGCTCCTGCCACCTGATTTCATTTCAAGCTGAATGCACTCGATTATTGCAGACTGACCTTTTGCCAAAGGCTTGCACATGTCATATATCGTGAGACAGGCAGCTCCGACAGCTGTTAGTGCCTCCATCTCGACTCCAGTTTTTGCGTGCGTACGAACCTGAGCCCGAACCATCACGGCATTCCCGATAATCTCTAAGTGCACCTCTACCGATTCAAGCGGCAATGGGTGGCAAAGAGGAATAATCTCGTCAGTGCGCTTGGCTGCCATGATCCCGGCGACACGAGCAACCTCAAAAACATTCCCTTTCGGAATATTATTTGATCTGATGTATTCAATTACTTCGTCGTCAAGCCGTATTCTTCCTGATGCAATGGCAATTCTCTCAGTAACGTCCTTTTCTCCCACATCCACCATCCGGGCTCCAGAACCGGGATCTCTCTCTAGATTCACATTCCCTCCATTCGTGCGCTCTCAAGCCATTCGAACTCCCAATGTTTGGATTCATCATCTTCTTCATTGCTATCTTCAAGGGGGGGAACGCATACCACGCTATTCGCCTTGTGTACTGAAAAGAGATCCGATGAATGCAGTCCTTCGTAAACAGTGAGATGAAATGGCTGATCTGCCCCCTGTATTCTTTCAGCCCGAGCGAGATCAAATCGGGTTCTTCCACTCCTGTTGGGTGTAATACGAGCGATACCTTGATCCCGGGCTGAAGGAATGGTATTCCCCTGCATTATGCGAATGACCGGGGCTACATAGCGATGGAAACACAAGTGAGCAGACAAAGGGTTCCCCGGAAGCCCGAAATAGAGTCGGTTTTCTTTGCGAGCAAAGAGAAAAGGTTTTCCTGGTTTCTGTGAAACCTTATGAAACAGGACCTTTGCCCCATTTGACTCCAGTGCAGTTGGAACAAGATCGAAAAGTCCCTCTGAAACGCCACCAGTAACCAGTATTAGATCTGCTTTTTCCGACTGATCGAGTGCCTCTGTCAAAGAGCAGAGATCATCGTCAGCACTCATGGCTGTTATTTTTGTGACTCCGAGCATAGAGGCCATCGCCATCAACATCGGGCCGTTCGCATCATGAATCTGAGATCCACCAAGACGGCTCCCTTCTCGCACGATCTCTCGTCCTGTTACAATGATTGAAATATTCGGTGGAGGGATGATAGACACCTCTGTTTGGCCAAACGAGGCCAATATCGCAATAATCAGCGGAGTCACGACCGTTCCTTTGTGGAGAACAACATCCCCTTTCCGGCATTCACTCCCAGATTTTGCAATGTATTGACCCAACTCGTAATTTTGAGGTGGAGTCATCCATACCCCATCTGTATCAACATCCTCATAAGGAAAAACCAGATCCGTTCCCAATGGACAGGGCGCCCCCGTCATAATTTCTAGGCAATCGCCTGGTTCAAGGGGGGCAGACCAAGTTTCACCAGCCTTCAAAACACCGATCCGGCGATATCGTCCTGACATTGTTCCCAGACACACAGCGAAGCCGTCCATCATGGAGCGATCAAAAGGAGGAAAGTTGCGTGGAGCCTGAATCTCTTCCGATAGTCGATACCCAAGGGCTTCCGAAATAGAAATTTTGATGGGGGATAATGGTGAAATGTTTTTCAAGACAGTATGAAGGGCCTCATCGGGATTAATCATGAGAGAGACTTTCTGTGTTCTCTTTGCTTGAAATAAAGGGAGAATGCCTCGCCTCCTCCAGACAATTTACCCAGGCAGCCGCTCCATGCTCGTACCACTCTTTTTTCCATATTGGAAGACGATGTTTTATCTCGTCGATCACAAAAGAGCAGGCTTCAAAGGCAGAAGCCCGATGAACAGCAGTAACACCAATCCAAACGGCAACCTCCCCGAGTTCAACCTTCCCAATCCGATGAACACAAAGAACCTCCAAAATATCATACCTCTCCCTGACTTCTTCAAGGATCGCCAACCCTTCCTTCTCCGCAAGCAGTTCATAAGCCTCATATTCAAGAAAGAGTACCGATCGTCCACGATGCTGGTTCCGGACACGGCCTTCAAAAATAACCACGCCCCCTGCACCCGGATGACAAAGAGAAGAACGCAAAATCTCCCCAGAAATAGTGGTACGTACGAACCGGAACATTCATCCCCCTCCAAATGGAGGTAAAAAAGCAACACTATCTCCTTCTTCAAGCATGGCCTCTGGACTCGAAAACGTCCCGTTTACGGCAACCCGAAGAAGGGAAAAGGGATATTCAAGCGCATACTTTATCCTTATCTCCTCATAGAGAGATTCAGGTGTTCTGGAATCTGTCAATATCTCTTCTTTCATCCGTCCGGTTTTTTCTCTGATTGGACCAAAATAAACCACAGAGAATGTGCGAGGGGCACCTGATTCGATCCCTCCGGTATTTGGCAAGATGTTCGAGAAACGACTACCATGCTTATTTACCATGATCATGACTCCTATCCTCCAATCCGGACCATTTGTTGCGATGTCCATTCTTGAACGGGCGATTTTTTCTCTGCGTGAACGGACTGGATCAAACGGACGGCCTGTTCTCTTTCAGCGGTCCGGCATAATGTCAGGAGGTCCAGTCCGTCATAATCATGCAAACATGGAAACAACCACCCCCTTGAATCTATCCGCAGCCGGTCACATGTACCGCAAAACGGCTCCGAGATGGTTGTAATAAATCCGACAACCGTTTTTTTTCCGCGAAACTGGAATAAATAACGCGATGCGGTTCCCTTCAACCCAAGCGGGATTGGATCGCCAAAATGAGGTTGAAGGAGTTCCATTGCTTCGTTTGCTGGCAAAAACTCAGACTTGAAATAGTCAGAAGCCACGCCGATCGGCATTAATTCAATGAAGCGCAATTCACAGTTCAGGTCAGCCGCAAACTCGACCAGCTCATGCAATGATTGCCCGTTAAATTGCCGCAAAAGAACTGTATTGAGTTTAAGACTTTTAAACCCTGATTTTTTTGCAGCCAAGATTCCTTCCAGGACATCGTCAAACGCGTTGACCTTTGAAATTTTTTCAAACATGCCGAATTCTGTCGCATCCAAGCTTATGTTCATCGTATCAAGCCCGGCCTCTTTCAGTGCCTTCACCTGACGGGAAAGAAGGAGCCCGTTCGTCGTTAATGCAATTTCTGCATCTGGAAGAAGTTTGCGAACCTTCCTGATAAATTTATCAAGGTCCGGCCGAACAAGAGGATCTCCGCCTGTCAATCGCAATTTGTAGATTGGTACGGCAGTATTCACTAACTCCACAAGATCCAATAAATCCTCGGCTGAAAGCTGAGATGGATGCCTTGCCAGCGTGTCTTCTGCTTTATCAGGCCTGCAGTAAAGACATCTCAAATTGCAGCGATCTGTCACTGAAAGTCGGAGGTAAAGTGGAGGGAGTGGTAAAGAGATGCTCATGAAACACCCTTTCCGGAAAGCGGAGACGGTGCGGTATCAGTCATTTTCTGTGAAGAGACTGATTTCCCGCTTTGACGGATCGTACGGGATTCAATAACGGAGGAAACAAAAATCTTCCCGTCCCCGGGGTTACCGGTACTGGCCGCAATCCGAATCGCATTGACTGCCCGGTCTGCATCTTGATTCTCGACGACAATCATGAAGTAGACCTTGGCGATCTCCGCATAATGGACGGTCCCGACATGAATCCCTTTTTGTCTTCCATGGCCCATCATATCCATTCGTGTCAAAGCCAGAATGCCGGTTTTCTCAAGAGACAAAACAACGTCCCCTGCTTTTTCTGGCCTGACAATTGCCTGAATCATTTTCATGAAACCCTCCTTCAGTGATAAAGGAATCCAGTGAAATCAGCTGGCTTTGTCAACCCTACCCAAAGGTAAGGTGAACGACGAATGATCCTTAAAACAACTCTACCCCTTGCAGCGGAAATACCTCGTCAAACAAAGAAGAGTTCCGTCATGTCAAGATTTCTGCATGGATCTCGTTCTGGCACTCCATTCGAATTTTTTCCCAGATATGCGGCCTGCTGGACTCAAGACGCTCCTCTACCTCTTTTCCGATCGTTTTCGTTCCCACCCGATCAACAATATTCTGGAAGGTTTCCTCTCCGACACCATGGGTGACGATGCATTCCAGGAGGGCTTCAAAAACCGGAACAATCATGTCTTCAGTCAGTCCCTTAAGGATCACTTCTCCCAGACGCACGTCCTTCTCCATCCGACCACCAAGATATAAGGAGTAAGCATAACGTCTGTCATCACCAACCACAGTCATGGCACCAGAAAGCCCGATGTCTGAGACCTGATGCTTGGAACAACTGTTTGGACATCCGGAGATAGAGATCGTTATTTGATCAAGCAACTCCTTTATTTTTGGATTTGGAGCCTTAAAATCATGAAGCAGTGAACGTGCAGTGCCTTGGGCATCCGTTACAGCCAGGACACAGAACTCCGTTCCTGGACAGGCCACAATATTCGAGCTCCTTTTCCCAAGAAGAGGGGCAAGCCCAATCCCCCTGATTGTGTGGATAACAGATGGCCCATATTTTTCCTTGATCCCTTGAATTTCAATGTTTTGCTCCTTCGTTAGCTGAAGGAAGCTTTCATCTCCATACCGGCGCGAGATCTCCGACAGAGTCCTTAACTGCCGAGAGGCAATCTCTCCAAGAGGTATATCCACCGGGATGAGGACTTTTCCCCGCTGCTTCTGCGGGATGCATCCTTCAATGACGCGAGAAGGGTAGAAGGAGAATGGAAACGGAGGGGGAGATAATGCTTCTTCCGCAAAACGGAATTTCTGATTTTCGGGCAATGACCTTTTTCCACGGAATACCTGGTCGAATACAGTTGAGAATTTTTCCTTCCCCCACTGATCCACCAACCACTTGAGTCGGGATTTGGCCTTATTCCGGTTTCCGTATTTTGTATATATTTCAAAAATAGCCTGACAGGCAGGAAGTGCTTCATGAAGAGGAATAAACTCCTTGAGCCTGAATCCCAAAACCGGGTGCGCACCCAGACTTCCTCCTGCCCATAGCTCAAAACCAAAAAACCCTGACTGATCTCGGCCTGCGGGAGCGGGCACGACACGAAATCCAATGTCGTTGATCCACACATCAGGGTCGCACAGAGGACAGGCCGAAAACAGGATGTTCAAGCGATTCGGAAGACCAGGATTAATCATATCCGACCTCTGGACAAAGTAATCGCTGATGGCCCGGGCAATGGGAGACACATCCATGAGGGCGTCCGGACTAACCGGGCCATGAGGACAGGCCATCACATTCCGCATGGTATGTCCACAACTCGATCGTGTCGATAACCCGATCGCATCCAGACCTTCCCAGATGTACTTCATATCCTTCAAGCGGACCCAATGAAGTTCGAGATTCTGGCGAGTTGTGATGTGGACCCCTCCACGAGCGTATTTTTTAGCCAGCTGGGCAAGAGCCATACCCTGATCGCAGGTGAGGCGACCACCAGGAATACGGATTCGGACCATGAAAAAGCCCGGATGCTTCTGGCTGCATATTCCATAGGTCTTAAGACGATAGAAATCGTCTTCCGAGAGAGCGTGAATGTCCTTTCTGAAGATTTCCTCAAAATCGAGCGCAAGACCTTCTTTCTTGATCCGTTCAATCTCCAGCATTTTGGGGTAGGTTGGGGGGTATTCGGAGAGAAATGTCTTGATTGGAGAAATATCGATCGATGCTCCGGCGACCGGTTGGTTTTTTACGGATTTCTGCCCAACTTCGCTACGGGCAATCAGGTCAGTCACGACTTGTGCACAACTTCCGCACCCAGTGCTGGCTTTTGTATGCTTTGCAACTTCCTCCCGGGATTTAATACCCTTTGTCCTGATTGCGGAAAGGATCGTTCCCCGAGTCACATTGTGGCAAATGCATATCGTATCCTTATCGTCGCCTTCGCTCAAAGTCGCTGGAACGGATTTTCCAAAAAAGTCTTCTCTGATGGATAACGCTTGTCCCCCTGATCTGATGAGATCCAGTACCTGTGTGCTCCCAGTAGTCTCTCCGACAAAGATTGCTCCTTCCAGGCAATCTCCTCTGAAGATCAGCTTCCGGTAGTTCCCGCGCCGGGAATCCATCGCAACAAGTTCTTCTGTTCCTCTGTCTCCATGAATCTTTCCGGCCGAGGTCACCGAAACGCCTGAAACCTTGAGCACTGTTGAACATTCAGTCCCCGTGTAAGAAAGAGGAATTTCCGAAGCAGAAGCCAGGTTGTGAACAAGAATCTTTGCCTGTTCCCTGAGTGGAATCACAAGTCCATAACAATGCCCGCGGTGTTCAATCACATCTCCCAAAGCATATACGTCAGGAGCGCTGGTCTTGAGATCATCTTGGACAAGGATACCCCTGTTGACTTTAATCCCCGATGAAATCGCAAGCTGTGTGTTGGGAATAATTCCGGCAGAAACCAGAACGAGGTCAGCGGGAAGATGATCACCGGTGCTCATTTCCACCGAGCTAACACTACCCGTTCCATGAATTTGAGAGAGGACAGAATTAACCCGGATTTCTATCCCCATGCGCTCGATTTCTTTTTTAAGTATGTATCCGCCCATCTGATCGAGCTGCTGGTCCATCACCCAGTCCCTCAGATGAAGAACGGTTACAGAGACCCCCATGTCTGAAAGTCCCTTGGCACTTTCAAGGCCAAGCAGTCCTCCGCCAACGACAATGGCCTTCCGGCTTTTACGTGCTCTTTCTGAAACCTTTCTGACATCTTCTAGCGTCCTGAGAACATGGACCCCTTCGAGTGAAATTCCCGGAACCTGTGGAATGAACGGTCGCGCCCCAACTGCAATCACGGCAACATCATATGGAGTTGCGTTTCCACTTTCGTCCCAAACCAGTTTTGCCTTTGAATCAATCCGGTTAATCCGTACCCCTGTCTTTAGGGTGATACCATTTAGAGAGTACCAATCGCTCTGCCTGAGAAGGATCTTTTCTGTCGTCTTTCGTCCGGTCAAAAGGTCCACCAGAAAAATCCGGTTATAAGCCGAGGAGATCGTTTCCTCGCCAAAAACCGTTATTTCCCACTGGGATTTAATAGAAGGAGGAAGCTCTGCCCAGAATTCAAGAAAAGCATCAGCCGCCATCCCATTACCAATAATGACAATCTTCATTGGACTTTTTCCTTTCAAAATACAGGATATTTTTTAACCTCCGAAGACAACTTCCATTGGAACACGAACAGCCGAAGGGAAAATCTGGGCCCCTTCCACGCTTTCGGAAGAAGTCTTTTGAAAATGTAGCCATTCTTGCTCCCATTGCTTTCGTTTAAAAAACACCACTGTAGCGCAGAAAAGCGCTATAAAAGAAAAGACCACAAACCCTGCACCCGTTAATCCCCAGTACTCGCGCAGCACTCCAAAGAGGCTGGGGAGAAAAAATCCGCCTACCCCTCCCGCTGCTCCTACAATTCCCGATACAACCCCAATCTGGGATGAAAAACGCTGGGGTACAAGCTGAAATACCGCTCCATTCCCCATTCCAAGAGACAGAATGCCTACTGTCAGCAGGAAAATGGCTACTGAAGCCATCGGAAGGAATAATCCAAACAACATGAACGACAGGGCTACAAGCAGATAGATGGCAGTCAGAATGCGCAATCCGCCAAATCGGTCTCCAAGGATTCCGCCAACAGGACGAAAGAAACTTCCGGATAAAACGGCCAACCCCGTGATATTTCCTGCTGTAATGGCACTAAGACCATAATGATCGTGATAAAGGATGTTCAGATAACTTGTAAGACCAACAAATCCACCAAAAGTTGTTCCATAAAACAGGCAGAACCACCAAAGATCCTTAATTTTTAAAAGTTCAATATACGGACGGATTCCTGCAGGAGCTGGTGTCATGGGAGACTCTTTTGCAAGCCAGGAAAAGAGCAACCAGACCACAAGAACAGGAATAATGGCCAAACCAAAAACTCCATGCCAGCCAACATGGTAGGTAACAGCGAGGGTCGGCGCCAGGAATACCGCAATAAGTGTTCCACTGTTTCCAGCTCCGGCAATCCCCATTGCTATACCCTGGTTCTCACGCGGGTACCAACGGCTTGCCAGAGGTAGAGCCACTGCAAAGCTGGCCCCGGCAATTCCCAAAAACAGCGCGACGACTAAAAGTTCATAGAAGCTTTTTCCTCCAAGCCATGCCCATCCGAGAGGAAGGATTGTCACAAGCAGACTTGTCATCCCTACTTTCTTTGGGCCGAATCGGTCAGACAAAAGCCCCAGGAGAATCCGGAAAAATGCCCCTCCCAGCAACGGAACAGAAACAAGAAATCCTTTCTGAAATGCCGACAGGTGCAGATCTTTGGCGATAAGAACACTCAGCGCTCCAATCAGCATCCAGACCATAAAGCTCACATCAAAATAAAGAAAAGCAGAGAAAAGTGTCTTTGGATGACCACTCTTTAACGAACTGATAATGTGCGTCTCTTTACGACTGTTCCCCATGTTTCTCAGCTCCTGTCCGGATGGTATGAGATGATAGGACCTCCTGGATAAAGATCTTTCCGTCTCCAGGGTGCCCTGTATAAGCCCCTTCCTCTATACACTGAACAACTGCTGGCAGGTCTCTATCCGAAACGACCATGAGAAATTCAAGTTTTGACAGAGTGTCGTAGCCTACATCTCCCACCTGAATCCCGTGCTGTTGCCCACGGCCTACAACGGGAAATTTAGTCATCCCATAAAACCCGCCAGATTCAAGATTTTTTAGGATTTGAGGCTCCCTTTCGGAGCGAACGATAGCCCGTATAAGCTTCAAATGGCATCTCCTCCTGTTTCACCAGTGCTGATCCGAATGGCATTCTCTATCTTAAGAACAAAAATTTTTCCGTCTCCGAATTGCCCTGTTTTCCCGCTTTGATTGGCCTTCCTGATAATTTCAACCGCTTTGTTTACGGCCGACTCCTTCGCAACAAACATGAACATCTGGCGTGGCAAGAATTGTATAGCCGCCTGAGAGGTCTCTTCTCCCTTGAACTTGAGTCCTTTCTGACGTCCTCTCCCCAATACTCCATAGGTGGAATAAGAAAGGAAGCCACCGTCCTCCAAGGCTTTCTGTGTTGCCTGTCGACGTTCCGGACGCACAATGACCATAATTTCGCACAAAGTGTCTTTCCCTGCTTCAGCTCCTCCATCCTCTCCACCTGACGACTCTTCCGAGGACAAGAGAGCATCGATCCTTTGCACAGAAGGTAAATGATCTGGAGCGTTTTCTGTTTTTGTCGGAGACGAAACCCCACCAGCAGATGATGCAGCACCCAAAGGTGGCGGGTCGCCTGCTTTACCAGAAGGAACGACAACACCAAGACGCTGTACCCAAGCATCATTCAACTGACCACTGGGACTCTGGCCCAGGAGACGTTTGATCCCAACTGGGTCATTGCGAAAAACCCTTATTCCTCCTAGCCATTTAACGCTTTTATAGCCCTGAAGAAACGGGACAACCAATCTGAGAGGTCCACCATGTTGTTCGGGAAGAGGTTCCCCGTTCAACCCGAATGCGAGTAATACCCGTGGGTCTCGTGCCTCATCTCTGGATAATGTTTCGAAATAAACTCCATCCCTTGAGTAAAAGGCAAAATATCCATCAAGGGGAGCATCCACTCGAAGATGGTCGATCAAATCCACAAGGCGAATGCCTTCCCACTGGACATTTTCATACCAGTTAAAGAGCTGACAAATAATGGGAATATCCTGTTTTATACGAGGAAGAGATGAAAGCGAGTACCAAGGAATCAGGCGAGGATGCTCCTCTAATCCGCAGACTTCAAGGCGGACATCATCAAGAGCGATTTCTGCAGGAATGGGATAGAGACAAAGTACAGGCAAAGGTTCTGACTCAAAATCAATTCTGAAAAACTTATCAGCAAATTTTGGAGGAATGATTCCTTCACGTTTTTTCATCAATAGGTGACCTCCACGTCGTTGATCTGTCTGATCTACCCGAATGAATTACCCCCAACAAGATGGTTAACCTGTTTTAAGCAAAATGTATGCCATGAATGCATGATGGTGTTAGATCTCATTATTTGGAAATTGCCTTCGATGGAAAAAACAAAAATGTAACCATTGTTTATCCATGTGTTAACAATTTTGTTTTTAAAGAGTAAGAAGTAAACCTTAATGATTTGAAAAAAAATAGTCAAAATTTTTCCATTTTTTACAAAGAATAATGAGGATTTTTAAAAAGAATTCCCCTGTTTTTTATGGAGGTGGGTGTGGGGTTGTAGCCCCCCCCATTCAATGGGGGGGTGAGAGATGCGACCGGGGCATGAACAGGCTCGAAGAACAGGCTCTCTATACCCATAGTCATTATCCGATCGGCACAAAACTTGCTCGGGCTGGGAAGAGCACTTGCTCTGACAAGATGTTGGGCTGAAAGAGATAATCATGACTGATATTGACTAAGGGGGAAATATGGCAAGATGGCGGATCCGCTCTTCTCTACTCCTTATCATAATATTATTCTTCTTCGGAAAAGTTTTATGGACTAAAAATGCATGGAGTTCTTCCCTGCCGACAGCTGCACAACCCTCATCAGTATCAAGCGACCCTAAGCAGGGACCATCAAACTCCAACAATCAGGACGACACTCCATTCAAATCAGAAGTACATCGATCTTTTCTGAACCTAATCCCTGATGCACCGCCTCCGGGGTATGCCCGGATGGTAAGCAAATGGCTCATCATGGTCTATGGATTTATCGAACTTGATGCCGTTTGGGACTCGACGAATTCATTTAACAATTGGCCATTTAACTCAGGGGCAGCAAATTCCCAAACGGTAGAAACAAACACAATTCCCCCAACAACCAATCCCAGCCTTGGTCAAACCGTAGATCACCCCTCATTTGGGTTTGATGCCAACAACTCCAGACTTGGATTTGCGATTTCTTCCCCCAATTATAATGGGTACAAGGTCCGAAGCCTTCTTGAAATGGATTTTTTGAATACTCCTGGCGAATGCCAATACGGAGGATCCCCCCCATGTGGCACCAATTCCGGACCAGGATTGTTCCAATTTCCCGTACCTCGGATCCGACTGGCTTTTATGGATATCAGCAGCCAGAACTGGGGCAATCTTCTTATTGGACAATATTGGTCTCTATTCGGATGGAGACCATACTACATGTACAACTCCCTGCAAATTGTCTCGGGTCCCGGTTCCCCCACGGCATGGTTTCCTCAGGTGCGCTACTATCGGATTTTTCATTTTTCAGGGGGGAACAAGTCAGAAATAGCAGCCGCTGTTATGATGCCGCCATCTGAAAGCTTTGGATTCCCTGCTTTTGTGGAAGGAATCAAGTGGGTCAACACAAACTGGATGGGAGAAGATACGCTGGGTAACAGTGCAAAAGGGCCGTCCCCGCTTTCAGTGGGATTTTCAGATGTTCAGACAAACTATAATGGTTCATTCATTCCGTCAGCCGGAGCAGGCACACAAACGTTCAATAAATTCACATCGGCCTATGCATTGGATTTACTCCTTCCCATTATTCCGATTCAGAACGATAATCCTGGCAACAATCTGACCCTGGCAGCAGAATTCACTTATGGACAAGGTGATGCCTGGCTCTTCCCCAACCTCACCTTTGGCTTGGGGTCTTATGCCGGCACGGCAGGAGCCACCGGTATTCCCAGTGCAGGAGTAATTCCTGCCGGCAATGGCATCCTCCAGGGAGATGAGTTTGTCCCTCTGGATCTCGAAACCTTTTACCTGAATCTTCAGTACTACTTTCCAGACCAGGCCAAAACATGGATTTCTATTGGATTTGCAGGAGACGTTGGGACAAACATACAGTCTCTCGCAAATTCTGTAGGCCCAAAAACCCTGGGTGGCGGGATTTCAAGCAATGGATTGTACAAATACATCGCCCCTTGGTCACGAAATACCTACACATTTATCAATCTTTCTCACGATCTTACTCCGGCAGTTCGCGTTTCCTTTGAAGTTGGAAGTTACAATACGCTCTATACCACTGGGATAACGGCAGCAGACCAGCGGGCGATGATGTCTTGGTTCTACTTTTTCTAAAGGAACATTCCAGGAGATGGGAAAGAGTTGCTTCAGGATGTCTGCCTTGTGCCTTAAGACTGCTGCATCTGTCATTGGAAGTCAGCTCTTTCCAACTTGGATCAATGATGAACCGAAATCAGCTGATTTATTGATCCAGAGCGATTAAACGGTATATAAATGGATGCTTCTGGCCATGAAACGAGCCGGAGAACGGCTTCACTGGGAGCAATGGAATCGCTCCCTGAAATACCGGGTTCCAGGAGCAAGAACTTCCAGAAACAGAAGCTCCGCATGGCGAGGAGCCACAAGAAGATCTCGACGGCGATCACAAAACACAGAAAATCGTCTTCCTCGAGGATCTGAAGATCCGGAACCTGTCCCGCTCTTCCCGGGGAGACGGTCCGGCAGAAGTCCGGACTGAACTGCTCAATCCTCATCTCAGGGCTGGACAAGGCCACAGCGCCTGTTCGGATGCCAGAAACTCCGAGTCGGCGGCCTGACCTTTCAGTCCCGTCGATCCCTTCCCGTCTCCAATAAGGGGATTTGGCAGGAAGAACTCCCTTTCGTTCACGAAGGGGATGGTGTCAATGGACATATCTTTGATCTGTAAATGTATAAACGGGAATCGATTGTGTAAGAGGAGGAATCTAATGCTTCCGTATAACAAGTGCAAGAGCAGATTGAAGATTGGAATATGTCTTGGGCTGCTTTTTTTCTTGGGTTGGAGTGAGACTGGAATCCGGGAGAGTTTGGCAGCGGATCTCATGATTTCTGGCTCATCGACACTATTTCCTTTAGAGCAGGTATGGTCGCAGGAGTATATGAAGAAGCACCCTCATGTACATATCTCGGTACTATCGACCGGGTCAGGATTTGGAATTATGAATGCGGCAAATGGGAACATCATGATCGGAGCATCTGACACCTATTTAACAAGAGATTTGCGAGCCCGTTTTTCTAACCTGGTGTCGATCCCGGTTGCTTTTGAAGATGCTGAAGTCATTTACAATATTCCTGAACTGAACAAGACCGTCCGGCTAAAGATGGACGGCCCAACGCTAGCGAAAATTTACCTTGGAAAAATCAGATACTGGGATGATCCGGCCATAGTGGCTATGAACCATGGTGTAACACTCCCCCATCGTCGGATCAAGGTGATCCATCGCGCCGACTCATCTGGTGCTACCTTTGTATTTACTGATTATCTCAATCAAACATCGTCAGAGTGGCATCAAAGTATTGGTAGGGATATGTTGCCATCTTGGCCTGTCGGATCAGGATACAATGGATCTGATTCGCTAGTCGCTGCAGTAATGACAGCCCCGGGAGCTATCGGATATGCAGGACTGGGATGGGTTCATGAATATCATCTGAAGTCGGCGGCTCTCAAAAATCGGGATGGGAACTTTGTGGTGGGATCAATCAAGACGATCCAGGCAGCAGGCCGGGCAGCGCTACAAGATCCAACTTTTCCGCAAGATTTTAACCGTTCCATTGTTTATCACTTTCATGGCAAAAACGTGTATCCGGATGCCAACTTTGAATTCTGGATGGTGAACAAGAACCTCCCAGGAGAAACCATGAGAGATATAAAAACTCTTCTTGAATGGGTTCTCTCAACAGGACAGGACCCCGTATACACAGAGAAAATGGGATTCGCACCGATACCATTTCGCCCTATTCAATTAAGATTGACCCATATCCTGAACCGTCTTCTGCCAGGAAATAGCTATCAGGAACGATCTCCAGGGTAATGATGGAGATCAAGGACAAAAATGATCGTCTGGGAATGTCTGATTTCATTATATTCCTTCGACCGGGCGATGGAGAATGACGGGAACGGTCCCGATCTTCGAGAGTCCCTTTCCCGTCAGATCACATCCGCTATTCCACTGGGGAAAGGTCAGGGAAGAGTACTGCCCCTTTCCCTTGAATCGGGGATAGCCGGGGTCTTCACC
>JAKCCY010000203.1:0-828 GCA_021838765.1 Nitrospirota bacterium
CCGATCTCCCGTGCTTGGGCGTATGGACATACTCGAACCGGTTGGGACGAGTGGCCAGATAGGCCCGGGTCTCCCGGGAGACATGGGCCGAATGGTTGTCCAGAACGATCCGGATCCGGGTATGGGACGGGTAGTAGGCGTCCAGATCCTTAAGAAGGGCGATGAATTCCTGGCTTCGATGCCGTTCCTCCACCCTGGCAATGACATGGCCAGTCGCAAGATCCAGCGCGGCCAGAATCGATGCCGTTCCCAACCGGAGGTATTCGTGGTCCCGCGACACGGTCGGATGCTTTCCGGGGACGGGAGACCGGTCGAAGGCCGTCAGCCCCAGAGCCTGAACTCCCGGCTTTTCGTCCAGACTCACCGTGTAGACGGGGTTGTCCGGATCCGGGGAAGCCGGATTCAGGAACACCTCCCGATAGACGAGCAGAACCTCTCGCATTTTGCGGTCGAAGTCCGGATCCCGACGCTCCAGATAATATCGGACCGTGTGAGGCTTCAGGTCCTGCTCGGAAAGAATGCGCTGCACAGTGGCCTTGACCGCCCGATTAAGCGAAGGGTATCCCGCATCGTTCGCATGATGCCGCACGTACGCCGCCAGCGCCTGATGCGTCCAGACCTCCGCCGCCAGACCCAGATCCACCGGCTTTGTGCATGCGATGGAGACGACCCAGGCCTTGGCTTCCGGCGTGATCACGGGATCCTTGGGACGATGGTAAAGGTCCTTCAGTCCGGCCTCCCACCCCATGGTCAGGGCTTTATCGATGCACTTGTAGATGGTGGGGCGACTCACCCCAACCGTTCGGGCAATAGTCGAAAGCGGGAGAT
>JAKCCY010000203.1:838-3697 GCA_021838765.1 Nitrospirota bacterium
CGATCTGAGCCGTTCGGGATCCGGCCACGCTCTGGAGGCTCTGTCGTTGTTCTGTAGTGAGAATCAAAGGGTTTCTTTTGGTTTTGTCGGCCATGCCCACCTCCGGGGTAATAGGGGAATGGCCAAGTATAAACCGAATTCAAATTACTGTAAATGTTTTAATGGGTCTTTCTACTAGTGTTTAATTGCATAAGTTAGCAATTGTATTTCTGAGCTGGGCACCCTTGACCTCCCGTTTTCTCCAGACGAACGGAGCCGCGTTTTGATTGTAGGCCGACATGAAATTCTGAAGAGCCGTGATCAGATCCTCCCGGCTCGGAAAGCTCGCTCCCGTCAGGGCTTTTCGGCTCAGGATGCCGAACCAGATCTCGACCTGGTTGAGCCAGGACGCGGAGGTCGGCGTAAAGTGAAAGGTCACATTGGGATGACGACTCAACCACTCCTCGTTTTTCTTGTGGGTCGACAGATTGTCCAGAATCACATGAATCTCCTGGTCCGGCGGAAAGCCTGTCACGATCTCTTCCATGAAGCTCTGGAAGTCTTCACGCTTCTTGGTATGGGTGGTCTTGCCACGAATGATACCGGTGGCCACTTCCAGGGCTGCAAAGAGATTCACGGTCCCATGACGCTTGTAAGTGCTCTTCATGCCCCGGACCACCTTTCCGCTCGAGGTCTTGACGTATCCGGTCGGGCGCTCGATCGCCTGGATCGTGGGCTTCTCGTCCACCGACAAGACCAAGGCATGCGTCGGAGGATCCAGGTACAGTCCGATAATATCGGCGGCCTTCCGTGTAAATTCCGGATCGGTGCTGACACACCACGACCGGCGACGGGCAAGCTGGATCCCTTCCTTTCGGAGAATCCGCCAGACGATGTCATCCGAAACCCCCAGAACCTGAGCCAGCGTTCCCCCGTCCCATCGCGCCAGACCCTGGGGAGGTGGCTGTTCCAGCTGGGACAGGATCCGGCTTCTAACCTCCGGTCCATAGACTGCCGGCTTTCCGGAGCGCGGCTGGTCCCGGAGGCCCGGGATTCCGTATTCGGAAAATCGCTTTCTCCACATGCCGACCGTGTTGGCTCGAATCGAAAGCTCCTGCGCCACTTCATCGTTGCGCATTCCGTCGAGGCACAGAAGAACGATCTTCGCCCGCTCCACCAGCCGGGCCTCTTCACTCCGGCTGCGAGACAACTGGATCAGGGCGCTTTTCTCTTCAGGCGTGCAAGTCAGAGCTTTGGCAACTCGGGCCATTCCGATACCTCCTTGGTTGGTCAGTATATCCCAAGGAGCATTATAAATAATATCGTTAATAAATGCAATTAAACACTAGTCTAGATCGCGTTCCATTGGATCCAAGCATCAAGAAAAGAAGTCCCAAGCCAGACTTCATGTTGGTAAATCCCTGAAGTCGAAGAGCAATCTCTCGTCCATTTTCCACCCCATGACTTTTAAGATATGTGAGAAGCAGATCGCGACAATCGTTTTGCTGTATTCCATCGTCGTTATGGTTGAAACTAATATCTGTTCGGCAATCTATATTGATATTATCGAATATGTTTTTAAGCATTGTGTAAAGACTTCCGCTATCTGGAACAGACGTTCCTCCGATGTCCGGTTGTTTTTTCTCGTGTTTAGCTGGATGCACAAGAAAGCAGTGAATTGTTTTCAGCTCCATATCCATCCCCTTATTTTTTGCACAAGAAGATTCACACAATTACCATCATTACCCATCCAGCATCTTTGCCAGGTCTTCCGGCTTCAAGTGGGTATAACGCCGGAGCATCTGCAAAGTCTTGTGCCCTGTGATGGCAGAAACCTGCATCGGATTCAGCCCCTTTTCGAAGAACCGACTTGTGGCCTCGTGGCGGAGATCGTGAAATGTAATATCGGTGAGGAGCTTGGGATCCGGTTTTGATCTTCTTTCCTTGCAGTCTTTTTCGTAGGCCTCCCGTCCCCGTTTAAGAATCAGGAGGAACGCCCGGGTAACGGCATCCTGGGTTATTCCCCAGACATTCCCGTCGATCCGGCGGGGGAGGGCGGAAAGAATCCGGACTGCTTCCCGGGACAGGGGAACAATCCGCTTCTCTCCGTTTTTCGTTTCAGAGAGAGTGATTGTGCGCTGTTTGATGTTCACCATCTCCCAGGTCATGGACGCAATTTCGCCCCGTCGCATCCCGGTCTCAAGAGCCAGCCGGACAATGTGGGACATGTCTCCTCCGTAGGTGTCGCACGCCTCCAAGAGAATTTTTTCTTCCCCCGGAAAAAGACGGCGGTCCCGGCCTTTGGGAGGAGGGGGAACGCGGATCGACTTGACCGGATTGGTGAGCCCTTCCATGCCCCATTCTTTGCGGGCAATCTCGAACAGATGGGAAATGATGGCGAGATTCAGTCGGACGGTGTTGGCCGCATATCTTTCTGCAATTTTCTCATCCCGGTATTGGGCAAGATCGGCCCCCCGGATCGTAGCAAGAAATCGGATGGCCAGAGGATGGCGTTTCCATTGACTGATCCGTTTTCGTTCCTGGTTGTAGCCTTTTTTGGTAGAGGATATTTCTTTTTCATACCTGTCCAGAGCTTCGGAAAGAGTGGTCTTTTCTGATTCCTGACGGGAGACGAAAATACCCCGGGCCATCTCTGACTCGACGACCGCCGCCCATGCTTCGGCCTCGGCTTTTGTGTCGAAGGTCCGGGAGGTGCGTTCGAAGCCTTTTTTGGTGATGGACGCTTCCCATGCCCCGCTTCGTTTCCTAAAATAGGCCATCTTCTCCTCCATGAATTTCTTGAGGAAAATCGTAGCATTTTTCAAATGAAAACGGCAAGGGAACGGCAAAGGAGATTTTATTCAGGAAGGTATTTTTAAT
>JAKCCY010000047.1 GCA_021838765.1 Nitrospirota bacterium
TTCCGATCTAATCTCCTGCAACAACCGTTTCTCAGGTTTGGCGCTGGAAGCAGTCGCATTGACCTACCGCCCCGTTCACTAATAGAATAACGGAGAATATTTCTTTTTTCCTGGATTGCCGCACTCTCCGGCCCTCCAACAGTTTTCGACTGATTTCCCGAACCTGGAATCCAGTGTTCATGACAATATTTCTGTAAACATCTTATCTATGGAGAACTCTGTATATGCCAAAACTGACGATTACGGAACTGAACAAATCAGTAGAAATAGAATCTGGCGTTCCGATCCTGATCTCCCTCATGGTTCAGGGAATTTCCTTCGGATTTGTCTGCGGCGGGAATGCCGCATGCGGAACATGCAACCTGATCGTCAAGGAAGGTGCTGAAACACTGAAGCCCAGAAACGCCAAGGAAGGCTTTCTTGCGAAAGCCATGATGCTCTCCGACGACAACAGGCTCGCCTGCCAGACCGAGATGGGAACCGGAGACCTGACGGTATCGGTCCCTGCCCTCGGTCGCCCCCAGACCCCGTTCTCCATGCCTTTCCCCAAATAATCGCCAGGCCCCGGAGACACCACCAGGATCTTCGGGGCCCATCAGATCCTCTGTTTTCCGGATCAGACCCCTTCCTTTTCTTTCCTGATCCAAAACAGGAACGACTTGTCCCGCTCCTCGCTCAAGAGGAGAGTATGTCCTGTTTTTTTCGTCCAGGCCTCCATATCCGGTCGACTTCCTGGATCAGTTGAAATCATCAGGAGAATTTCTCCGGGCGCCATTTCGTTGATCTGTTTTCTTGTCTTTAAAACCGGCATTGGGCACATCAACCCGGAACAGTCCAGTTTAACCGACTCAATATATTCCACCTGCCCTCCTCCAATATTTTAAATCTAACACCTTGTAAAGATTAACAAAAAAATGAAATAAAAATCGTTGACAATCCTGATTGTTCATGGTACGTTTCATTTGTGAAACATGAAAATGGGCCTTTCTTTTTTCTGTTTCACGCCATTCTTAACATTCAAATCCAATGAACTGCCCTTGCGGATATGTTCAGGTCCTCAATAAGGACAACGAATCGCATTCGCTCAACAGGAGGTCCCCATGAAGAGATTGTCTGATTCCGGCGGCGTTGCCTTCACTTATGTTTCCGTTATTGGCACACTGGTTGCATTGATTGTCGTTTTTGGCCATTTTTACTCAGTCGCCAATCACACACCCATCGGTGGATTTTAAGTCAAATTCCTCCTCAAATCCATCCTAAAAGGTTCTGTCCAAAAAAAAAGGGCTACCCATCCCGGGCAAGCCCTTTTTTTACTTTCCTGATGTTTCCAGTCTAAGACAAAGCGATCCCGCGATCCTCCGGCAAGGGTCCCCTTGGCTCATCAGCGCCATCCTGATCCACCCGGGAATCCCGATCCGGATGAACGGAAACCGAAGAGGGCTCCTCCGGACGTTTTTTGGTCTCTTCCTCAAGGGAGAAGGTCTCCCCTTCCCCGGAAACGAAATCGTTGTGGTTCAGAAGGTGCGAGTCCCCAGACGGAGCATCCATTTTCTCCGGTTCGACAGGAGATTCCTGAACTTCGGACTCCTCCCCGGCTGGGCTCTCCGCCAAAACAGCATCCTGTGGTTTTCCGGAAGAAGGTTCCTTCCCACTGACGGTTTCCCATGCATTCTTCGCCGCCAGGATCGATGCCCCACGTTTGGTTGTCGTCTCTCCGGAGGCCAACAGCTCTTCCCCTACAAAAGCCCCCACTCTGAACCGCCTCTGGTGGGGCGGTCCAAACTCTTCGATAACCCGATACTCCGGCTGGACGCCATGGGTCCTTTGACACCATTTCTGGACAAGCATCTTGTAGTTCAAGGATGGCGGCCTTCTTGGCGCAACCACCGGAGAAACAATAACCTCCGGCTCTTTCTTTTCTTTTGAATCCCTGGCTTCCTTTACGACATTGGCCTGTTCGAGTCCAATAATAATCTCCCGGAGAGGCTGCGCAAACCAGGGAATCAGAATCTGCCGCACCGTTTCAAGTCCATATTCCAGATACAAGCAGGCCGTCAAGGATTCCAGCGTGTCCGCCAGAATCGATGGATTATCCCGGTCGCCCGATGAATGACTTCCCTTCCCCAGAATCATGAAAGCACCCAGATCCATGCGCCTTGCAATCGAAGCCAGAACCTGTGTACTGACGATGCTCGAGAAAATCTGGCCGATATCACCTTCATTAGCGGTGGGCCAAGTGTTCAGGAGATACTCGCTCACGATCAGTCCAATGACTCTGTCCCCCAAAAATTCGAGGCGTTCGTAGTTTGGAACAGGATTCTTCCGGCCTCTTTCATGAGACGCGGACCGATGGGTCAACGCCTCTTCAATCCTGAGATTTTCCTTGACAGGAAGTCCCAGAATGCGAATGAGAAGCTCTGGCGATCGGGGAAGGGTCTTCCCCCGATATTCAAACAATAGAACCTCCTTTAAAAAATAGGCAACAAAAATTGATCCCGATTCCCCACCCTCTTAGTCTGGGTAGAATGGACCGCATTGTCCCATAAAAAGGCTCCAAATCCAACAGATTATTTCTTTTTTCCATTTCAGGCCAAATAGACCGCCATAACGTCTTCAAGCGACAGGACAGATCTGTTGCCGCCCGTATCGACCAGGACACTTTCTCCGTTGAAGGAAACAACCTTTCCTTCAACGCATCCCCAGGACAACAAACCTCCCGGGAAGTTCCGTTCAATCATGACAGACATATCCCTGTCTCGCGCCCAGGAAAGAAGATCCCGCTGATAACGATGGGCACTTGTCCCTCCCCAGCCGCACCACATTCTCAGAACTCCTTCATCGTGAGTGGAGAGGGACTTCTCGAACAGCCTTGTAAGGATTCCTCTCATGGCGTCAACATCTCCCATGGCCCGATGGGGATTCTCATGCAATACCCCCATAATCCTTACAAGTTCGGTTAACTTGTATGAAGACAGGTCAGGCTTCATACGGCGGAAAAGGGCCAGGGAATCGATGCCCGGATTGCCAAGGGGAATTTCGCCCTGACGGATGAGATCCCGGTTAATCATTCCCAGATCAAAGGACAGGTTATGGGCAACAACGATCGCCTTTTTCAGATGCTCCTTCCATTCGCCATACAGTTCCCTGAATGTGGGACATCCAACCGTCATTTCCGTCGTAATCCCGTTAATCCTGCTCACTTCCTCCGGGATTGGACCCTTCCCCGAAACAAGGCTTTCTCCCCTGAAAATCTCCTTGTCTCCATCCCATACCGACAAGGCCCATTCCACAACCCTCGCCTCGGGATCCCTTAAAAGACCGGATGTCTCCACATCCAGATACGCAATATGCAACCATTCCTCCCAAGGGCTCTCAACTCCAGCCAGATGATATCGTTCCAGAACCCAGTATGATCTCTCTATCCAGCAACAATGCTCCCACCTGCCCCGGAGAGACCCAGGGAGAGGGCTCCATGAGAGCAATCCCCACCCTCTTCTCTTCCGGGGAATACCAGGAAACCTGACAGGGAACCGGCTTCATTGACGACCGGAAAACTACCGAAAGTTCGCACCCAGTCTTGTCGGGAGCAGGTCCATTCCAACCGTCAAGGATACAGTTCGCAACCTCCAGACTGTCTTTTCCGCCCAAAACAACCTGTTTTGTCCCGGGCCGAATCTCCAGAACGTAAACCCGTTCCCCGAATCCCGTACCCATGCCTCTTCTCTGCCCTCTCGTCAGACCGAGGCCACCCTCCATGGATCCCATCCTTTCACCTGTCTCCCCGACAGCCTCCCACGTTCCCTTCATTTCAGGAGGAATCCATTTTTCAAGATAGGACTTCAGGTTTTTATCCGAGACAAAACAGGCCTCCATGTTTTCGACCATTTCAGAGACGGGAAAACCGGCAATCCCGGCCAGTTTCCGGACCTCTTCCTTGGTCAGGTCGGAAAGGGGCCAAACAAGCCTTGCGATCTCCTCTGACTTAAGACCTGCCAAAAAATAGGACTGGTCCTTCCCCGGATCCCTGCCCTTCGCAACATGGTACTGTCCGGTCACAGGGGAATAGACTTTCCTCGCATAATGGCCTGTCGCCACCATCTCGATCCCGAGAGAGTCCGCAAGCGCGATCAATTCGTGAATTTTCACCCGGGCATTACAGGTGACACAGGGATTGGGCGTCAAGGCTTTCAGATATTCATCGCGGAAAGGGTCCATGACCTTTTTCCTGAAATCATCCCGGCGATCGACCATGACAAAAGGAATCTCAAGAACCTCTTCGCAGAGATACCTGACCATGGGAACATGGCAGCAGCCCCGCTCTGACCAGGGGCGAGCATTTTCCGATGACGGGTGACATTCGGACGAATCTTCGGAGTCCCATATTTCAATAATGGCTCCGGTCACATCGTATCCCGACTGCTTCATGATGAGAGCCGACACAGCCGAATCGACACCACCGCTCATTCCAACCAAAACTCTCTTGTTCATTTTTTTGTTTTTTCAGCCTCTCCCACCCCTGATTCCGGCATCTCGCACTGACCATTGAAAATAACGCCTTCTTCGATCAAGAGCGATTTCGTCTGGATTCGGGCCTTGACCTTCGAAGGCTTTACAAGATGGAGAGAGTCTCCCGACTCGATATCCCCTGTCACCTGTCCTCCACACACAACAGTCCTGACTTTCACCGCGCCTTCGATCTGGGCCGTTTCTCCGATGATCAAGGTATGGTTCGAGATGATTTCTCCATCAACCTTTCCATCGATGCGCATTGTCCCTTCAAACTGGATCACTCCCTTGAAGTAGGTTTCTTTTCCCAGGAAGGCCGTTATGTTCTTACCGGAAAGACCGGCCTGAGTCCTTGATGAATTACTGTCAGATAACATCGTTAAACCCTTTCGCCTTCATGGCCGGATGTAACACCCAATTGATCGAGAAAACGGTTCAGATCGCTTTCATCCTGAACCTCCACGGTGACCTGGAACGCCTTTTTCCCCGGCTTGATCCTGACCGATCGCCCAAAGGCTGACGTCAGGACTTCCTGCCTGGAGATGACCCAATCGGGAACGGATTTTCGGGGCGGAGACTTTTTCCCGATATTTTTCTCAAGGGAACGGACTGAAAGCCCTTCTGCCAGGATGGCATTCTCCCATTTTTTCTGAAGCAGGGGATCCTTGATGCCGAGAAGGATCTTTGCGTGCCCCATATTCAGCTCCCCGGTCTCAAGAAGTCCGAGGGTCTCAATCGGCAAGGCAAGAATCCGAAGGTAGTTCGCAATGGTCGAGCGCTTCATCCCCAGATGTTTTGCCAGCTGTTCCTGGGTCCATGTGCATTCTTCGATCAGCTGGTTCAGCCCTACCGCAATCTCGACCGGGTTCAGGTCCGAGCGCTGCAGATTCTCCACCAGGGCAATCTCAAGAAGCCTGTCTTCGGGAATCTCCTTGACAATAGACGGGATGGTCTCCCATCCAAGACGACAGGCTGCGCGGTATCGCCTTTCTCCTGCCACCAGGAAATAACCATCGCCCCGGCTCTGGATCCTGGTCAGGATCACCGGCTGAAGGATCCCATGGTTTGACAGGGACTCCATCATCTCAAGGAGCTCTTCTTCCTTGAATGTCTTCCTTGGCTGGTAGGGGTTACCCTGGATATCCCCAACCGGAATCATCAAAACATCCCCTTCGTGGCTTGGACCCTCCGGCTCGAAAAGAGAATCCAGTCCCCGACCCAGACTGTTTTTAGCCATATGCAAGTATCTCCCTTGCGAGATGCAGATAAGATTGCGCCCCACGGCTCATCGCGTCATAGAGAAGAACAGGCTTTCCATGGCTGGGAGCCTCTCCAAGCGTTACGTTCCTTGGAATGATGCTTTTAAAGACCATTTCAGGAAAATGATTCTTCAACTCATCAAGAACCTGATTGGACAACCTGTTCCTCTTGTCAAACATCGTCGGAAGGATCCCCTCTATTTCCAGGGATGGGTTCCAGGATTTCCTGACCCTCTCAAGAGTCTTCAGAAGGTGAGACAACCCCTCAAGCGCAAAAAATTCACACTGCACAGGAATCAGCACCGAGTCGGCCGCCACCAGGGCATTGATTGTGATATATCCAAGCGAGGGGGGACAGTCAAGAAAAATAAAGTCATAATCGGAAAACTGGCACGCTGCCATCCTTTTTCTCAGCGTCAGGTGCGGATTTTCCATCTTGGCCCCTTCCGCCTCAAATCCGGCCATCTGCATCGTCCCCGGCAAAAGGGACAGATATTTGAGACTCGTCTCCAGCATGCATTCCCCGACCGATCTTGTCCCCGCAATAAACTGGTACGACGATGGAGCCGATGCGGAAAGAGACACTCCCAGTCCACTGGTCGTGTTTCCCTGTGGATCGAGGTCGACAATCAGGACTTTTTTTTCTTCCACAGCAAGCGAAGCCGCCAGATTGATCGTCGTGGTGGTCTTGCCGACCCCACCCTTCTGATTTGCAACCGCCATGATTCTTGGCATCAAATCCTCCGCCCAAGCGATAAAAGCAGTCTTTTTACGAATTGTTCCACGTGGAACAACCTTGATTAAAGTCTGTCAGGACTGGTTAAAATGGCTTCCGTTACATAGAAGTCTGCCAATCCGGATTTTTTTTCGGAACAGGAAAATTCCTCGAATGTTATCCCATGAACGGCAGTGGAAGAGCAAGTGAACGATGGAGAATCTTCTCCAAACTTTCGGATGCGGACAGGGGCAAAGCGGGGCAAAAGAGGAGTGCAGGCCTTTAACAGATCTTCCCATGAAACGGCCTTGGACCAGACATCAACCACATTCCCCGAAACAAGCGGCCGGATCATCGAAATATCTTCCAGAACATGCACATTGGACAGGTTCAGCTTTCCCGCCGCATAGAGCAGAAAGGTCATTTTTTTTTGGCGGCGCTCGATCAGATAAACAGGCCTGTCGGGATTCAGAATCGCAAAGATCAGTCCCGGAGACCCATTGCCGGAGCCAAGATCAACAACAGGGTGCGGGTCGGAGGATAATGAAAAGTAGCGAGAGGCACTCAAGGGCTCAAGGACCAGGTTCCTTCTGATGGCATCCAGTGTCACAAATCCGGTCAGGCGGAGCCGGGAATTCCATTCCAGAAGGAGACGTTCATATTCACCGAGTTTTTGTTTCTGCTCAAATGTCATGGGACAACTTTTGAAGTTTCAGCCTCATTCTGAGAGCTTCAAGCGCACCCGGACTGACACCCTTTACCTGGAGAGCCTCATAAAAAGTCTTTGGGTTGGCCCTCCTCAGGCGCAGCATCATTTCGTTCGAAATTCCTGGAACCATCTCTTCGAGAACCGAGCCGGGAATCGGCGTATCCCCAGACAACGGACTTCTCGAATCATGGATCTGGATATATCCCTCATATTTGACCTCAGACTCAAAAGCAATTTTCCAGGAAGCCGGCCACGAGGACATGCCGGACAAATCCTTCTCAAACAGGTCATCGAAGGAAACCTCCGGACGCCTCAGCTGATCGAGCGCCTTCTTGCCGCCCACCACCTTGCGGGAGACCTCCGCTCTTCCGGCAGAAAACTCCTCCATTTTCCGGAGAAAGCCCTGCTTTTCCTCTTCCCCCAGCAAACCGAGCTCTATTGCGACCGGAGACAGCCGCATATCGGCATTGTGGTATCGAAGGGACAACCTGTTTTCTGCCCTTGAAGTAAACATGCGGTATGGCTCGTCGACACTCTGGGTCACGAGGTCGTCAACCATCACGCCAAGGTAGGACAAGCTCCGGTCCGGATACCAGGGAGAAGAACCGGAAGCACAGGCTGCGGCGTTGATCCCTGCCACAAGACCCTGCCCTGCCGCTTCCTCATATCCTGTCGTCCCGTTGATCTGCCCCGCGAGAAAAAGATTGTCGAGATGACGAACCTTCAGGCCATGATCGAGTTGGTCAGGAAAAACAAAATCATACTCAACCGCATACCCTGGCCGCATAATCACGGCTCTTTCAAGACCGGGGATCGATCCGACAATCTGTTCCTGAACATCGACAGGAAGGCTTGTCGAAATTCCGTTCGGATAGACTTCATCAATCCCCAACCCTTCTGGCTCGATAAAAATGTGGTGAGAATCGCGGTCCGGAAACTTGACAATCTTGTCTTCGATCGAAGGACAGTAACGCGGACCAATGCCCTTGATCTTGCCACTGTATAACGGAGAGCGATCAAGGTTTTCCCGGATAATCTCTGATGTACGGGCCGTTGTCCTGGTCAAATGGCAGGGAATTTGCCCGCCTTCATAAAAAAGTCCACGTGTTTGGCCCGAAAAAAAGGAAGGAGGCTCATCGCCTGGCTGAATGACCATCTTCGACCAGTCAATGGTTTTTCCGGAAAGTCTCGGCGGGGTTCCTGTCTTGAGCCGTCCGAGCTGAAGACCGAGCTCCCCGGAAAGGGGGGCGGAGAGCCGTCGGGATGCCCTGTCTCCCGCCCTGCCTCCTTCCAGGGTCGAAAATCCCTGATGAAGGATTCCTGAAAGGAATGTACCCGTGGTCAGGACAAACGATCTTGCGGAAATTCTTGTTTCATCGTGAAGCACGAGAGCCTCGACCCTGCTCCCTTTCCGCTCGACCCCCACAACCTCTCCCTGTCTCAGGGAGAGGCCGGGGAAAGACTCAAGACGCCTTCTCGCCAGATCCCTGTAGCGATATCGGTCCGTCTGAACCCTCAGTGCCTGAACCGCATACCCCTTACGGGTGTTCAACATCCTGAACTGGAGACCGGACATGTCCGCCAGGCGACCCATGGCTCCCCCCATTGCTTCGATTTCGGCAACGATATGTCCCTTTCCGATCCCTCCCACGGAAGGATTACAGGACATTTGACCGATCAGATCGATATTCAGGGTTACCATCAGTGTTCTGAGCCCCATCCGGCATGCAGCCAGGGCCGCCTCAATACCGGAGTG
This sequence comes from Nitrospirota bacterium, assembly GCA_021838765.1. The sequence goes on from JAKCCY010000047.1 coordinate 8,946, forward strand.
TCCACCGCCAACGACAACCACATCCCAGGAATTCACCAGCCGCCCCCCAATCACTTTCCGATACAAAAAGTCGAAAAAATTCGATCATACACTTCCTGATGGGACACAATCCCAAACAAATCTTCCCACTCTCTGCGCACCTGCTCAAGTCCGTGGAGGGATTCCAGAAGCTGACCGCCTGAAAGAGGGATTCTGGCGGCTCTCAATGAGCGCTGAAAGCGCATGAGAAGGTCGAGCCTCACCCTGGATGCCCCGCCCTGGACGTCTTGGGAGTTTCCCTCATAATAGACCCTGGCTCTCTCCTCTATCGCCCCGAGCAGATCCGGAAGCCCTTTTCCGGTGCGCGACGACACAGGGTACAAAGAAGTCCCGGGAAAGAGTTTCCCGATCAACTCACCCAGAGCGGCTTTGGAGAGAAGGTCAGACTTGTTGAGAACCGTGATCGACTCCCCCCGATGGACCAGGGACACAGGAGAGGGATCTTCCGGCGTTCTCAGAAAAACAACGAGAGAGGTCTCTTTTAAAAGAGACCTGGTCATCCGGATTCCCTCCTTTTCAAGGGGATCATCGGTCGTCCGGATTCCTGCTGTATCGAGAAAAATCACATCGCCAAAAGACGTTGGATATCGACCTTCTATGACATCCCTGGTCGTCCCGGGAACCGTCGACACAATCGCTCTGGTTTCTCCAAGAATACGGTTAAAAAGGCTCGATTTGCCGCTATTGGGATGTCCTACGAGGGCAACCGTAAATCCCGAACGCCTCTTCAGCCCTTTTTTCTGGTCCCGGACCATTAAAGACAGCTTCAGGAGGAGCTGGTCCATGCGCGAAAGAAGATCGGCAAGGACAGGAGACTCCTCTTCAGGCAGATCAAGATGATCGACCATCACATAAAAATGGGCGAGAAGAGAAACCAGCTCATCTCTCAGCCGGGAGAGCGGATCGGCTGATGGAGACAGAAAATGATTCAATCCCTGAAGGTAGCTCTGGTAAGAAGGGGCCTGAATCATCCTGTTCAGTGACTCGGCCTTCAAAAGGCTCATTTTCTGATGCAGGAACGCCCGGTAAGAAAACTCTCCGGGTTTTGCCGGACGGGCTCCCAGGGAAACGAGAAAATTCTGGATTTGTCGCAGTGAGTGGAGATTTCCATGCATCTGGAGTTCAAGGACATCTTCCCCTGTAAAACTGTCCGGACCCCGAAAAAACAGGACAATCCCCTCATCAATGGGAGTCCCGTCAGGATTGACGATACAGGTCAGATAGGCATGGCGGGGAGTCGGAGATTCCGGAAAAGGGGAGAATACCTTGCCAAAAGAAGCGATCAGATCAGGCCCTGACAAACGCACGATTCCCAGGGGACCGGGAAGCGGAGGTGTCGCCAGGGCAACGATCTGGTCCATGCGGGACTCCTGGTGTCAGGCGGACTGTTTCTTCAGGTAGCTCGTCGTCAGATACTGCTGGAGTATCGTCAACATATTGTTGACCAGCCAGTACAAAACGAGACCTGAAGGAAAATTCAGAAAGAAAAACGTCATGATGACAGGGACGACCATCATGACTTTCTGCTGGACAGGGTCGGGCGAAGCCGGATTGAGGCGATACTGAAGGATCATCGTCAATCCCATGAGGACGGGAAGGATATAATAGGGATCCTTCAGGGAAAGATCATGGATCCAGAGCAGAAAAGGAGCCTGCCGCAACTCGACCGTATTGTTCAGAATGTTATAAAGAGCCACAAAAACAGGGATCTGGACCAGCATGGGGAGACATCCTCCCAGAGGATTGACCCGACGCTCCTTGTAAAGTGCCATCAACGCCTGATTGAGGGCCGCCTTGTCATCCTTGTACTGGTTCTGGAGCTTCTTGATCTCGGGCTGAAGAGTCTGCATCTGATGGATGCTTCGGTAACTCATAAAGGCAAGAGGAGAGAAAATAAGCTTGATGATAATCGTGACCAGAATGATCGCCAGACCATAATTATGAAGGACATGATGGAGATAGGTCATCAGCAGGAACAAAGGCTTGGCAATCAGGCTGATAAACATGATGCGGCCAAACATAAACCACCCGAAATCGATCGTATCAATCAGGGAAGGATTCTGGGCTTTCAGAAGAGAGTATCTTTTGGGTTCTCCGATGACCGAGAAGGAAGCATCCCCCAGTGTTTCCATCTGGATCCAGGAATTGGCTCCCGAACGTCGTATTTCTGAAAGGGAGATCCCTTTTTGGCCGGAAAAGAGCCCAATAAAATACTTGTCTTCGTTTCCGAGCCAGGCAAGCGGGTGATCGAAAGAGAAAACCCCATCTTTCTTGACCTCCTCCATCTTCCCTTCGGTCGAATGGATCGGCCCCTGAAACTCCGTCCCGTAACTCTGCGTAATCCGGGACAATCCAAAATTTTCTCCGGATCCGAAAACAACGGCAGCCTTTCCGGGATTGCTGATCGATACAGCGACGTCATAGCCCGAGGAAGGAAGGGTAAAAGACAGGGTTACAGGGCTCCCGTTAACCATGAACCTCTCCTCGAGGCGAGCGGTTCCGGCTGTAAGGGAACGGGAGGTCGCGGATAACGGAGTGCCATTTAAGGTGATCGATACGGGATAAAGGGGGATCAGTGTCCCTGAGGACTTGGTGTAGAGCCCCATGGAAGAAAACCCCGGCTTCCTGGGAAGAAGCTCCAGGGGCTTCCCGTTCGAAATATGGGAATAGTGGGCGAGCTGCCACCCAACAATCTGGCCGGATTTCAGGGAAATGGTCCAATGGACATCTGATCCGTTGATGGAAGAGAGGGCTGTCAGGGGATCATCAACCATCGGGATCGACAGCGCTTCAAGTGTCTTCTGCGCCGTTGGCGGAAGCTCCTTGGTTTTCGGTTTCTCCCAGATGGTATAAATGAGAAAGTTGAACGCCAGAACAATCAAAACAACCGGAAGGAGTTTTTTCAACATTGAGCTCAGAACCTTTCCTTCATATCCGATAATTAGGAAGAGAGATTTCAGACGGGGTGACTAGGGATCGTCCCTGCCCCCGGAATGGAATGGATTGCACCGAAGGATTCTCCAGAGGGATTTTCGAAATGCCTTGAAAAAAGAGTATTTCCGAAAAGCCTCGGCAGCATAGGATGAGCATGTGGGTTCAAACCGGCAAGACGGAGCCAGCCATGGGGACATGAACCGCTTGTAAGCAACGATCAGACCGATCGAGACTCGTCTGGCTGCACCCGCAGGATCTCCTTCAGGGCCTTCTGCAGATGAGCCTGCATGAGGAGAAACTCGACACTGATCGCCGGACGCCTTCCCATGAAAATCCATTGGCCCTCCGAAATAATGCCAAGAGGCCGGACCGCTTCGCGTATCCGGCGACGGATACGATTTCTCTCATGGGCTTTGCCAAGCTTGCGGCCCGAGATGACTGAAACCTGAAAAACATCGCCTGGCTTGTAAAATACGACACATTCCTGGAGGGAAATCTTGCGGGAAGGACTCCGGATCATCTCCTGGATCTGGGACTTTCTCAGAGGAACCCACTTCAAGCGACGAAAACCTGAATCAAACGGTCAGGCGATGACGACCCTTTGCCCTGCGCCTTTTAATAACATTGCGCCCTTGTGGAGTGGACATTCTCTTCATAAAACCATGAGTTCTCTTGCGCCGCAGGTTACTTGGCTTGAATGTAATGGACATCTGAAAAATTCTCCCTTAATGATTGGGGGGCAGAGCCCCCCTGATTGGTAACGCTTGTACAAGTCCGATTTCAGGCGGACGGAACCAGGACAACCTTCAGGTTGGTCTGAACTTTTTCCCCGAGACGGACGGGAACAACACAATGCCCCAGTTCCTTGATGGGACGCTCGAGATGGATTTGCTTGCGATCGAGGTGAATGTCGTGTTTCTGCAAACCATCGACAATATCCTGAGCCGTAACAGAACCAAACAGACGATCGGCATCACCAACCTTGACAGAAAGGGAAAGTTCCATCTCTGAAAGTTGTCCTGCCAGAACCAGAAGCGACTGGTGATGCTTCTCGGCCCGTTCCTTGGCCTGTTTCCTGTGGAGCTCAACAAGCTCGAGATTATGCCTGTCCGCTTCGATGACCAACTGCTTGGGCATCAGAAAGTTTCTTGCAAACCCCTTTGATACCTGTACGAGATCCCCAGCTTTTCCCAATTTTTCAACATCTTGCTTTAAAATGACAGATACTTTGCTCATGGCTCCTCCTTTAATCCTTAACCGGGGAAAGTTATCAGATCTGAACAATCGAGTCAATGCTTATTCGCTCCCCGAAAACCGAAACGAGCAGGAATCAACCTCGATTTTTGGACGATCTGAAAAATGAACCAACCGGATGAGCATGGGGTCATGAAATAGCCCCCACAACTTTTGTAGATAGATCAACATTTTTGTTCTCATTGATTCCGTTTTTTATCCAGAAATCCGAAAAAAGGACGCCTGATCCGGCTCCTGTTCATTGGCATGCATATTGCTCAAGACATTCATCAATCCAGGCTGACGCAAGCCTGCCGGTCACAATCTGTTCCATCCCCTGTCGATGCTGTTTTTCACCATTCAAAGCGAAGGAGCCGTCGCCCATCACTTGCGGGCGAATTTGGACAATGAACCGCCTATACTGCATTTTTTCAAAAACCGGTTTCGGGACACTCCGACCCAAAGAACTATGGGGCTCTCTCTTTGACCTCTGGTTCCTTGTACCCATGACAGGGATACTCATCGATTCGGAGTCGGGAGGAGATGCCCACAGTCTGGGGAGAAACTTCCTGTACCTCGGAAGTGCCTACCTTCTGTCCGCGATACTCTTCAAAACCCCGCTTCCCCTTCAGCCGCTCAAGGTCTGGGCCTTTCTGTTTCTCATCCTACATCCGACACCCCTGATCGCCTCCATATCGGCAGCTCTGCTGGGACTGCTCCTCTTCCTTTCAGGACGGCTGGGAGTCACCGATGCCCTTTCCGAAAAACTTGACGACGCGGCCATCCGGAGCGTAAAGCGGGCGGTCTCGATCTATGTCTATATCGTTGGCGCCATCTCTCTTGGACTCTGGCTGCTCCATCAGGTTCCGGGGATCGATCTTTCCCGATTTCCAGGGTCGATCCGGGGGAACGAACCCCAAGCCCCTGGATCCCTTCTCGATCTCCTTCTCCTGGTTCTTCCCCAACTCCCGGTCACACTTGTCAACGGAGTCCTGGCAACGGTCCGGGAAAAGCAGGCCACAGAAACACTCTCGGAAACATCCCGGCGAAGGCTGACCGGAGACAACACTTCCTGCTGGCTTGGACTTGCAAACTTACTGGCCGGCGCTCTGGGGCTGCTTCCGTTCTGCCATGGATCCGGCGGTCTCCGGTCTTACCGGAAATACGGCATCCGGACAATTTTCCCATCACTGTGTTCATCCTCCGTACTGATCGTCCTGGGGGTCATTCTTGTACGGGGGAACTTTATTCTTCCCAAAACAGCATTCTTTGCGATTTTTCTCGCGGGATTTCTTTTTGCGGAATACCTGATAACGCGGAAGGAGGCTCCGAAAAACGGTTCCAGGGGGATGGCCCAGGCCAGCCACAACAAGGACAGAAGCCCTCTCGGTGTCTGGATCCTCTCGGGAGGGATGCTCTCCGGTCTGGTGGCTCTTGGCGGAATCCCTGCGGTTCTGGTTTTTCTTCTGGGAATGAACACCTTCATGACGCTTTCAAAAAGCAGTCATTCCAGGGAAAGGGTCGAAAGACAGGGAACGGTCGTCACGTGTACAGCAGGAACTGCCATCCCTGAAAAAGTCTCCGGAGCAGCCGGACAGCCGGAAACTGCGGAGAGGAGCGCGGAACTCTCCATGGAAAAGACCTTCCATGGGGGAAACTCCTGCTGCCTCCCTCCGGAAAGCGGTCTCTTGGGGGCAACCGATGGATCTTCCCCCGAAATCCACTCATCGATCTTCCCATCGACATCTCCCCTCTTTTCCAATCCGGCCATTCTCGCTTCCTCCCCTGTCCGGGGCGATCCAAAATGGATCCCATTCATCGGCGACCTTGATCGACGCCCGCGAGAAACGACCAACCGCACTCTGACCAGCCTTCTTTTCCTGTTTTTCTTTTTCTTCTTCCCGTTTCTAAACCTATCCGGCACCACCCGTAAAGCGACCGGCATCATTCCAGCTGCCAGGGAAACAGTCTTCTCCGGCCCAACCCGAATCCGCGCCCCCTAAAACCCCTCCGATTTCTTGCGACCACTTCCGACGGCAGCGAGGCTGCTTCCGGAAAACACCACTCCAGTCGACAACAACAAGAATCGAAAGGGATCGCCATGAAACCCTCCAGCATCAAAGATCGACCCTCAAAACGCCGTTTGACGGCAATCTCCCTGCTTTTTGCCCTGTTGGTACCGATCGCCGGAACAGAGCAGGTTTTTGCCGACACCCAACCCCTGGCATCTCCTGTCAGCACTGACAATAAACACAAATCAGACAGAGCGGGGAACAACATCGCTCCAGACGGTGACGGACTGTCCTGGAACGGAATTGATGCCCTGAAGGCCTACCGGAAGATGTGGAACCCCCTTTCTGCAGGACCGGAGCTCATTCCTATGGCCGATACCGCCCCTCCCGGAGAGTTCTATATCCGGCCATTCTTCTACGGACAGTTTACCCAGGCCCAGTATACGGACAGCGGAGGCATCCACTCTCTACCGGCCGGCTTCTATCAGACCCAGCTCCTCTCGCTTGCGGAAATCGGAGTCGGACTGACGGACAACACCCAGTTTACAATTTTCCCCTCAATGGTCTCGCTTTGGTCCGGGGCCGATGGGCAGATCAACAACGGAAGCGGATTTTCAGACCTGACCATGGAGATCAAATATCGCTTTTTTGTTCAGCATCCGGACCGGAAGATCCCCTCGATGGCATTTGCCATGCATGTGACCCTTCCGACATCAAGCTGGACAAATGCACCAGTTCCACCGGGAGGACTCCCCCCTCTTGCCAGAATCCCATCCACCCATTATGGAGCGCCTGCGATCACTCCGGCGCTTCTGACCCGCTACATCGCCAAACCATTCCGTCTTTATGCCGATTTTTTCTATACCTATGATTTTCCAAACAACGCGGCAATCGCCGGATCCCCGGGAAAGCCGCTCGTCCAGTTCGGAGATATTGCCCAATACCGACTGGGAGCCGAAACAATGATCAATGACAAGACCGGAACCGGTTTCATCCTGGAGTTTGCCGGAGAATCCGGCCTGCCATTTTCTGTCGACGGTCTTCCGATCAATGGTGGAGGCGCTCACGTCGGAGCCTTCAATATCTGGGGCATTCAACCCACCTTCGAAACCAATCTCTCAAAAAACATCATTTGCTCGATCGGAGTGCTTTTGCCGATTGCCGGAACCAACCAGTACCAGTCGATCAATCCCAATTTTTCAATCTACTGGTATTGGGGCCCGGGTGGCGGCGATGTCGTGGCAAGGTAAAACACCCAATCTTGAAGTGCGTGAGGTTGGAGAAACAGTTCTCCAACCTCCATCAACTTTTCCATTCACCACCACTTATGGAGGCCCCGAGATGTCTGCACTTTCATGCTTTCGCATCGCACTCCCTGTGCTTCTGTTTTGGCTGTGCGCTCCGGATGCGGCCTGGTCAGGATCTCTTGCCCCATCCGGATCAGACAACCACCGCAATGCGCCTGCGAATATCCAGCCCTCTTCGGAAGATGACCTGCTCCCCGATATCGACGCGCTCATGAAGCCCGACTACCTGTCATGGGGACCATTGACAAGCGGTCCATTTTTTACAGGAAACGCCAATACCGTTCCAGTGGGATCGTTTTTTGTCCGCAGTGCCTGGTCTGACAACCTGATGTTTGGTCAGGGACTGAACCTGTCGTCAATGACCGGAGAATCGCGCATTGACATCGGAGTCATGAAAAATCTTGAGATGGATCTGGTCGTCCCCATCGGGATTAACTCCCAGAACAGTGCCGGAACGGGCAACCAGAGAATGACCGAGTGGGGGGTCGGAGATACGGTGATCTTCTTCCGGTACAACTTTCTTCTGGAAAATGATGTCACTTCCCTCTGGCATCGACCATCCCTCACGATCGAACCCCAGTTCGTCCTCCCCACCGGAAAATACACGGAACTCAATCCGACAGCCAATGGGCTTGACCAGACGGGAAACGGAACCTTTAACGAAGGGCTCTATCTGATCGCAAAAAAAAGCGCAAAACCGTTCCGTCTTTTTTTCATGGCAGGAGATGTCATCCAGAATCCGACGACAGTCGGAGCAAACTATGCCTCCAACAACGTTACCTTCACTCCCATTCCCTGCACCGCATCAGGCCAATGCCACACAGGGCGATTCAACATGGTGGACGGAAACCTGCTCGACTATTCTCTGGCAGTTGAGCACATCCTGAACGACCACTACGGACTTGGCTATGTCCTTGAGCTGGTGGGACAGACACAAACGGGCTCAAGCCTTTTCTTCGGAAATGCAACCGTCCCTTCCTGGAGCTTCCTCTGGGCCGCCCCCTCTGTCGAGGCCACATATCCCAATACAGGAAAAATGGCGGTTACATGGAGCGTTGGGGTTGCACTTCCCCTTTATCAGTCGAATATTCCCGAGATGTATACCCCTTTCGGAATGGCGACTGTCTGGTATAACGGCGTCTTCGGCTACAGAGGAGAATAAAGATGCACAGGAAATCATTGGGAACAATCTTCATCGCAGGAATCATGTCGATTGAACTTCTGGGACTCGCCCTTCTTTCCGGATGCGCGGAGTCTCCCTCAAAAACAGAATCCGCCCGCATTCTGGAACGTCAAGGATACAGGGCCTATCAGGATCACCGCTGGAGCGATGCGGAAGCAAGTTACCGCAAGGCATCGCAACTCGATCCCCAAAATCTCAAGTACAGGAACAACCTTTCTGTCATCCTTCTCCGGGAAGGAAAATGGAAGGAATCAGAGGATCTTCTCCATCTGGGACAGCCCGGAGAATCCGGGGCCGGAGAATATATCCTCCTCAACCGGGCCAGAGCGCTCCTTATGAACCATCAATACTCCCGGGCCAAAAAAGTTCTCGAGGGGATCCGCCTGTCCCCAACGTGGCCTCAGGGCTTCCGAAGGCTTATGGCCTATACCGATATCCGCACAGGACACTTCGGAGAAGCCTTCCTGCTTCTTCATGAAACTCTCCGGCGAAGACCCCGGGATCCAGTGGTCCTGGGGTACCTCTCGATCGTGTACAAGAAAGATGGACAGGAGGTACTGGCACAGCAAAATCTCCATCGGGCACTACAACTCTCCCGCTCGCCCCGATTCCGGAGATCACTGGCCCTCCTCTTTAAAGAAACAAGCGCCGAAAAAAAAGACTCTCCCTGATCGACAGGCCATCGGGAAAAGAGTCAGAGAAGAGGCCTTAACAACAGTTAACTTTATGTAAAATATAAAAACAATCGAAATTCAACAGGGGGTCAGAGGTGCCCGTGACCCCCTTCCATTTTTGTCAACCAAA
>JAKCCY010000048.1 GCA_021838765.1 Nitrospirota bacterium
CCACCGCCGTCGCCACCTTTCTTCCCAACCTTGAACTCGACAGGATCTTCGGCGAACCCAAAAGGCTCGCCTCCCTTTTTTCCCAATACCAAGGAGAAATCAACCTTCAAAGCGGACAGTTTGAAACCTCCGGATTTGAAAGCTCGCTCTCCCTTGCCAGTCAGACCACTCTTTCCGGATGGGCAGAGGCCGCATCCCTGTGCATCGACCACCCTGAACGCTGCCGGGGGCTCTTTCTCGAAGCCGTTGCCGGAACCAGCGAGATCGCCCCCCAAAACACACTGGATCTGATCGAAGGCGCCGGAGGATTTCCCGACAGGAACCAGGACAGGATTCTCGGGGAGACGCACGCCCGTCCTGAAACCAAAACCCGTTCTGCTTCAGTCGCGACCCTTTCCATTCTGGCAACCCTCTCCGGAAAACCCCTTCCCGGATCCAGAGTCACCCTGACCGCCATCAACCTTCAGACCAACACCCAAAAAACGGTTGCATCAGGACTGACCGATCAAAAAGGAAAGCTCAAACTGAACGAACCCGTTGATCGCCATCAAAGATTTTACCTGAGCGCATGGGGAACAATCCGGAAGGGGAAAGCCAATCCGGCCATCCGGCTCCTCTCCCTTCTCCCTGTCCGCCAGAACGGAGAAATCCCCATCGTTATCAATGAATTCACCACCCTCGCCTCTATCCATGCCCTGAAACAGGCCTTCACCGGGGACAGGATCGATCCTGTCCCCATGTCGGCCATCGGCTTTCAGAACGCCTGGACGCTCGCCACATGGATCGTCTCACCGAATACAGGGAAAATCGCCCCATTCGTCTCAGGGGAGAGTCTTCCTGTCGCCGCCAGGCTCCTGGAGTCCTGTCGCGTCCCGAATTCTTCCTGCCGAAAACTCTTCTCGCTTCTTTCGAGCCGCAACCACCAGGTCAAGGACACACTGGAGGCCAGCCTCTCCCTTGCGAAGCACCCGACAAGGCACGAACAAAAGATCCTGGCACTTTTGCCATCTCCTGAACCGTCCCTTTCCGATTTCCTTCTGAAAATCATTCTTCCGGAATCACCGTCCGAAAACGCCTGCCTCCAGACACAGGGCTCCACGGCCATCGACAGCAGGGGAGCAATGTGGGAGATCTGTTCCGGGTCACTTGTTCACAGATCCTGGGAGAGCGGGTCCGGAAAGGATTTGATGAAGGTTTCTTCCGAGCCGGTCCCGAAAGGGAAAAGTGGAGATCTTTTGTCGATCGATCCTCAAGGCAACCTCTGGATTGCCGGACGAGGTTCCCTGAGGGAGCTCTCCCCAGGGGGGAATTGGCCAGGCAAGGTTTTTCGCGGACCCTCCGGCCCGCCGCTGGCCATGACCCAGAATCCCGCAACACAGACCATCTGGATCGCAGAAAAAGGCTTTCTCGACATCTTCGACAACCAGGGCCGTCTTCTTCACCGCATCGCCGGGATCACGGCCAATGCTCTCGCCGCAGACGATTCCGGACGCGTCTGGGCCAGCATCGGAAAAGACAGCCTGGTCCTCGAAATCGACCCCGAAAACAACATCATCGGGAATTTCAAGAGAACCGCCGGAATCAGCCACCCCGGCTCCCTGGCCATCGATTCGGAGGGCACTGTCTGGATCGGGAACCATGATCCGGACTCCCTGACGGGGCTTTCTCCCGACGGGAACCCACGAAACAACTCTCCGGTCTCCGGCGGGGGCGTTTCCGATCCCCGGGCCATTGCCGTCGACGGGGAGAACACCCTGTGGGTGGTCAATGCAAAAGGGGGGAGCCTCTCCGCCTTCGCCCAGGACCAGACGCCACTGTCCCCGGAAGAAGGGTTCAGGGGCAGGGAGATCCTGAACCCGAAAGCGCTCCAGATAGACGGTTCGGGAAATCTCTGGGTAGAAAATCACCCCTCCCCGGAATCCGGAAAACAGGGCTTCATCACCCTTGTGGCCGGGGCTGCCAATCCCCAGATCACACCACTGGCTCTTGCGCCAAAGTGACTGCTCAAGAGAAAATGCCAAAAAACCCGGGACGAGGAAAGGAAGAATAACGGGAAAACGGCTCGGAAACGACAGCGAAACGACTTTTAGCGGGAGGACTCGTCGGCGGGATTGTAAAGAACATAAGCGCCACGGATTTTTCTGTCCGATCTCTTGTGGGTATACATCGCCTGGTCGGCATGATGAAGAAGCGAGTCGACATCGCCTGAATCCTTGGGAAAGATCGTGACACCAAAACTGGCCTGGACCACAAACTCAACCTCCTTCCAGAAAATGGGCATCTCGATCGTCCGAGAGACCCGTTCGATGAACGGGTCCATCTCCGAAAGTCCCGACAATCCTTCCAGCAAGAGCAGGAACTCGTCACCTCCCAGCCGGACGGCAGTATCCCCGGTTCTCAGGACATGGCGAAGGCGCTCGCCCAGCACTTTCAAAACCTGATCTCCTGCTTCATGGCCATAATTGTCATTGATCTGCTTGAACCCGTCGATATCAACATAGACGATTGCCGTGAGAGACCCCTTCTGCCGGGTCCTGGAAAGCACCTCGGAGAAAATGGATCCGAACGCCATCCGGTTGATCAGACCGGTCATCGGATCTTTCCTGGAAAGCTCAATGCGGCTTAAAAACTCGGCCTTCCTGGAGAAAAAGTCCTCGATCATCGTCTTGATGCGGCGAAGGGATTGCAGCGCTTCGGGATCGAACACGCCATAAAGGGCCGAGACCAGTCCCAGCGCGTAGGAAACCCTGCCTGCATGAACGATGGGGAGAACCACAGCGCTATACCATTTCTGCTCGATCATGACATCCCTGATAGCCACCCGTTCAGGATGGTCGGGGTAATGGTTGTCGAAGACGATTTCGTTTGTTTGCCAGGCGCGAACAGTCAAAGGACAGGGACCAGCCGCCGGATTTCCACAGACCTCAGGGACGGAAGAAACACCGGGCCCGGTAGCCGACAGATAGCGGATATCGGTCTCTCCGGCCACCTCGCAGACCGAAGCGATATGAAAAAGCTTCGCCCGGATGATCTCTTCGTTGACCAGTTCCAGAACATGCTCGTTCGATTTCTCGAAGAGCATCTCGTTCAACAGCTCCCCGATCCCGATCAGAATCTCCAGAAACAGCGTCCGGCGTTTTTCCTGGGTGACATCCTGCTGATATCCCACAAAGTACTGAAGGCTTCCATCCGCGTTTCTGACCGGAGCGATATTCAGTTCATTGTAGAAAAGAGAGCCATTCTTCCGATAATTCCGGAGAACTCCATGGAAAGCGACCCCGACAGAAAGCGCGCTTCGGATCTCGCTGATTTCTTTCTGGTTCTTGTCGCCTCCCTGGAGGAAATTGCAGTTTCTCCCCAGGATTTCCTTCTCTTCGTATCCGGTAATTTTGGTAAAGGCAGGATTGGCATAAACAATAAGGTGGTTTTCGGAATCGGCCAGAATAATGCCCACAGGCGCCCCCTCCGCTATCTTTTTAAAGAAGCCGATCTCGAAGGCCGAATCGTTTTCGCGATAGGGAGGAATCACCGTTTCCATGGGTCAATAATCTCGCGGCAATCATGAAAGATCAAGTCTCTTACAGTTTGCGCATATTCTAACATATAGGGCAAACAGTTCGGCAATTCTGTCCTTTTTCACACCCCGATCAGGGCGATCAGGTCTTCGTTCGTCAGACGGCCGGTCATCTCGGAGCCCTCAAGAAGATCGGAGGCCAGATCACGCTTTTGTTTGTGAAGCTCGAGGATCTTTTCCTCGATGCTCTGTGTCGCAATCAGTCGATAGATGGTCACCGGCCTTTGCTGGCCGATACGGTGGGCCCGGTCAGAGGCCTGGTCCTCCACCGCCGGATTCCACCAGGGGTCAAGATGGATCACATAATCCGCCGCGGTGAGATTCAGCCCCGTCCCCCCCGCCCGAAGGCTGATCAGAAAGAGATCGCCCTTCCCCGACTGGAAGTCGCTGACACGCTTTTCCCGCTCTTTGGGGGGAGTACTGCCGTCGAGATACTGGTAGGAAACACCCCGGCCATCCAGAGCTTTTGCGACCTGCTCCAGCTGGCCCGTAAACTGGCTGAAAACAAGCGCCTTGTGGCGGTTTCTCAAAAGCTCGTCGGAGAGCTCCAGGAAGGCGGTAAGCTTTGCTCCGGGCAAAATGGAGCCCGGATCGACAAGTGATGGATGGCAGAGGGCCCGCCGGAGCTTCGTGATCTCCGCCAGAATATGAATCCTCTGGGATCCCTTCTCCTCCTTGAGCCCTGACAGGGTCTCAAGAGCGCTCTGTCTGAGCGCCTCGTAAAAGGCGCGCTCATCGGACGGAAGCTCGACCTTGATCGTGACTTCGGTTCTCGGCGGAAGCTCCGAGAGAACCATGCTCTTGGTCCTTCTGAGCATGAAGGGGCGAACCAGCGATCGGAGGGATGCCAGGACCCGCGTATCCTTATGGCGTTCAATGGGGCCCGAGAACCTCGACTGGAACCGCTCCCGGGATCCCAGAAGAAGAGGATTGATCGCACTGAAAAGGCTCCACAGTTCATCAAGGTCGTTTTCGATCGGAGTTCCCGAAAGGGCCAGCCGGAAATCGGCCTGAATCTTGCGCGCCGCCTGGGCTCTTTTTGTTTCCGCGTTCTTGAAGGCCTGGGCTTCGTCGAAAACAGCCATCGTCCACGAGGTCTTCGACAAAAGATCCTCCTCAAGGGAGAGAAGACCATAGCTTGCAATCAGGATATCAAGCGGTCCAAGTCCCTCGACGCGGGACGTCCTGTCCACCGCCTCCCTGAGGACATGAACATTGAGGGAAGGGGCAAACCGGGCAATCTCGGCGCTCCAGTTGCTGCAGACCGATGTCGGCGCGACAACGATGATCGGGCCGGAAGGGGCCCGGTCGAGCATGACCGCAATCGCCTGTACGGTCTTGCCAAGACCCATGTCGTCGGCAAGACAGGCTCCCGCCCCCCACTCTGCCAGACGGCTCATCCACAAAAACCCTTCGACCTGATAGTCCCGGAGTTCAGCCTGAAGGGTCGATGGGAGAGAAGGCGTATAGTTCGCCGCCTTCCGGACGCGTTCCCTGAACGCCTTCCACTTCTTGTCCCCGCTCACCGATCCGGCTTCCGAGAGCATCTCCTCGATCGCCAATGTCCCAAGATGGCTGACCCGCTGTCCGTCCTTTTCCTCCTCGGAGACCTCCCGGAAGCGTTCGAGCTGGGACCTGAGACGCTCCGTCAGCGTCAGAAACCGGCCTTCGCCCAGCGGGACAAAACGCCCCCGGGATTCCTTGAGGGCCGAAAGGAGATCTTTCATCCCGATCACCAGATTCTCGTCGACCTCCACCTTGCCGTCGATGTCAAACCAGTCCCTGGCCTCGCGGATCTCGAGACGGAGTTTTTTCGTGGTCACCGAGGGGCTGACTTTCAGCGTCTCTCCCTTCGGCCATTCGATCTCACGGGGGTGGGGGGTCTCCTGAAGTTCCAGGAGAAGCTGCAAAGCCTCCTCCGGATCTTCGAGGAGGAAGGTCTGGCCTTCAGGGGGACGGCCCGAAAGGATCGGAAGGGACTCCAGAAGGCGCGAAAAGGCGGCCTGCTCCTCCTCAAGGTCCCGTCGTGCGTGGACGGTTTTTCCACCCTGAACTCCGGCCACAAGTCTTCCTCCGCTGCCAACCGGAAAGAAGTGTCCCTCCGGACCGAATGGACGAACCCCCACAGTCATGGCAAGGCCCAGGTCGAGCGGTTCGATCTGAAGAACCGGGACGGTTCTTCCTTCCACCGCCGGAATGTCGGCTTCGCTGATCTCGGCCCGGACAGAAAGAAAAGGCGCCTGCTGCTGAAGAATGGAAATGACCCGGTCCCTGGCCTCCTTCGGAACAAGAAGTCCCGTCTTCGGAATTCTGGCTGACATGGACACAAAAGCCTTCGAAATCTCTACCGCCCGATAGCGGGTCGCGGAAACCCGTTCGAGACGGACGGACGGCGTCTCTGTCCGGTGGGAAAGGTCGAGACGGTAACCATCCCTGACCTCGGTGATCACAAGTTCGGGCAGAGAGCGGACAAGCTCGATCCTGGTGGCCGGGCTGTCGGCAAGAAAGAGCGCCGGATGGCCGACCAGAGCCAGAATCGAGTGATAGGGGTCGGTGTCGTAGTCGACCTTCCCATAATATCCATAGGAATAGCTCCGGATCGTTTTGGCGACCGCATAGTCCTCTTCAGAAAATGGAAGGGCGGGATCCTGGGCCTGGATCCTTTTGAGCGCAATCGGCTTGATGCCTTTCCACTCCCCCTTCCTGAAGGTCTGGTCGACCGGAAAGGCACGCTGGTGCTTGATATCAAGAAGCCAGGCAATCCTCCGCTCCTTTTTGGTCTCCACTCCTGCATCTTCTCCAAGAAGGGATTCGATGCCGGAAAGGCTCCTCTCCCAGGCGTCGTTCTGCGGAAAAAGCCTGAGAAACGGGCGAAGGAGAAAGTCGGTCTTTTCCTCTTTGCGAAACGACTCAACCTCCGGAAAAGAGTCTCCCAGACGGAGCAGAATTTCGGCATAGATGGCGGCCGGGAGAGGCATAAGCTCCCGAAACTGCAAAAACGCCGAAAAAAAGTCGTCCTTGAAGTCTTGGGCCTTCTCGGGAGAAAGAATGAAAAAGACAAGAGCGAGGATGGCCCTTGAGAACGGCTCCTCAAAAACAGGGGCTTTCCAGATGTCAGCGATCAGGCTCTGTGCCTCTCCATCGAGGCCCGACACGGAAAGGTCAAGGGCCCTGACCGCCTTGTAGCCTTCATAGCTCCATGTATTCCCGTTTTCAACGAGATCGAGGAGGCGGGGGAGCTCCGTCTGGCGAAGCTTGCTCTTTCTGTCCAGCAAAAAAAGGGAAAGGGCGTAGAAAAGTCCGTAGGGATCATCCGGGAGAATTTTCCTTTTGCCTATAAGCTTCCGGTATTCGAGAGCCATTTCCCGGAACGCAGTCGCGCTGGCTTCGAACTCCTCACGAAAAAAGGCCTCCCAGCCCCGGATTCCCGCGACAACAAAATCTGACGGCATTTCGATCTCCGGGAACCGGCGGACCCAGGACAGATGTCCTGCCGCCAGTCCAAGCCTCAGAAGAAGGGAGCGGAGAGAACGTCCCTCCATTGAGTCCACAATGGTTCGCGCATACCCAATGGCGGACTCGATCCCAGGGGTGACAAGGCTTCTGGTGGCAAGGCTCTCGATCTTGTGGATGAGAACATGGCGCTGCAGGAACGGATCGAGCGAGGCGATCCAGGCGACAGGAAGATATGTATTTAAAAGATGCCTCCTGAAGGGAGCCATCCTGACAGGGGAGTCAAAGACTGCTTCCGACTGGGAGATAAGTTTCCTGAAATTGTCCGGATTGTTCGAATAGAGGGCCAGAAGAAGCTGGTGGCCAAATGTCCCGCTTGAAACGTTGGCGTAAGAAGCCTTTGCCTGGGAATCGGGCGCGAGGGACTCCCGGACGGCCCTTGCAAGAAGAGCTCCTTCCGGACGGGAGAAAATCTCCCTGAGGGCGAGGGTGGTCAGGGTATTGTCAAACCATCCCTCCCTGTCGGGCTGCCAGCGGGGAAAGTTGAGCCGGTCGAGAACCTTCTCCAGGGCATCCATTGTCCACCGGCCTTTTTCGGGTGGCTTGGGAAGGCCTGGCTTCTCCAGAACCTGAATGATCTTTGTTTTTGCATTGGTTATTCCTCCGAACAGGATGATCGTTCCCAGAACCCATTGGTCAAGGGGGTCAAGGCCGGAGAAGAACTCCTCCGCAGTCAGATTTTTTTTATCGTTCAAGAGCAGGACTCCCAATCTATTTTAGAAAACGGTGGCCACAACCAGAAAGATTTCCGCACATACCCAAAAACACCTTTCCCCCAGATCTTAAGAAAATCCGGCTTGAGAAACCAGCGCTCCAAGGAGCCGGATCATCTCCCGGTGACCGGACAACAGGTCATCAAGAGCGGAAAAACCCGCTTTTTCAGGGTTTATCGACCGGAATGAATGGATCGACTCATGCAGATGGTCAGAGATTTTCTGAATCTCCAGAAACTCAGGGCGGCCATCAAACCTCTCCCGGCCTTCTCCGGCGATGAAGTCCTCCCAGAAAGATCCCTTTTCCCCTGTTTCATGAAGATATTCGTGAGCAGCCGCGGGATTTTCCGACCACTGCCGGAACCGGCGCTTTTCCTCCAGCGCCCCCCGAAGAAGATCCATTTCGTTTTGCGGCCAGGAAAGTTCCGACCAAAAGCGCCAGTCCCCGGGAAGGGCAAAGGACTCAGACCAATCCAGAATGCCACCGGGATCCATCGGGAGACCGGCCGCATATCCCTGGGCATGACTTCCGCCAGCCGCCATGAACAGGATGCCCTGCTCGATGCTTTCAATCCCGGACAGGAGAAGATCCCTGTTCAGCGTGCGGGCCATCGCCAGGATTCCTGAAACGACAGCGATCGAAGACGGGCCGGTCAGGAGCGTCCTGGTCAGGTGTCGGTCGATTGCGATTCCGGAAACGGGAAGTCTTCCAAGTGCGGTCAGGGATGAGGAAACGCTTCCGAAACTGCATAGAACGACTTCTGTCCCGCCATTTCTCAACGCCTCGATCAGAAAAAGGGAGGTGGCCACATCGCGAATCGCCGCACTTTCCGAAATCCCGATCCGGAGATCGCTCCTTGAGACTCCCGGAAAATCGGACCAAAGGGTATTCCACTGCTCGAGAAAACCCGGATTCAGAAAATGAAGACCTCCGACATTGACCAGAACAGAGTAGCTCCGTCCCAATTTTCCCCATTTTTCAATCTGCGACAGGGCTTCTGACAGAACCCATCCCCCGAGCCTCGAGATGAGAGGGGCATCCGTTTCGACGATTTCGATAAATTCTTCCGGAAAAATCACCCCCTTCACCGGATGATTCCAGCGGAGAAGGGCCTCAAAACCCAGAATCTTGCCCGTTCGGAGATTCACTTGCGGCTGATAGTGGAGAACGAGCTCCCCCGGGGTTTCGAGTGCCAGTTTCAGCTCTCCCCGAACACGGGCGGTGCGGTCCAGGTTTTCCTGGAGCGATGGCTCATAGGCCATCCATCGGTTCTTCCCCTTTTCCTTCGCCTGGTACAAGGCCAGGTCGGCATGAGACAAAAGCGTCTGGGGATCTTCCCCGTCTTCCGGATAGACGGCAATACCGATACTGCCCGTGAGTGTGATCGCATATTCGTCCACACAAAAAGAAAACTTGAGGGCCGCAATGAAGCGCTCCAGGATGTCCCCGATTTCAGAGGAGGTTCCGATCCCCTCGACAAGAAGCCCAAACTCGTCTCCACCAAGACGGGCCAGAGTATCATTTTCCCTCAGCACGGCTTTCATGCGGCTTGAGACTTCAACCAGAAACCTGTCCCCGGCATCATGGCCAAAACGATCGTTGACATTCTTGAAGCCATCCATGTCCAGAATGGCAACACCCAGCCGGCTATTACTCCTTTTTGCCACCTTCAGCCCTTTTTCCACCCGATCCCCGAAAGCTCTCCGGTTGGGAAGGCCCGTCAGCGGATCATGGAGGGAAAGATATTCGAGCTTGATCTGTTCGTCCTTGATCTGGCTGATGTCGGTAAAAACAACGACATAATGGGTCGGAACCCCATTGGGATCGCGCACGACACTGACGGTCATGATTTCCGGGAGAAAAACCTTCTCCCGGGTCATGATGGAGACTTCCCCCCGGAAGGATCCGGACAGGATCGCTTGCGGGAGAATGCTCTTCCAGAATTCTTTCCCGTTTCCCCGAAGGGGAAGCGATTCCAGCTGTGTAACCCCAGACTCCTGTTCGGAGAGGCCTGTCAAATGGGTAAAGGCCCGATTCATCGAAAGGATGGAGCGGTCAGGGTCGGCAATCACCACCCCCTCATGGGTGTTGAGGGCGACGGAGGCCGCAAGTGCCATCTCAGCCTCGCTTGCTTTTCGGAGCTTCTCTCTGTCCCAGTTATCCAGGGCAAAGGTAAGCGTTGAGGCAAACTGCCGAAACAGGGCGATCTGTTCGGGAAAAAAAGAGTGGAGGCGGTCATGATAGAGCCCCATCGCCCCAATCACCTTGCCGCCCCGGGAAAAGGAAAAATTGGCGCTCGACGACAGACCGAACCGCTCTGCCTTATGACGCCAGGGAGCAAAATCGGGATCGGAGGAGAAATCCGAGATCACCGGGTCTCCGCTCCTGAGAGCCTGCCCTCCCGGCCCCCGCCCTTCAGGAGTATCCGGATCGGTGGAAATGACCAGGTCGTCGACATAGTCTTTGGCGCGTCCCTCCACGCCTACAAATTCGAGTTTTTGCGATTCTCCGAGAAGCCCGATCCATCCAAGAGCCAGATCGGCCGTTTCAACTGCGATCCGGACCGTCTCCCGGTAGAGGACTTCCGGAGCAGGAACTTCAGCCGTCAGACGGTTGATCCGGGAAAGGGCCTCGTAAAGAGAAGAGATCTGCTCTCTCGATTCATCGCTCAGAGTGCGTTTTTTCTCTCTTTCCAGATTGTCGAGGGCAAACGAAATGCTTCGGGCGATACTCTCCAGGAGGCGAACGATTTCCGGGGAGAAAATCTCCCCTTCCAATGAACTGAGACACATCAGCCCCGCAACCTGGCCCTCCCGAAAAAAAGGGACAGAAACGATCGACCTGAGCGGATGGTTCCCGCCCGAATTTTCCTGTGGGGGGAAGTGACCCGGTTCTTCCCGGAAAAGATCGGTCCAGCCCCGGATCTTTCCCGGCTCAACCACTTCCATCGAGAGTCTCTTCTCCATTTTGCCCCAAAAATCTTGTCCGAAAACCAGCTCCGGACTTTCCCCGGGGGCCCCGCAAAAAGCGTTCTGCCCAAGAGTCCCATCCGGGTTGAATGTACCGATCCAGCAGGTCAGGAGCGCTCTCAGCCGGGACGAGATCGCCTCGCAGACGAAATCAAAGAGAAAGGGGGCCTCCGGAACACCCAGGATGAATTCGTCCACATCGGAAAGAACCTCATTGATGGCCTTGAGGCGAAGGATCTCCTCCTCCTTCCGGATTCTTTCCGTCATATCGTAGCTGCTGACCACAATCCCCATGGGCGTACCGTCGGGATTTCCAAGGGGGATTCTGGTCACTTCCATCTTGAGGGTCCTGCCGTCGCGGGTTCGAACGCTTTCGACAGAAAGCGTTTTTTCATTTTTCTCAAGCGCCTCCCGGTCCAGTCCCTGACAGGCCGAAAACACTTCCTGGTAAAAAGGGTTCTCCCTGGAAATCTCCTGATCGGTCCGATTTTCCCATGAACCGGATTCGAGACCGAAAAGATCGAGCGCCGCCTTGTTGACCCGAAGCCAGCGCCCGTCAGAATCCTTCAGAAAAAGAGCGGTCGGAACAGCTTCCAGAATGGCAGAAAGGTAGAATTTGGCAACGGACAGGCGATCGAGGGAGTTGACTGTTCTTCGAAAAAAATACATGGCGAGGGAGAACAGGATAAACGCGATGATCCCCACACAAACGATTCCCGCTTCGATCAGGATCAGTGTTCCGGAAAGTCCGAGAGAGACTTTCTCAAGGCGCCTGATCATATGAGAAGCTTTTCGGGAAATCGCCTGTCTGGTCAGGATAATTTCGTGGACCGTCCCGAAGAGGTGCGTCTGATGTTCCGCTCCGGAGATCTGGATCGTCCTGAAAAGGCTTGCCCATGCCCGGTCGAGCCTGTCTATCAAAACCCGGTCGGAGGACGTCCACGAAAACGGAAGCCCAGAAACGCTTTCGATCTCGCTGTGAACCTGGGCTGCCCACCCTGAGAGAATCTCCGGAGAGAAAAAACGGACAGCCCCTTCCGATGCCAAAGCCTGAAGGGCGATGTCTGTCGAGTCAAGGGTTGCGAGGATCTGGGTCCCTGTCCGGACCTGACTGTCAACATGGGCCTTCTCGCGGGACAAGTGCCAGAAAATGAGCAACAGGGCCCACCCAAAGACGAGAAGACCGATACCCGCCATGGCAATTTTCAGTGGAAGAGCCAACCACTTCTTCTGTTTCTGCATGGACCTCATCCGGGTTGGAAAGACAGGACACCCCCGCGTCCCCAGGGACCCTTCCTAGAAGAAATAATAGATTTCACAAGTCGGGAGCTTTACTATTGTAATCGGTTCGTTGAGCCTTACCAATCTACATTTTTATTTCCGGAGGATGAGGTTTTGGAGAACTTGAATCCTTTTGACTTCAGCCGCTTTTTTGAGCAGGCTCCGGACGGGATTTTCTTCATGGACCCCGACTCCCTGATTGTCCTGGAGGCCAATGGTGTTTTCCTGAAGATGCTCGGCTATTCCCGACAGGAAGAAATTGTCGGGAAGCCTGTTTCTTTCTTCACAAACTCCTCCGAACCGGAAACCCGCCGGATCATCCAGAGCCTCGACCGGTCCGCCCTCCATTCCCAAAATACCAAGCGTCGTTTCAGGCGGCTGGACGGTGCAAGGATTCATGTCAGCGTCAGCTACTCCTACATAACCTACGGGCAAGCAAGGGTCATCATGGCCCATGTCAGGGACGTGTCACGGGAAATGGAATCGGAAACCTTCAAGCAGATCTCCCTCGAACTCGACCGGATGATCCTTTTGGGAGAACCCCTTGACTCGCTCCTGTCCATGATCGTGAAGAGGCTCGACGAATCGTTCCACTTCCTGATGACCTACTTTTCCATTCCCAACCCTGACGGAACCATCCGCTATGTCGAAATTGCATCCTCAGTTCCGGACTTTCCGGAACAGTTCATGGCGGCGTCAAAAGATTTTCGCTGGGATATCCCTCCGGGAATGTACAGGGTCAGCTCCAAATCGCTCCATACGAGAAAGCCTCTTTTTGTGACGCTGGAAGATTTCCGGGATTCGCCACTGTTCTCCTGGTATAAAGAAGTTGGACTCAGCGTCTCCCAGGTCATTCCCATCCTCAGAAAAGACAAGTCCCTTCTTCCATGGGGGACGCTGACCGTCAACTCGCAGCACGAACAGTACATCTCGCCTGAATTCCGAAAGCAGCTGATTGAATTTTCGGAAAAAATCCGTCTGGCCTTTATCCGCTACGAAGAACAAAGCCAGTTGCGTCTTCAGAAAGCCGCGCTGGATTCCTCCCGGACACCCTTTTTCATAGCCACCCCCAACGGGAAGATCCAATGGGCCAACAGGGCTTTTTTTTCCATGATCCGCTATCCCCATACGGAAACATGCGATCTTTCACTCCAGAAGTTTTTCCCCGTCTCCAGTGAAGAAGGGGCCCTGTCCTTTCAGGAAGTCTGCCATGAGGGAAACTTTTATCAGGGAGAGGTTCACGGGGTCGCCTACGATGGCACCTCTTTTGTCACGGAGACAGTCGTCTCCCCTCTTACGGACGAAAAAGGCGTGGTCACCCAGATCCTTGTTCACCAAAAGGATATTACCGTAGAAAAAGATCAGGAAAAAAAGATCTGGAGATTGGCCCACATTGATTCCCTGACGGGTCTCTTGAACCGGAACGCCTTCATCGAGCAGTTCAGGAAAAAGATCCAGCTTTTACGTGGAACAACCTCGGAGATGGCTCTCCTTTTCATTGATCTTGACGGCTTCAAGGAGATCAACGACTCCCTTGGACACGCTATCGGGGACCAGTTTCTCTGTGTCATGGCCGAGCGCCTTCTGAAAATGGCCAAACGGGGGGATCTGGTCGGAAGGATCGGCGGAGACGAATTCCTCCTGCTTTGCCCGATCGACCCAGACAGATCTGTCTTCAATGAATTCCTGCAACGATTTCTTGAGGTGATGGCCGCTCCCGTCCAGCTTCACGACCATCTTCTGGTCACAACCGTTTCTGTCGGAATTTCCTGCTTCCCGGATGATGGCGACACGGAGGACCTCCTTCTCCGGAAAGCCGATATTGCCATGTACCAGGCCAAGAATCTCGGGAAGAACACATACCGGTATTTCGAAAAAGAGTTCGAGGAAAAAATCCAGATCCGCTACGAAAAAACCCAGTCGTTAAGGAATGCCGTTGCAAGAAAGGAATTCGTCTTTTTCTACCAGCCGCAGGTCAATGTCGAACAAAACAGGGTCGTGGGGGTCGAAGCGCTCATTCGCTGGAACATGCCTGGAAAAAACTCTCCCATTTTCCCTTCCCACTTTATCTCCCTGGCAGAAGAGACCGGACTGATCGTACCGATCGGGAAGTGGGGCATCCAAACGGCCATGGAGACAATACGGCAACTCAAGGAGAACGGATTTCCCCGTATTCGCGTCGCCCTGAATTTTTCCGCACGCCAGTTCTGGAATAACGAATTCTGGGACAAACTTTTGCTCACTCTTGATGAAAACAGGGAGATTCTGGACTGGTTTTCCGCAGAGCTGACCGAGAGCCTTCTGATGAAAGACCTCAGGGAAGCCAGTAACCGCCTGAATATATTGCGAAGCATGGGGATCCGGATATCGATTGATGATTTTGGGGTCGGCTACTCTTCACTTTCCTATCTGACCCAGCTTCCGACGGATGAAATCAAGGTCCCGCAGGAATTCGTTCTCAGAATGCTCAAGAGTCCGGCTGACCTCGCACTGGTGAAAACCATTATCCAGATGGCCCAGAACCTGAACCTTCAGGTCGTTGCCGAAGGAGCCCAGACGCAACAGGAAATCGACATGCTCAAAAGCCTTTCTTGCCCGGTGATACAGGGATTTGGAATATCCAGGCCCCTTCCGCTCGAGGAACTCGAAATCTTTCTGGCTCAGGATTGTCTGCAACATCCCGGTGACTGCTCTCGCCCTAAACCATGAAATGGTTTTAGTGGGGGATTTTTGGGGCTAACCCCGAGACGAAAGTCCGAATCTAAAAATATTCAGGGAGGCGTTGTGGTGGGGATAGCCGGGGTCTTCGCCGCTTTTGATCCGGCGAAAAAATGCCTGGAGCGCCCGGTCGATGCGAACCGCCACATTCCGGAGCGTTTGGGAATAGACCGTATCGAGGGAAGGTCGTTCCCTTTTCAATGACGGGAGTGTGTTCTGCTGTCCGTAATGGGACAGGGAAACGCCGTACCAGTCCCAGGCGTTCTTTCTGTGTTCCAGAAAATGGTTATAGAGCCATCGGCACTCTTCGAATTGTCGATTCAGAAGAGCTTCCTGTTTGCTGGTCGGATACAGCCGATACCTGAACTTTTTAAGCTGTTGTTGCTTTAGTTTGAAAAATGAGATACTGCAAGCATTCATCCTTGGCGAAAGAGCCTGAGGGAGGGAATTCTGCGTTGAACATGTTAAACTGAAGGGATGAACCGGATTTGATCGCAGTGGAAGATCAGTTTTGATGGTGGGCGATACAGGTTTCGAACCTGTGACCCCTGCCGTGTGAAGGCAGTGCTCTACCGCTGAGCTAATCGCCCTTCAGGAAGGCCCATCATAACCAAATGGTCCGGGTTAGACAAGAGCCGGACAAAACACGTGGAAAAATTTCCCGCCGGGAATCCAAGGAGTCTTCTCTCCCAACTTCCGACGGACCCCGGCATCGACCAATATCAGAGACAGGAGAAAAAGAGACCTCGTGGAAATCAAAGAGACATTGAACCTTCCCAAGACAAATTTTCCAATGAAGGCGGGACTTCCTGAAAAAGAACCCTCCATCCTGAATCACTGGAATGCGACCAAGCTCGAACAGGCCCTTTTGTCCAGGATGAATGGCCGTTCCCTTTTTATTCTCCACGATGGACCTCCTTACGCCAATGGGCATCTTCACATGGGCCACGCCCTGAACAAGGTGCTGAAAGACATGATCAACCGGGTTGCCATCCGGGAAGGAAGGCGTCCCGTCTATATTCCTGGCTGGGATTGCCACGGACTGCCGATCGAACACAAGGTTTTGAAAGATCTGAAAAAGAATCGCTCGGAAATGACCGCCGTCGAAATCCGTACAAAATGCAGGGAATCCGCCAACGAATTCGTCAGGATCCAGATGGAGGAGTTTCGCCGGATGGGGGTCATGGCCGACTGGGAACACCCCTATCTCACAATGTCCTTCGACTATGAAGCCTCCATCCTCGACTCTTTTGGCAAAATGGTCAAAAAGGGACTCGTCTACAAGGGCGTCAAGCCGGTTCTCTGGTGTCCCCAATGCGAAACAGCCCTTGCCGAAGCGGAGGTCGAATACGAAGACCATACATCCCAGGCCGCGACAGTCCTTTTTGCTGCCCCCAAAAAAGGTGGTTCTCCTGAAAACGCCTTTATCGCCATCTGGACCACGACCCCCTGGACGCTCCCGGCCAACAAGGCAGTTGCCTACCATCCCGATGCCATGTACCTTGAGCTCCGGCATCTGGGAGGAGAAGCGTCAGCTCCCTTCGCTCAGGACGACCGCCTCTATGTCTCTCATGCGCTCTGGACGGAAGAGGGACACTTTGCAGGCCTTGGCGATCGCTCCAAAGAATTTTCCATCGCGAGAACCCTGAAAGGAGAAGATCTGGCCCGGGAGATTCCCGTTGTCACATCCCCCTTGACCGGAGCACAGGTCCCTCTCCTCCCGGGAGATTTTGTCACGATGGATCAGGGAACGGGGATGGTCCACATCGCTCCCGGCCATGGAGAGGACGACCACCGGCTTGGGCTCGCCCATGGCCTTCCCATCGAGGCTCCCGTCGACAATCGGGGACGATACCTGCAGACACTGGCCGACATGGGCCTTGAAGATCTGGTCGGGAAACCCGTCATGGCTTCGAACGACCAGGTTCTGGCCCTTCTTGGCACTATTGGCCGGCTGGTTTCCCATTCCGCCTATCGCCATTCCTATCCCCACTGCTGGAGATGCAAGAAACCGGTGATTTTCCGGGCAACGCCACAGTGGTTTCTTTCCCTTTCCACCGAAAATCTCCGACAAAGGACCCTGGCGGCGATCCGGACCGTCTCATGGATCCCTGCCAGGGGAGAAAACCGGATCACCTCCATGATCGAGAACAGGCCCGACTGGTGCCTTTCAAGACAACGCTCCTGGGGCGTTCCGATCCCGGCGCTCGGATGTTCCGACTGCGGGGAAAGCTTTCTCGACAGCAGTCTCATCGATCGCCTTGTCGCCAGAACCAGACAGGAAGGAATCGATTTCTGGTTTGATCCGGAACAGGCTGCGGAAATCAGGAAGGGGGTCTCCTGTCCCCGTTGCCAGAGCCGGAATCTCGAACTCGAGCGGGATATCCTCGACGTCTGGTTCGACTCGGGAGTCAGCCATGAAGCGGTGCTCAGGGGACGGCCGGGGCTCTCCTGGCCTGCAGACCTGTACCTTGAAGGATCCGACCAGCACAGGGGATGGTTCCACTCCTCGCTTCTGACAAGCGTGGCCCTTCATGATGCGCCTCCCTACAAATCTGTCCTGACACACGGCTTCGTCGTCGACGGACAGGGAAGAAAAATGGCCAAGACAATCGGAAACGTCATCAGTCCGTCGGAGATCATCAAGCAGCACGGAGCAGACATCTTGCGTCTCTGGGCCGCCTCTTCCGACTACCGGGAGGATATCAGGCTTTCACCCGTCATCCTCTCCCATCTCGTTGAGTCCTATCGCAAGATCAGGAACACATTCCGCTTCATGATGGGAAATCTCTACGACTACAAGGAAGATGCCCTGAAAACAGAAGATTCAAAAGATCCCCTTGACCGCTGGATACTCTCTCTCTGGGAAGGAACCAAAGCAACAATTATCGGATCTTACAGGGAATATGACTTTCCGGCGGTCGTACACCACCTCTCCTCTTTCTGTTCCGTTTCCCTGTCGGCTCTGTACTTCGACATGATCAAGGATCGCCTTTATACGGAGGCCGCGAGATCTCCCCTGCGGACCGGAACACAAAAAACGATGGCAATGATCCTCCGGGAGCTTTTGCTCCTGATCCAGCCGATCCTCGTTTTCACATCGGATGAGATCGCCGAACACCTTCTCCCCCTCGGTTTTCTTCCGGAGGGCACACAAGATGCGGCAACATGGATCCAGAGCGAGCTTTACCCGCCGTTAATCCCGGGCCGCCGGGACGAAACGCTGGAAAAAAGCATGGAAGAACTGTTGATCTATCGCCAGGAGTTTGGACGGATCATTGACGACTTAAGGAAAAAGAAAGAAGCGGGATCCGGACTCGATGTCGAAGTGGCGTTCATCACCGGAAACAATCCGGTTCCCGAGCCATGGAAGCACTTTCCGGCGGACTACCCGGCCATGTTCCTCATCGTATCGGGATTCAAATTTCTCAGGGAGCGTCCGAATAAGGACCCCTCTTCCATTCTGGCGGTCACGGAA
>JAKCCY010000049.1 GCA_021838765.1 Nitrospirota bacterium
TCTTAGGATCAATCTCCGGATTTGGCATTTTGGGATACCAACTCGCTTTTATGGCTTTTTTGAAGCTGTTACCAACTCCTCCTCCGTAACTGATTTATCGGAGGAGGGCAATCAACCCTTATAAGATCTTTGATCCAGGAGCCTGACTCATGGGAGTTATTGTAACAAACGAATTTCGAAACGGTTCACGTCTAGAGCTCGACAATGAGCCATACATCATCGTTGAATTTCAGCATGTCAAGCCGGGAAAAGGCGGTTCTTTCGTCAGGACAAAACTTAAAAGCCTGAAGTCCGGAGCTGTCATCGAAAGAACATTCCGAACCGGGGAAAAATTCGACGAGCCGGATATTGAAGAAAAAAACATGCAATTTCTATATACACAAGACAGTGACTACATCTTCATGGACACTGAAAACTATGAACAGATCTCACTATCAAAGGCAGAGCTCGGAGACCGGATCCTGTTCCTGAAAGAACAGATGATCGCGACGATTTTATTTTATCGCGGGAAAGCCATCACTGTAGATCTCCCTCTTTTTGTGGAGCTTGCCATTGCTGAAACAGATCCCGGCCGAAAAGGCGATACCGCTTCAGGAGGCTCAAAGCCGGCCAAACTTGAAAGTGGCGCTGTAGTCAAGGTTCCCTTCCATCTTCAGGAAGGTGATGTAGTCAAGGTCGACACCAGAACCGGAGATTATATTGAACGCGTCAAAACAGCTTCCTAATGTTTCTCATGAAAAAATCGAAAAACCTCCCCTGCATCCAGAGGGAAGAAAATGACAAATCCTGAAATATCGGAGCTTTTGGCTCTTCTGCAGGGAACAAATATTACCGTTTTTGAGATGGAGCGGGAGGGTCTTCGAATTCGCATCGAAAAACCTGCCTACCAGGCTTCCGCCGGAATGAAGTTGGTCGCAAGAGAGCCTCTTGCAGACCACCATTCATCAGAGGGGTTCAGGCAACAGGCACCGGTACCACCGGACAAAGAGTCCTCAAGAAACGTAACATCCCCGATTGTCGGGACATTTTATCGGTCCCCATCTCCGGATGCGGGGCCGTATGTTGAAATTGGAGCCACAGTCCGAAAAGGACAGGTTCTATGCATCATCGAAGCCATGAAGCTGATGAATGAGATTGAGTCCGAGTTCGACGGTATCGTGAAAGCAATTCTGGTGGAAGATGGGCGGGCAGTTGAATTTGGAACACCGCTTATTGAAATTGCGATCACACCGGAGAACGGATGAGCCGCCAAACACCTCCTTTCCAGAAAATCCTGATTGCAAACCGCGGAGAAATTGCAGTTCGAGTTATCAGGGCCTGCAGGGAGCTCGGGGTTCGAACCGTTGCCATCTTTTCCACCGCCGACCGGAACGCATTGCATGTCCAAATGGCAGATGAAGCCATTTGTGTCGGTCCACCCGAAACAAATTCCAGTTACAGAAACATCCCCAATATCATCAGTGCAGCCGAGGTCACTCAGTCAGAAGCCATCCACCCTGGATATGGATTTCTGTCAGAAAACGCCCACTTTGCTGAGATTTGTCATTCTGCGGGGGTGGTTTTCATTGGGCCGTCGCCTGAAAGCATTTCCCTTATGGGAGATAAAGCGCGGGCAAAAGCTCTCATGAGGGAAACGGGCGTTCCTGTTGTGCCGGGTTCGATCGGGGCCGTTTTGTCTGAAGAAGAAGGCCTTGAAATAGCCAATGAAATTGGCTTTCCTCTTATTATCAAGGCTTCCGCTGGTGGAGGGGGGCGGGGAATGAGGATCGTTCATGAAAAGGACGGCTTCTCAAATGCGTTTCAATCTGCCCAAACCGAAGCCTACCAAGCGTTTGGCTCCAGGGATGTCTACATCGAAAAGTACTTTATTGGTCCACACCATGTTGAGATTCAGATACTCTCTGACCATAGTGGCAACGTCATCGCTATGGGAGAGCGTGACTGTTCTGTCCAGAGGCGCCATCAAAAACTCCTTGAGGAAACACCTTCACCCCTTCTGACTGCAGGAGTCCGGGCAAAAATGTCCGAAACAGCGGTTATGGCAGCCAAAGCCTGTGGATATGTCAATGCAGGAACAATCGAATTTCTCGTTGACGATAAAAAAAATTTCTATTTTATAGAAATGAATACCCGCATCCAGGTTGAACATCCCATTACAGAACAGGCATTCAACTATGATCTCGTGAAAGCCCAGATTCTGATTGCGGCGGGAAGACCCGTCCCTGAAGTGAAAAAAAGTACCGGACATACCATCGAGTGCCGGATCAATGCGGAAGATCCGTGGACCTTTACCCCTTCCCCCGGAACAATCACCCGGATGATCCAGCCGGGCGGCCCAGGCGTCAGGGTTGACTCCTGGGTTACAACCGGCTCGGTGATCTCACCGCACTATGACAGCCTTCTTGCAAAAGTCATCGTGACAGGGAAAGACAGGGATGAAGCAATGGCCAGAATGAAAAGGGCTCTCTCCGAATATCTGATTGAGGGAATCAAGACAACAATTCCCCTCCACCTGACAATCCTCGATGATCCGGATTTTATCAAGGGAAAATATGACACTTCCTTTATTGATCAGATCATGACAAAGCGGGAGAAAAGAATCGCCGAGGAAACCCCACCATTCATCCAGGGCTAACCTCCATGAATTTTCCCAAGCTTCTCTATATCGCCGGCAGCCAGGACTTCACCGACAAACCATCATTTTTTTCATGCCTTGAGCACCTTCTCTCCGAAGGGCTTTCCTGGTTTCAATTCAGGGACAAGGCTCTTTCGGAAAGCGAACTTTTTTCGTGGGCTTCCGAGATACGCGACCTCACCTCCAGATACAGCGCCCTTCTCACGATCAATGACAGACCGGATATTGCCGCCCTCACAGACGCAGACGGAAGTCATCTGGGACAGGATGATATCTCTTCGATCATCTCCGATTTGCCACACAGACCCAAACCAAGCTTTCACATCGGCATTTCAACACATAATCTTTATGAAGTAAAAAGAGCGATCATCTTAGCTCCGGACTACCTCGGCGTTGGCCCGATCAACCCTACCGAAACAAAGACACTCGAACATGCGCCCAGGGGAATCGAGGGGATCATTGAGACCAGAAAAGTTACAAAACTTCCCCTGGTAGCGATTGGAGGAATTACCCCAAGTCAGGCGGGAGAGATTTTTAAAGCTGGAGCACAAACAGTTGCCGTGTCGGGGGCGATTACGAAATCCTCTGACCCTGCCAGAACAATGAAAGATTTTCTCTCACAATCCCGATAATCACCATACACAAATCCCCCAAACTCATCCTTCTGGACTATCCCTCCGGCTTAAAACGTGAGAAAAAATGTCAACCCGTTCTCCGAAAAACATCCTTCAAAGGCACGGCTCTATTGAACAGAGACAGTCTAAAGGCGATAATACAAAAATTGAGCTGCTGCAGGGGAATTTTCTCCAAATGGGCTTTATATATTGCACATCAAAAATTCATCGTACTCCAATCCACTCAAACCCGTTCCCACCCCGACAGTCATGAGGGAGCAACATCAGGAGAAATGTTTCATGCCTAGCAATCAAAAGTCCGCACCGTTCTCAAGCCGTTGGCCACTTATCCTGATTCTTCTGATTGTAGGGACGTTTCTCGTCTATATCGTACAGCACAAAAAAGCTTCCCGGCTGAGCGAGGAGTCTCCTGCTGCCCAACCGACTCCCCCAACCGCGACAGCCAAGGCTCCGGCGGTCAATACAACGGATCCGGACCTGGGCGTCTTTTATCCTTCCCAGGGACATGATCACTGGGAAATGTCTCAACTGAGAGGGTTCCATTACAACAGCTCGCCACCGACATCAGGTCCCCATCGTGAGGAGTTTATTGGATCCTACTTTCCTGATTCGCCAATGCCTGACTACATCCAGGTTCATCTGCTCGAACACGGAAACATCCTGATCCAATACAACTGCACTTGCCCTGACACCGTTTCAAAGCTTCAATCGATTGCCCGCTCTTTCGACACTTATTCTCCATCGATTGGCCTGGAAGAAGGAAAAGGGGTTGTTGTGGCAAAAAACCCGACAATCCCCTCACTCATTACCGTGACCGCATGGACAAGACTACTCACCCTGAACAAGGCTGACAGCGACAAGATCAGGAAATTCATCACAAAATGGCTTGGCAACAGTCAAAACAGCCGTCAATAATAACTTTGGAAGCGATCAACACAATTTCGCTTAAAAAGCTGGAGATGGTTTAGTGTTTCTGGTTCGACTGGCGCTGAAGCGTCCCTATACAATATTCGTGATATGCGCACTGATTACGATCATGGGTGTCATCGCCTCACAGAAGATGATTCTCGATATTTTTCCTGCCATCGATATCCCTGTGGTCAAAGTTGTCTGGAATTATCCAGGACTCTCCCCAACAGACATGGAAGAGAGAATGGTTCTCATATCGGAAAGAGCCTACTCGACCACCGTCAATGGAATCAGCAGGATAGAGTCTGAATCGATCTCCGGAACAGGATTGATCAAGATCTATTTTCACCAGGGTGAAAGCATCGCTGCAGCGATTGCCCAGATCAGTGCCGTTTCCGAAACTCTTCTGAGAATCTTCCCTCCGGGAACAATGCCCCCCAACATCATCAGCTATAATGCGGCCAATGTTCCGATCGTACAGCTTGAAATCCAGGGGAAGCGCTATTCCGAACAGCAGCTTTATGACTATGGACTGAATTTTATCAGAGTTTACCTGTTTACAATCCCCGGACTCTCAACACCCGCCCCATTCGGTGGCAAAATGCGCCAGGTGATGGTCGACATCAACCCGCAAAAGCTACTTGGCTATGGCCTTTCTCCAAACGACATCGTCAATACGCTGACCCGCTCGAACATCATCGTTCCTGCCGGAACCGCCCGGATTGGCACCAAGGAACTCAATATCGAGATCAATGGAAGCCCGTCCAAACTGGCAGGATTGGGGAATCTGCCGGTCAAGGCAATCGGATCAACGGTCGTCAGACTCAAGGATGTGGCCATTGTCCATGATGGATTTGCCCCACAGGAAAACGTCGTCAGGGTCAACGGGATGCGATCCACCTACCTCACCATTTTCAAACATGTTGGAGCATCAACGCTGACAGTCGTCTCCGACGTCAAGAAGCTGATCCCGCACATCGAGTCCCTTCTTCCGCCGGGAATCCACCTGAAGCCGTTTTTCGACCAGTCCGTCTTTGTCAAGCAGGCACTCGTCGATGTCATCATGGAAGGAGTGATCGGAACTCTTCTTGTTTCCCTAATGATCTATCTGTTCCTCGGAGATCTGAGATCAACAGTTATTATCCTGCTGTCTATTCCATTATCCATTCTTGCCGCCCTTTTCTTTTTGAAAATCTCCGGAGAATCACTGAACCTGATGACCCTCGGAGGCTTGGCTCTGGCTATTGGAATGTTGGTCGATGATGCCACCGTTGCCATTGAAAACATCGAACGAAACCTGTCTCTCACAGAAGATCCCCTGCTTGCGGTCTATGATGGCGCCAATCAGGTTGCCCTCCCGGCATTCGTTGGAACCCTTTCAATCCTTATCGTCTTCTTCCCGGTTATTCTTCTTCAGGGAGTTTCTCGATTCCTCTTCACTCCTCTCGCTCTTGCTGTCGTGTTTTCCATGCTGGCGAGCTATTTTCTCTCAAGGACCCTGGTCGTCACCCTTTCAAAGATCATTCACCAAAAGAAATCGGGCGACAAAAAACATTCAACAGACACCGGATCTCCCCTTCAATACGGAAAAGAAACCAGGCGTTCAGGTATTTCAGGAATTTTTCTTCATTTTTTTGAAAACCTGAGAGTTCGATATCATTCTTTGCTGGGAAAAGCTCTCCTAAAACCGGGGATGGTCATCGGGATTGCCCTCCTTCTCGCAGGAGGAGGGATTCTCTTGCTGACAAGAACTGGATTTGACTTTTTCCCGAATGTCGATGCGGGACTTCTCGCCCTTCACATGAGGGCACCCGATGGAACCAGGGTCGAGGTTTCAGAACAATATGCGGCAAAAGTTGAAGAAGCCCTGAAAAAAATCATTCCGCCTTCTGAGCTGAAATCGGTTGACGTCAACATTGGTCTGCCTGTCTTCTACAATCTTGCATTTTATGAAACAGACAGTATTGGACCTATGGATGCAGATTTTCTCATTTCCCTCAAGGGACACCACCGGTCAGTCTTCAACTATCAAAAGAAGATACGGACTGAATTGGCAAAACAGTTCCCTGATCTCTCATTCTGGTTCAAACCGGCCGATATTATCAGTCAGGTTCTGGACTTTGGATTATCAGCACCAATCGATATCCAGGTTGAAGGGAGAAATCTCGAGTCCTCTTATCATCTTGCAAAACAAATCAGGCAAATCGTCAGACAAGTCCCTGGAGCGGCGGATGTCTCCATTCCCCAGGTCATGCATTACCCCACCATCTTCATCCACACTCATCGCGCAAACGCCCTCGAGGTGGGACTGACAGAAAACGATGTGGCATCAAACCTCCTGGTTTCTCTGGCCTCAAGCTCTCTGGTCGCCCCGAACTACTGGGTCAACCCATTAAACGGGGTCAACTATCTTGTGGCGGTCCAAACGCCTATTCCTGAAATCAACTCGATTTCAGATCTTAAATCAATTCCCATCAGAGGAACGACACCTTTATCCGGAACCGTTTTGAATACCCAATACCTTTCGAACCTGGCGGATGTGAGAGAAGGAGTCTCGCCGGGATCCATCTCCCATTACACAGTCCAGCGGGTCGTCGATGTTCTGGTCAATGCCCAGGATCGGGACTTGGGATCACTGACCATGGCGATCAAGAACCAGATCAAAAAGCTTGCCCTTCCTCCAGGCACAACGATCCGGTACCGGGGACAAAGTGAAGCAATGCTTGAATCCTTCACACATTTTGGATTAGGACTCATCCTGGCACTTCTTCTGGTTTACCTGCTTCTGGTATTGAACTTCCAGTCATTTCTTGATCCGTTCATCATCCTCGTCTCCATCCCAATGGGACTTCTTGGAGTCGCCATCGCCCTTTTCCTGACGCATACGACCCTGAATGTCGAATCAGCCATGGGCGCCATCATGGTCATTGGTGTCGCCACTGCCAACAGCATTCTGCTCGTGACATTTGCAAATGACGAGCGGGGGCGGGGCCTCTCGGCAATGGAGGCCGCACAAAGCGCAGGATCCACGAGACTCCGCCCCATCCTCATGACAGCAACAGCAATGATTCTCGGGATGTTGCCGATGGCATTCGGAAGCGGTAGTGGAGGAGAGCAGAACGCTCCCCTCGGAAGAGCCGTTATCGGCGGGCTTGCCGTCGCAACAATTTCAACACTGTTCCTTGTTCCCGTAGTCTACAAGGTGTTGCGACAGGAAATTCCCAACAGGTTCCGTTACGATGAAGAGTTTAACCGGTCGATCCACTCCTCAACCAGAGAGGATTCACCATAAACGATCCCCACTTCTCCGGAGAAGCTCAGGCACAACAACCGAAAAAACGGGAAGAAAAAGGTGGAAACGCCCCCTTACCCCAATCGTCCCCGAGGACTCACAAGGGGAAGGGGAACAGCAGTTCAGTTTCCATCCTGAAAAATTTTCCGGATGATCTCGTTTCCGTCGACCGATTCTCCTGCAAGAGCCATAGCGAGAAGCTGTCCACCGATGAGATCTGACGACAGAATCATATCAGGATGGACTCGCCTGACCCTTGCCAGCTTCTCCCTGTCTCTGACGGAAACAACTGTTTTAGCAACAGCCCCTGTTTCCCGGGCCGCAAGAACAACAAAAGCGTTGTCAGCGTCATCTTCGAGAAGCGCCAGTACCGCCAACGCATCGAGGATACCCGATTTCTTCAGTGTTTCCGGATCCATGGGATCGCCCTCAACCTGATCTATTTTCTCCCATTCGGCATCAACTCTCCTCGCGGGAACAATAAATGTAACAGGAAATCCCCTCCGGACAAGTTCCTCATAGGTGTTCATTGCCAGTGCACTCGTTCCGACCATGATGTAATGGTTTTTTCGGATCATTCCTTTTTTTTCTCCCATCAGAAGATGTTGGACCCGATCATTCATCAGGGGAAGAATGACCGTAGAAAGCGATGCCGTAAAAACGCTGATCCCCAAAATAATAATTGAAACGGTAAAAATCCGGGCATCGTCTGTAACCGGCACAATATCACCATACCCAACAGTAGACATTGTCACAACAGCATAATAAAAAGAGGTCAAAAGATTCTTGATCGGAGGATTAAATCCCATACCCAGCAAAAATGACCCAAAGACTGCATAAGAAAACAGGAGAATGATGCTGATCAGGGAAAACATCGTCCCCGTTGCAACGTTTGAGCGGTAGAATTGCCGGCGAAAAACAAGGAGCCCGGCAAACAAAACGAGGTCTCCCATAGACGGTAAAACGAGGTGACCGTGATTTTGACGGAATAAAATCAGAAAAGAGGCAGAAGAAAGAACAATTCCTGCCGCCCATGCAAATCGGGAACGAAAAACAAGCCCGATCCCCATTAAAATCTGCAAGAGACCGATGAGGCTTCTGACGCTTCCCATCCAGTGCTGGAAGAATGCGGGAAGATGGCTGAAGTCCTCTACCGGTCCATAACGAATAATCCCTTCACTTAAAAGCCTGATCTGATCAAGAAGCGGCAAGATATTTCTGACACCAAGGAGGACCAGGATCAGGGCAAGAACACCATGGGGAAACCAGAATTGAGGATGAAATTTCCCCATGGTGCCGGTGGGCCATTTCGCAACAAACAAGCGGACAACCCCTCTTGCCTCATTCCACTTGGAAGTCCATTGACTTAAAAAATCTTTCAGCATCTAAGAACCTGCTTCCAAATAGGACAAAAACACCACTGCAATGTTCCTGGGCTCCCAATATCTGTCCGCTCAACAGACCAGCGGGGATCCTTTAACGGACAGGGAAGGATTCTTCAGAATTTGTGAAGAAATATCAAGATGTTCCAGCAGGTGCTCCAGCATGTTTTTGCTCACCTGTTCCCTGACAACCACCCTGAGAACAGAAAGACCCTGTGCATCGGGGGGGAGAGTATAGGCCGGAACAATCCACCCAAACTTTCTGAGCTCGGATGAAATCTCCATTTCCCTTCCCGCATGCGGGGCGCGCAGAGAAAAAGCAACAATCGGGAGAGAAGGAGATGGATCGATCGGAGTAAAAAAAGAAGACTCTGAAAGCTTTCCTGCAAAGAAGCGGGCGTTTTCACGGCAGTTTTCAAGAATTTGTTTGTATCCCTTCTTCCCCAGTCTGAGCAAATTATAATACTGGGCAATGACGAATGCCGCATTTGAGGAAAAGTTAAGAGTGTACGTTTCCTCCTCCGCCCCCAGATAGTTCACCCGAAAGACCAGGTCATCCGGCAGATCGGATCTGTCCCGAAACAGGAGCCATCCTATTCCTGGGTAAACCAGACCAAATTTATGTCCAGAGACATTAATCGATCTGACATGGCTCAGACGGAAGTCCCATACAAGCTCCGGTTCAAGAAAGGGCAACAGAAATCCTCCGCTCGCCCCGTCCACATGGATCGGCACAAAGTAGCCCTTATCCCGGAAAAGCTTTTCAAGGGCATCGTTTAACTCCACAACAGGATCCACCTGACCGGTGAATGTTGTACCCAGGACAGCTCCAACCGCGATGGTGTTTTCATCCACCAGGGAAAGTGCCCCGGCAACATCGAGTACAAAACGGTCCGAAGTCAGCGGAACCGTCCTGAGCTCCACATCAAAGTATCGACAGAACTTTTCCCAGACAACATGAACATCTCCACCAACAACCAGATTGGGAGAGTCCGAGGGAAGCCCCTTCTTTTTCCGGTTGTTTTGCCATTTTTTTTTATGGGCTAGGAGCCCGAGAAGAATGGCCTCCGATGAGCCAATCGTCGATGTTCCCGTCACATCCTGATCCTGTGGTGCATGAAACAGGGATGCCAGCATGTGAATGACCCTGTGCTGGATCAACCCTGTCTGGGGGTATTCACTTTGATCCACAAGATTTTTTTGAAGATTTTCCATAATGAGCTTCTGAGCTTCCGGCTCCATCCAGGTTGTAACAAATGAGGCCAGGTTCAGGGAAGGATTTCCATCAAGTTCCAGTTCATCATGAATAATCTGATAGGCGCTTTGTGGCGTCATCCCATTTCCGGGCATGCGAAAAGCCGCCAGATCATTCGCAAAAAACCGGGTTCCGTATGTTGGAGCCAGAAATTCTCCAGATTCACTCGCATGATGTCGTCTTGTCAGCATTTTCTCTCCTTTTTGGATTTTAAGGCCTGAAAGACCGATTCATTCAATGATGTCGCTCCCGATGGAGAAAACAGAAAGAGGCAGTTACTTTATTTTATCGCTTCATCGTCGTCCTCCTTATCGTTGATTTGTCATTTCCCCGGTCATCCGGCAAAGCTCCCGAAGGGAGCTCCTCAAACAATATGCCGGGAGACCGAGAGTGACAGCTCTCCACGATGCTTCATCCGGAATTGGAATGAACCCGGAAAAGGACTATCCTTTTCCTGCCGGACTTGCGTTGGCGGCATCGTCTGATTTCCTAAACTCCGCCAGGAAAGGAGATTGCGATGAGAGTACTGGTCACAAGCGCGCGCCCCTATGACAAAACCTTTCTCGATTGCGCCAATCAGGGAGTGCACAAGTTACAGTATCTCGAAAGCATCCTTGACCGGAATACCGCTCCACTCGCAGCGGGGTTCCCTGCGATCTCCTGTTTTGTCGACGATATTCTCGATGGACCGGTTCTTTCAATTCTTGCAAAAGGCGGAACACGCCTTCTGGCCCTTCGGAGCACAGGATTTAATCACGTCGATCTCGATTCAGCCGCAAATCTCGGGATTACGGTCATGCGGGTTCAGGATTACTCTCCCTATTCAGTCGCTGAATTTGCCCTGGGATTGATTCTCGCACTGAACAGACATCTCCACAAAGCCTATAACAGAGTCAGGGAAGAGAATTTTCTCCTTGATGGGCTGATGGGCTTTGACATGCACGGGAAAACCGTCGGAATAATTGGAACAGGAAAAATCGGACTGGCCCTTGCCAGGATTCTCAACGGCATGGGCTGCTCGCTTCTTGGACACGATCTTTGGGAAAATCCTCAATGCCTGGAACTTGGAATGAAGTATGTCGAACTCGATACACTTCTCTCTCAATCGTTAATCACAAGCCTGCATATTCCCCTGACTTCCCAGACCTACCATCTGATCAATGCCGACAGACTCCAAAAGATGCCGGATTGTGCCATTCTTATCAACACCAGCCGGGGTGCACTGATCGATACAAAAGCTCTCGTCGATGCTCTCAAGGCAAAACGCCTCGGAGGGGCCGGACTTGATGTCTATGAGGAAGAAACAGCCCTTTATTTCAGAAATTTTTCTGATGAGATCATCACTGATGACCTATTTTCCCGGCTTCTGACCTTTCCCAATGTCATCGTCACCGGACATCAGGCTTTTTTCACCAG
Source organism: Nitrospirota bacterium (assembly GCA_021838765.1). Next base: position 11,525 of record JAKCCY010000049.1, read on the forward strand.
AGAGGCCATGAAAACAATTGCCGAAACAACCATCGAAAATCTTTCCGACTTCGAAGCTGGCAGGGCGAACAAAAACATTGTTGGACCAGTCTCTCCCTGATCACTCTTCCCGGGAACCGGAAACAAGGGAGAATCTTTTATTTTCCCATACAAAAACATCAATTTCTGGAAAAATCCTGCAAAAAGTCCCCGGATTCAGCAGAGAAGCAAGAGGATTCGGATCAGGGATCGGCCTTGGCACAAGAACCAGGGAAAGAGTTCCGGTAAGACGGGATCTCAGGTATTGAACAGCCAGAAGAGTCTGAGACAGGGTTCCGATATGAGGATGAGAAACAAGAATGGTATGAAAGGGCCATTTGACTTCCTTGATGACAGACAAGAGCCCCTCTCCATCAGGAAAAAATGGAGAACAGACCCCCCCCGCCCCTTCAATGACAGTCATATCCGCTTCCCTGTACAACGAATGAAACTTTTGAAGAAGATCGGTCCTGGATATGAGGGCCCCCACCCTTTCCGCTGCAGTCATGGGATCAATCGGATCCGGGAAACAGTATCCGGTCATGGCTCGAAAGTGATGTGGCCGATTTTGAGACAATACCAGACCTGCATCACCAGCTGGGTCATCCGGAGAGGAAACACCCGTCTGGGCGGGCTTGAAATAGGAAACAGCCATTCCCATGCCCAGACAAATGCCCACAATAGAAGAAGAAACGAGAGTCTTCCCCACATTGGTATCTGTTCCCAGGACAAATACAGCCTTTGGCGGAGGAGAAGGAATCGGAAGAAGCGACGATTCAGGATCTTTTCCGGATACCATCAATGACCGCCGAAAGGACTGCGTTCTGCTCAGAGTCTGTCAACTCCGGAAAGACAGGTAGCGACAGAACCTCTGATGACAACATGTCGGTAACAGGAAGGTTTTGGCCCGGAAGACAGGAAAAGGCCTCCTGACGATGCTGCGGAAGAGGATAATAGATCTCCGAACCTATTTGCCTGCTGGCAAGGAAGTCTTTCAGTTTGTCCCTGTTTCCCGCTCCTGTGACGCGGACCGTATACTGATGATAAACATGCTTGGCCCCTGAAGCCACGACCGGAAGCAGAAGCCCTGGAGTGGATTTGAGATTTTCATTGTATGTCCGGGCGATCGTCTCCCTTCTCCTGTTCCAGGAATGAAGGTGCCCGAGCTTGACTCCCAGGATGGCCGCCTGAATAGCATCGAGACGGGAGTTGTAGCCAAGCTCATCATGGTAGTAACGGCGAAGGCTCCCGTGGACGCGAAGAGATCGCAAATGTGCATCGACATCCCCACGCATTGTCGCAATCATGCCTCCGTCTCCCCCACCCCCAAGATTTTTTGTAGGGAAAAAAGAATAAGCGGCCGCAACAGAATAAGTGCCGGGAGGCTTTCCATGATCTTCGGCGCCAATAGCCTGGCATGCGTCCTCAACAATCCAGAGACCTTCAGAACTGGCAAAGGAGGAGAGAGACTGCATGTCCGCCATCTGACCATATAAATGGACGACCACGATACCGGAAATTCTCGATCCTGTTGACTTGTCAAACCAGAGACCATTCCGGCGCTCTCCCCGGAGGGCGAGCATCTCCCCCAGTTCTTTTGTCGTAACATTGAACGTATCGGGATTGACCTCCGTGAAGAGGGGCCGACCACCTGCCAAGAAGATTGAGGATGCCGATGCGTAAAAAGTGAAGGATGGCACAAGAACAGTTTCTCCTGCTTTGAGTCCTGCGGCTCTCAGGGAAAGGATCAGCGCATCCGTTCCTGAGGCGACACCTACCGCATGGGGTAGTCCCCACCAGGAAGCCATCTTTTCCTCAAAACGACGAACGCTCTCTCCCAAAATAAACTGTTGGGTTGAAAGAACAGAGGAAACGACAGGGAGGATCTCATCCTGAATTTGGGCGTATTGCCTCGTCAGGTCGAAAAAGGGAACGGGGTTGTGCGCATCTTTCTCAGTCGACATGTCCATTTCCTTTCGATCCTGATGAAAAGATCGGTGACTTTTCTCCCAGGGAAGAATCCTGACGCGCTCCAATCGCCGTTGGAGATGAGGGTATCTTGAGAATAAGCCCCCATGGAAGCTTGTTGGGATTTGTTACCGTTTGGGCGTTAGCCTTCAGGAGCGTACGCCAGTACCGGGGGTCTCCATAAATGATGCCCTTTGCGGCAACGGTCTCAAGGGTGTCACCGGTTTTCACCCTGTATATCGTGGGGCGGCCCTTACCCGGGTGGAGAAGATGCCATTGCCTTTTGGCTTTTGCAAAATCCTTCGGGAAAGCCGGGTCTTCCTTTGCAAAATATTTTTTATAAAGGGCCACTCTCTTTGCTTTCATCGGATGGCGCATGATCGATGCCCTCAGATGGTATCGGGCATCTTCCCGAAGTCTTTTAACAGCAAAATCTTTTGAAAAGCTTTTCTGGGACAGGGAGGCCATTGCCGCCGACTGGGCTATAATCGCCTGTCTCCGTGGAGTCAGGGAATTCGAGGAAAGTCCCTTTGCCACCGCCATCTCAATTCGTGAAAGATGGGCCAGGACGGTTGCATCGTGCGGCATCAGTTCATAGGCTGTCGACTCTTCGCGAAGAGCCTTGTAGATCTGTCCCATGTGAAAATAGCACCATCCGATACTATCCCTGAAAGAACCGTTTTTCGGATCTACCGTCAGTGCCCTCAAAATAAGATACCTTGCCGCAGTCAAACTTCCATGATCCACAACCCAGGTGTATCCCAGATAGTTAAGTGCATCAGCCATCTTCGGATCCAGGGCAATCGCCCGTTCCAGATCCCTCTGGGACTGTTTCTGGTATTTCTTGTGGTTCCACTGGTCAAAAAGAACACCCCGATTGAAGTACAGCACAGCGCTGTCAGGATGAATCGACATCGCCCGGGCGAGATACTTCCGTGCTTCAGGAAAACGCTTGAGGTCCATCTCCGCAAGAGATATGGAAAAAGGAATCTCCCATTTACCAGGAGCCAGTTTCTGCGCTTTAAGAAAATTCCTGATTGCAGCCTTGGGATTTTCCAGTCGGCGGAACAGGTCTCCCAGAAGGAAATAGCCCAGATCACTGTGGGGAAAGCGCTTGATCATCAGCCTGTAAGTATCAACCGCCTCTGGCAGATGAAGGGATCGCTCATAGACAGATCCGAGAAATGACAGGAGCTTTTCATCTCCTGGATTGTCACGGATAATTGACTGAACCTCCCCGATTGCCCGATCGAGCTGATTGTCCTCCAGAAGCAGGGATGTCAGGATAAGCCCGAAGCGCTCATCGTCCGGATGCTCCTTGATGACTTGTCCCAGGAAAGAAATGGCTTCGCGGGTCTTCCCCTCCGAAAGCAGATCCTTAAGCAGCTTGCCTTCCACCTGAGGATCTCCTGGATGTATCCGGTCCAGGATGACGCGATAGTACTTGTCTGCTTCAGGATAGTTTCCAAGGGTGGCGTCAAGGTCCCCCAAAGACTCCCATCCGGGCTCAAAACCGGAGTTTCTTTTAACCGAAAGAGCGAAGGCCTTTCTTGCCCCGTTAAAATCTTTCTCCCTTGCCAGCTGGAATCCCAGGTAGAATGGCAGATAGCTCGATGCCGGATTCTTCCCGACACCTTCTTTGAGTACCTCAATGCCTTTCTCTCGTTGGCCGGTACGATTGTACAGATCATCAATGGCAACATAAACTTCTTCCTTCAATGGATCCAGGGGAAGAACGTGTTGACGGTAGAGAGTGATGATGTCCTCAAAACGCATATTTCTGAGAGTAGGATCCTGAATTCCAAGGGCCTGGATACGTTCTATCCGGGCTAGGTCAAGCCAGGGAGAGATCCTTTTCGGGTAATCTTCTGTCAGATTTTTCAGCGTTTGAATTGCCCCCTTCTCATCTCCGATTTTTTCCTGCAGATGAGCTTTTCTAAGGCGCATCGACAATGACTTGGGGCGATAACGAAGGACCTTTTCGGTCTCATCCAGCGCAAGGAACGGATTACCGAGATCCTGATTGATGTAAGACTGAAGCTCATGATAATAGGACTGCCATGGTCTTGGAGGATCGACAGGCAAAGGTTTCGTCCGGGCAATCCGGGTCTCCCCGTATCCCGCAGAAGCTGGTCCGGCCCCTGACTCCATATGACAGCCCGCCAGAACGGTTCCGAGCAGTAAGGGCGCAATTGCTGCAGATATCCACGACAGGGCAGACCTGAAGCCCAATCCGGAATCAAAGCTTTTTCTACGTGCAACAATCATGGGCTCATCCCCAAAAGCTTCCGACACATCACCTCCATATATCTCAATGAGTTTTAAATCTTAAGGACCACAAGTACGAAAGGGGCAAGATCGTGACCGTCCGGGAAAAGACTTGCCTGAGGGGACAGAAAAACAGGCCCCTGACTTTTGAAAGAAAAAAAATCAGCACCGCAGACAGGGTCAATCACCTTCTTTCTCGACCTGAACCAAAAAGATATCCTCCTGCGTCAAAAGTGGCAAAACAGATTCCTGACTCCTGCCTTCCGGAGACGGACAGCCTGACATTGCCTCTGTATCCAAAACAGGCAACAGGCCTCTCTCGACAATCTGGTCGGTCTGAATCGATGACGATCGATAGCCCATGGCAGCAACCCGCCAACCTGAGTCGAGCGTTTTCTGTATGGCCGCCGACCAGTTTCCCTTGACCGAGAGCAGGGAAAGCATGGCTCCGGCATCCTGTCGAAAGTAAACAACTCCGTGGCGAACATCCATGAAACTGAAGGTCTTCCGCATCGGAAGGGTTGCCCTTACCCTCGCTTCAACTGAACCACCTCGCGGGAAAAAAGTTCCATCTCCTTCAAATATCCAGCCCTCTGAAGGAAGGATCTCACGAATGGCCAAAGTTCCCCTCAGCTCAGCCGATGCCTCAAGGAACCCCCTAACCCCATCACACTCGTAATAACCGGACAAAAAAGAGAGCTTTCCCCGACGAAACCCGGTCATCGTGATATGGATACCTCCAAGGGTGCGATAAGGAAAAAAAGAGACAGGTTTGAGCACCCGGCTTCCGCAGGACACCATACCGGAAGGAAGAGGTAGAGCGTACAGGAACAAAAAAGAATCGAGCCCTTTATACCCCCTTGGCCCCATAACCATTCCTTTCCGCTCGAAAATGAGTCCATTGAAGCGCCAATAGCCAACCACTCAATTATTCAAGTGTATCTGAGGGGGGAAGCAAATTCAAACCAAATTTGGATTAACCTGGAAAAATCATTGATATTTCAGGATTCCGGGCTGATCGGAAAAAATGCACCCATCGCCAAAACAGGTCGACCGCTTTTATTTTTGGAAATTCAATATGACTCTGATAGGATTTGGCAGGAGATCCGGGCGGAACAAATATCCAGATCATAAAGGCCAAATGGGGAGGGTCCCCTGCAAAAAGACGCTGAGTGCCGTGAGAACTGGCCCGATCATTGGAGAAAAAAATTGAAGATACTTGTCACTGGCGGAGCGGGCTATATCGGATCCCACATGGTCCTTTTACTGAAAAAATCCGGCCACGAAGTTGTTGTCCTCGATAACCTCTCAAACGGCCACAGAGAATCCATACTCGACACGACTTTTGTTCCCGGTGATATTGGTGACCGTCCGCTTCTTGACCGGCTCATGTCTGAAAACAGATTTGACGCCGTCATGCATTTTGCCTCCTTTATCCAGGTCGGAGAATCCGTTACCTCTCCGACCAAGTACTACAACAACAATGTTTCAAGAACACTTGTCCTCCTTGATGCCATGATTGATGCCGGAGTCAAAAAATTCATCTTTTCTTCCACTGCCGCCATTTTTGGTATCCCCTCGAGAACTCCTATTGATGAATCCCACCCCAAATATCCCGTCAACCCTTACGGGCGGACCAAACTGTTTGTCGAGGAGATCCTCGCCGATTACGGACAGGCTTATGGCCTGAAAAGTGTGGCTCTTCGATACTTCAATGCGGCGGGGGCAGACCCGGACGGAAGAACCGGAGAAAGACACCACCCCGAAACCCACCTGATCCCCCTGATTCTGAAAGCGGCCTCCGGGGAACGGGACTTTATCACCGTTTATGGCAGAGACTACGATACACCCGACGGCACATGCATCCGGGACTACATCCATGTCATCGATCTTTGCGAAGCTCACCTGCTCGCCCTCATGCACCTTGAGTCCGGGGGGGATTCCATCTCCTACAATCTTGGAAATGGACAGGGATTTTCCGTTCTTGAAGTAATCGCTGCGGCAGAAAGGGTTACGCAGAAATCCATCAGGGTAGAAACCGGAGAAAGGAGAGCGGGAGATCCACCCCGCCTGGTCGCTGACAGCCGAATGATCAAGAGAGATCTGGGGTGGGCACCATGTTATCCTGATATCGACACGATCATCAGACACGCATGGCAATTCGAGTCAAAAATGTTCCCCGGACGATAACCGGTCCGCCCTTCGAACGCGGTCGGGTCAGAGATAATTCCAGACTGTGACGTCAAAGGTGTCTTGTCAGGAATCAACCGATGACCCCTGCATCGAATGCCATGCAATAGTCCCTGTAGTACTCGTGAAAAAGACGAGCCCGACAAAAT
>JAKCCY010000204.1 GCA_021838765.1 Nitrospirota bacterium
GAATCATGATTTTTAAGTACGAGATTCTGGCCCTGGGATCCCGACAAACGGGACATCTGTCGGCCCGGAACGAAGGGGAAGCGATGGACCGGATCCTTTTGTATTTTCCGGATTCGAGCCTTCTGGATATGTCGGTCGATTGGGTGGCCAGCCTGTTTTCCGCCTCCCAGGCGAAAAATGGAGCCTTCACTCCGAAATCGGCGGCCGTCTTCTCCGAGCGGATCGCGATCTATCTCGAAAGCGGTCTCGACCCCGGCCAGGCGGTCGAGCTCATCAAGAACCAGGACCCGGTTTTCCGGACGCTGTCCGAGTTGATCCTGATGGCCAGGCGTTCCGGAGCCCGCTTTATCTCCTGTCTGGGACTGGCGGGATTCCCGAGGGATTTCCTACCGATCCTGTCGGCCGCCGAGGAGTCGGGAAATCTGGCCTCGTCGTTCCGGAAAGTGGCGGGAACGCTCTCGACCCTCTCGAAACTCAAGAGCGACGTGATGAAGAATCTTTTCGTCCCCGCGATCGAGATCGTCCTGATGGCCGTGTTCCTCATTTTCGCGTTTTTCTTCCTGCTTCCCCGCATGGCCCAGGTTTTCGGTCAGTTTCCGGGATCGGAGAAGCCCTCCGGTCTTCTGGCGCTTTCTCTCTATCTGTCAGCGAACACTGGGGTTGCGGCGGCCGTTTTCCTGATGGGAATTGGCTCCATTGCCGCCATTGTTTCCCTCCGTTCTTTTCGGAGGGGAGTCGTGAATGGTCTTCGTAAGATCAAATCCATCGATCGCCTTCTCCGGGTCTACCGGACTTATACCTTTCTCCTGACCTTTTCGTCTCTTGTGACGTCCGGCGTCCCGTCGGCCGAAGCTTTGGCCAAAATGGAGGCCGGAGCTCAAAAGGGAGAGGATGCGGAACTGTTTTCGCGGATGCGATACGGTCTTACACGGGAGGCTAAGAAGTTCTCCGGTGTGGTGGCCGACTGCGACGTCTTTGCGGAGGATTTTGCCGACTGGCTGGGAGCGATCGAGAACACGAACGCGTTCGACGATGAGATCCGGAAAATGGAAAAGGCCTACGGAGAAATCTTTTCGTCCCAGCTGGCCTTCGCCCAGAGCCTCGTGGCTCCCGCGATGGTGATTCTTTCGGGGGCCGGGGCGGTCCTCATGGGACTCACCCTGTACCAGCCGCTCCTGGGCCTCGTCTCGAAGGTGATGGGAAAGATGATGTAGATTGACGGGGCATCGTCTGTCGGAATTTTCGTACCACATCAATCGCAGGACCTGAAAACTCTCTCGCTTCGCCCTCGAGGCCTGTGTGACCATAGGTCCTTGACCCAAACGCAGGCTCAGAGCAGAGGATGCAGATTAGCGCTAATCAGGTTCCCTTATGGGTCCACTTCAATAGATCTCCCCCCACGACTTGGAATCCCATCCCGTAGCTCGCATCGAGTACTATCGGTCATCTTTTTCACTCCCCATTTTCGCCATCGCTTGTCGTTCACTGTGGCCAAACTGCCATTGCAGCCCTGATAACAAGATGCAGCTTTGCTTCGCTCGCGCCGCTCTTGGCCTGTACCGCCAATCCCGCAATAAGCGAAGCAAATAGCGCGGCGATGTCTTCGTGATTGACATTGAGAGACAACTGTCCATCATGCTGTGCTCGTAGCAGGCGTTCACGTAGCATCGTTTCGCTCCCCTGCAAGGCCTTTTGCAAGGCAATCTCCACCTTCACCGGTATCGATGCACTACCGCAATCAGCGGTGCCATTGATGATAAAACAGCCACCGGGAAGACTCGGGTTAGTCATCATTTCCGCCAGAGAGTGTAGAAATGCCTCAACTGCATAGCGGCCATCTGGCTCATCTGTGAGTAATCTCGCATGGCGCTCTATCAGTAGATTCACGTAGCGCTCTAGTGCTTTTAGGTACAACGACTCCTTGTTACCAAATGCCGCATATAAGCTCGGCTTGCCCAAACCCGTAGCCTCTGTCAGCGCATGCATGGAGGCCCCTTCGAAACCATGTTTCCAGAACACTTCAACCGCACGATCCAGTGCAAGATCGATATCGAAATTGCGTGGGCGTCCTCGTTCATCTGTCATGTTTGCTTGCTCCAGTTAAATTTCTTGACTATTAAATATGTAACTTAGTATATTATGTACCAATCGGTACATAATGTGGGACCGGGGGTAATAACAACCAAACATCACAGTAACAACGGCTTTTACGGAGGACAACAATGGGTAGACTTACAGGAAAAACCGCACTAATCACAGGAGGAACCACTGGTATTGGTTTCGCTACGGCCAAACTGTTTCTGGAAGAAGGCGCCCACGTTGCAATCATCGGGCAAGATCCAGAACGTGTTGCCATCGCGGCGAATACTCTGGGCCACGGTACCATCGCACTTTGTGCCAATGTTTCTTCCTCCTCCGACATGGCCGCCGCCGCTACGCGTCTGAAATCCGATTTTGGTAGCATAGACGTACTATTTGCCAACGCTGGCATTGCAAAACCGATGCCCTTTTCGGACGTCGACGACGCTAATATTGATGCTCAGATTGATGTCAACTTCAAGGGCGTGATCTATTCGATTCAAAGCATGCTGCCACTCCTGAACAATCCATCCAGTGTGGTTCTGACCGCGACCTCAATGCTCGAAAAAGGTGTTGCCGGCATGAGTGTGTATGCCGCGACTAAAGCGGCCGTACGTTCGCTGGCTCGTACCCTCTCGGCCGAGCTTGCACAACGCGGTGTCCGGGTTAATGTGATCAGCCCTGGCCTGATTGAAACACCGATTTATGGCAAGCTCGGACTACCAGCGGAAGCGGTTCAATCATGGGCCGGGCAGTTGCTAGCAAAAGTGCCGGCATCGCGTTTTGGTCAAGCTGAAGAAGTGGCTAAGGCCGTACTCTTTATGTCGAGTGACGATTCTTTGTACATGATGGGTGAAAGCGTCCTATTAGATGGCGGAATGGCCACCATCTGATACGGGCAGATTCTTACCGTACCCCGAGTAGTTATAAACATCCAATGCCGGAACTTCTGTCATGCCCCTCCCCAAGGTCCGGAGAGTGAGCTCCGGGCCTTTCCTGAAGCCTTTCTACGCTTCAGGAATCAGGACCCCATGGATCTTGCCTCTCTTCCCAGAGGTTCCACTCGGACAGGCTGTGATCAAATGGGGCTCTTCATGACGATGATTTTCTCCGATTTCGACGGAACAATCACGGAGCAGGAAACCTTTTCCATGCTGATGAAAGAGTTCGCTCCTGAAGCCTACCGAAAGGTTCTGCCCCGCCTTCTTGCAGGGGAAGTCTCCCTTCGGGAAGGAGTTCTGGCTGTCATCGAGACCATCGAAAGCTTCCGTTACCCGCAGATGATCGAGAAGATGGCAGAAGCTCCCCTTCGAGCTGGATTCCCGGAATTTCTTGATCTTCTTGAAGAATACGGCGTTCCACTGGTCGTTATCTCCGGAAGTCTCGAAGATCTCATCAAGGCCCGTCTTGCTCCCTTCAGCCACCGGATCTTTCGGATTGTCGCCGCCAGAGCGGATACGACCGG
>JAKCCY010000205.1 GCA_021838765.1 Nitrospirota bacterium
GGCTCTTCGACGGACGGTATGGGACCTGTCAGGAATTTCGCAAGGAAGACGCCTTGGCCTCTCCCTGTCTTCCCGGGCTTTGTTGAGGTGTTTCCCGCCTGAAGCTCCGCGCAGTCTTTCCATTCTCCCTCCCAAAACGGAAGATGTCCCGATGCCCGATCCAGCCCACGCTTTCTTGTTCCGGGGAGGGGAAAGAGTTTCTTTTTGTCAGACGCTTCATTATGATGAGTGATTGTTTGATGGTGATTCCTGCCGTTTTCACGGGGATTTGGATGAAAACGGACAAAACGGGGAGATGGGCTGGATTCCGTTCGATCAGGATTTCTGATTGAACGATTTTGCAGGATCCGGGTCATGTCCGGTCCGGAAGGTCAGGAAACGAGGTCTGGATTTTTATTTCGGGTGAGTCTTTAAACAGGAATGTCCGAGGGTGTCTATGACAGGTCAAAAGCGGGTTCTGGTACTCGATGCATCGTGCAATGCGGCAACCACTATCGTCCAGAGTCTGGGGCGGGCGGGCTACGAAGTGACCCTGGCGGGAGAATCTCCGAATGCGTTCGCCTTTCGTTCCCGCTATTTGCATGGCCGTTCTGTCTATCCCGATCCTCTAAAAAGCAAGAGATCGTTTCAGGACTGGTTTCTGAATATCTGGAACCCCGAAGCCTTTGATTATGTGATCCCCGCATCGGATCTGACGATCTATCCCATCCGGGAGATTGCGAAGGAAAGACCTCTTCCGGGGGTCATCCTTCCTCCGGAGGAGACCTTTTCCCTGTTTTTCGACAAGATTAAAACTCTTCAGCTCGCAATAGACTCCGGTGTTCCCGTTCCGAAAACGGTGATTGTTCGGGAGGGAAAATGGAACCCGGACGATTTTGTGTCTTTTCCGTATTATGTGAAAACCTCACAGTCCAAAGTCTGGATGGGCGATGTCGGGTTCGATCTCGATGCCCGTCTGGTGAGAAATCCGGAAGAACTGTTCGAGGCGGTCACCGACTGGGCCGTTTATGGGGATGTCCTGATCCAGGGCTATGAGCCGGGAGATGGTGTCGGGATCGAGCTTCTGTGCCGGGAGGGGGAGATCCTTCTGTTTTTTGCCCATCGCCGGATGCACGAATATCCCCTGACGGGAGGGGGCGGTACCTACCGGGTATCGATCGAGCCTCCGCCGGCCCTTTTCGAGTCGGCCAGGAGGCTGGTGAAGGCGGCCAGATGGACGGGCGTGGCCATGGTGGAGTACAAGATGGAGGGGGATGCCTATTCCCTGATGGAGGTCAATGGCCGGTTCTGGGGATCTCTTCCGTTGTCGTACCGCTCCGGGGTCGATTTCCCTCTTTCCCTGATCCGGGCTTATTCGGGTGAGCCTGTCTTCCAGACACCCTACCGTGCGGGGGTGTATTCGAGAAGGTTCAGCATGGAATTCGCCTGGTTCAAGAGAAACCTTCTGGCGGACAAGACCGATCCCTATACGAAGACCCATCCCCTGGGAAGAACGATCCTGGAGTATTCCCGATTCTTGACGGGGAAAGATCATTGGGATCATTTGTTTCTTTCGGATCCGGTTCCGACTCTTTCGGAGATGGGGCGGACCCTTGGAAGGACGGTCTCGACGGTGGGACGGATGGTCGGGAAGCGTTTATTCCGGTCTTCGGGAACGACCGGCGGTGAATCTCTTCGCCGGGAATCGGTTGAAAGACTGCGCTCGATTGCCAAGTCCAGGACGCCTCTCAATATTCTGGTTCTGTGCCATGGGAATATCTGCCGAAGTCCTCTTGTGGAGGCGTGTCTGAAGGAGCTCCTTCCTCCCGACCGGTTCGTGATCCGCTCGTCGGGGTTTATTCCGCGGATTTTGAGGCAGTCTCCGCGGGAGTATGCCCGACTTGCGAAAAAGGAAGGGATCGACCTCTCCGACCACCGGTCGTCTCTTGTCAATGAAGGGGATCTTTCGTGGGCGGATCTTGTGGTGATCATGGATGAGGGAAATGATCGGGAGTTGTCCGATTTCGATCCGTCGGCCCTTGTCAAGGCGGTTCGTCTCGGCGCCTGGTCCCATGAAGCCGGAATCGATATTCCGGATCCTTACGGAGAGCCTGAGTCGAAGATGATCCGGATTATCCATCAGATGAAAGAGTCCTGTTCAAATCTGTCCCGGGATCTTCTGGCCTAGAAGATCCTGGCGTTTTTTTCCTTTATCCTGCTGTTCTGGACCGATCCCTCAATACTGCCTGTCTCTTTTCAAGATCTTCTATGGGACGACCACCTGAAGGTTCAGGTTGTTTGTTGTAACGGTGGGGCTCGCTGCGGGGGTCAGCAAGCCGTTCGCTCCCACCTGAAAAATGGAGATCGTTCCGGACCATGTGGGAACAAAAGCAAATTTTCCCGACGGGGCAAAGGTGATGCCAACGGGAGCATTAGCCGTTGTTCCTGTCGGAGTACAAGATGAAGCGGAGGGAAGAGGGCAGGTGAAGATGGTGCCGGAAGGAGTGTGGGGAATGTTCGATGTTGTTGTTGGAAGTGGAGCTGCGGTGGAAACGATATAGAGATTCGTTTGTCCGGGGTTGGTGGCAAGAAAGGTGGCTGCGCCGGAAGAAGAATATGAAAGATTTGATGAAGCGCAGCTGGTAGTCGTGCAGGAGAAGAAAATTCCGGGATTGGAAATGCTGCCTGAGGAGTTGGTACTGTAGTTTCCGATGAAGGCAGTTGGGGGGGAGGTGGCGTTATCGATCGCAAAGTCTCCGGCGGGCGCCGTACCTGTTGTAGATGAAATTGAACTTAAAGTTGAACAAGAAGAAAGTGGTGCCCCCGTACAGGTAATGAGAAAGGCGCTGTAAGAAGAAGAAGTATACGTTTCCCCGGGAAGAAACGCTGTTCCGTTGGAGGCGAATTCCATGTTGGAGATGGCGTTGCTGCTAGAGGAGAGTCCAGAAAGCGTTATCGGCGAACACGTTCCTGAAATCGTGCATCGGTAAAGAGCCGGGGTTGGGGGTGAGGATGAGATCAACTCCGGGGATGAACAGACGACATAGAAAATATCGGAAGATGTCCCGTTTGACCCCGAGGGAGGAAAGACGATTTTGTCGGGATTCGGGCAGGTTGAAGTATGTGATATTGTCGTTGGCCCGGAAAGAGTGCCAGTTGACCCGATCTGGAAAATCTTGACATCTCCTGGTGTGCTTCCGCTTCTGCTTCCGTGGTCGGCGACGACCAGATAGTTCCCTCCGGGATCGATGGCCATGCTGGAGGGGTTGGTTCCTGTAGCGGTATAGGAGACCGACTGGATCCCGGTCGACGATTGGGCGCTTGAGGTGTTATAGGATTCGATTGAGCCGGGATTGAAAACTGTAGATGTAGAATTGCTGTTCAGGGCAAAAGCAAGCGAGGCAGAGGGATCGAGGACGAAGGTTACGGGACCTGTGTCCTTGGTGCTTGAGGTTGCTCCTCCCGTCGAGATGGGGGCTGGAGAAGATGGGTAAAGCTGTCCGGATGGAGAGATCGCATTTTCGGCGATAAAGCCGTGTCCGCCTGAGTCTTCCGT
>JAKCCY010000206.1 GCA_021838765.1 Nitrospirota bacterium
ACTCCGGCTTGAGTTTGGCAAGGTCATACCGGCGCTGCCGTCCCGCTGTGCGCTCCGGTATCAGCTTGCCTTCGGCCTCCCAGCGCCGCAGCGTCGTAATCGACACACCCAGTGCTTCGGAGGCTTCTCCTATCGCTACATATCTATCCATAATGGAAAGTATAGATTAGCTATAAATAGATTTCAAGTGAACTGTTCGAACCCTGTCCATACTTGTAGAGGGACCCGAGCATTGCCATCGCCTGAGGATCATTTCTCGACACTGCAACCCTGAACCATTTTCTTGCCTTTAAAAAATCCTTCCGGCCCAGAAGACCATCCTGATAGATCACGCCCAGATCCGTCGCAGCACCGGCATCTCCCCCCGATGCCGCCTTTCGGTACCATTTGACCGCCTCGGGAATATCTTTTGAGACACCGAGCCCGGAAGCATAAAGTGTTCCCATCCAGCTTTCCCCGTTGACGAAACCCTGATCGGCCGCTTTCTGGAACCAATCCCTTGCAATCAGATAGTTTGCCTGGACACCTTCTCCATAGAAGTAGGCAGCTCCAACGTTGGTTTCCGCAACAGGGCTGCCCGTTCTGGCCGCCTCCAGATACCATCTGAAAGCGGCCGCCGGATCTTTCCTGCCGTTTTTGCCTCTCAAGTAGTAATCACCCAAAACGATTTGGGACCAGATATCTCCATCTCTGGCAAGTCGGGTCAACTGCAGGAAAGATTGGTGATCCCCCCACTTCAGCTTTATGGGCTAGCAGTACTGCTTCCTTTTTTGTCAGGGGATAGGAAATGTGAGGAACAAACAGAAGAAAAGCGAAAGAGACGAGGGAGACCAGAATCCCCCTCATTCTCGTCCTGAAAGAAAAACTACGGATGCCAAGTGCCAGATTGCGCTGGACCTGACAGGACTTCTCCGGCATTTTTCAATCCAGCGATTTCATATCGATAACAAAACGGTAGCGGACATCGCCAGCCAGGGTCCTGTCATAAGCTTTATTGATTTCATCTGCAGCAATGACCTCGACATCCGCACCGATATTTTCTTTTCCGCAAAAATCCAGAAGCTCCTGTGTTTCCGAAAGACCGCCGATCAAGGAGGCCGTCAGGGTCCTCCGTCTGGCTATGAGGCTGAAAGCATGGACGGCAAGAGGAGACTCGGGAACACCGACCAGAACCATTGCTCCGTCGCGTTTTAAAAGCCCCAGATAGAGATTGGGATCATGCGGAGCTGAAATGGTGTCGATAATCACGTCAAGCGTTTCAGAAAGGCGGGCAACGGCAGAAGAATCTTTGGTATTGACAAACCCGGTTGCTCCGAGTGCCTTGCTGTCAGCTTCCTTTTTCGGGGAATGAGAAAGCACGGTCACTTCCGCTCCCATTCTCGACGCAAGCTTGACAGCCATGTGTCCCAAACCTCCAAGGCCCATGACACCCACCCGGGTCCCTTTTCCGACCTTGAACCTTCGAAGGGGAGAGTATGTTGTGATTCCTGCACACAATAGGGGGGCAACTGTTTCAAGGGACAGATTGTCCGGAATCCTGAGCGCGTAGTCTTCCCGAATCACGATATGGCGGGAATATCCGCCCTGGGTCAAATTCCCGTCCCTGTCCTTCGAGTTGTAAGTCCAGACCAGCCCCCCCGTACAGTACTGCTGCAACCCTTCCTTGCAAGACTGGCAACTTCCGCAGGAATCAACAAAACAGCCGATGCCGGCAGCATCGCCGACAGCAAAACGCTTTGCAGCACTCCCTGTCCTGACAACACGACCCACAATCTCATGTCCGGGAACAAGGGGAAAGGTTGCGCCGCCCCATTCATCCTTAACCTGATGGATATCCGAGTGACAAATCCCGCAATAAAGGATCTCGACCAGAATATCGTTGGGAGCAAGCTCTCTTCTCGAAAAGGAAAAAGGTACAAGAGGCTGCCCTGCCTCCATTGCCGCATAACCCTTCGTCTGAATCATCTCAACTGTTCCTCTCTGTCAAAATCTGATATTCGTCCATGGTTGTCGACAGAATTTTCCCCCAAAAAAAGTCTGGGGTCAAACCAAAAGACATCCCGTGAAGATCACAGCATTTCGAAAAATTCAGAGGAGGAACCGGAAGGAAAAGATCCTTCCGGCAAAATGGTGGGAGATGTTCAGGAAGCAGTGTTTGCCGCTTTGGTGTAATGGCTGATCAGGATTTTGGCCACTTCAGGCCTGGTCATCTCCGGAGGCGGAGCGATTCCTTCACGAAGCATCTTTCGAACCTGTGTCCCTGACAGAAGAACCCTTGAGTCCTCGGAATGTCCACAGGTCTTGTGGGAAGCCATCGCTTCACAGGACCGGCAATAATATGCCGTATCGAAAAAGATGGGCACAATTCCCAGATCGTCGTAATCAAACTCCTTTAACAGGTCGTGTGCCTCAAAAGGGCCATAATAAGAACCAACCCCTGCATGATCCCGACCGACAATAAAATGGGTACACCCGTAGTTCTTGCGAATAAGGGCGTGGAAAAGGGCCTCTCTCGGGCCCGCATATCTCATCGAACCGGGAAAAACGCCAAGAACAACCCGGTTGGAAGGATAGTACCGGGACAAGAGGGCCTCGTAGCAATCCATCCTCACGGAAGCCGGAACATCATCCTCCTTTGTCTCTCCTACCAGCGGGTGGAGAAGGAGACCATCGACCAGCTCGAGCGCGCACTTCTGAATATACTCATGGGCTCGGTGAATGGGATTTCTGGTCTGAAAACCAACAACAGTCGACCAGCTGTGATGGTTGAAAAGATTTCTCGTCTCTGTCGGGGTCATCCGTCTGTTGGAAAAAACGCCTCCTGACAGATTTTCGACAACGCGAACCTTTCCTGCCACAGCATATGGCGAAACGGATAAAAGATAGCTCACCCCCGGATGAGCCGGATCTTCCGTCCGATAGACCTCCCGGGCCTCTTTCCTGATATCCCGCTTGTACACATCGCTGACATTGAGGGCGGCCAGGATCTTTCCATGCTCATCCTTCAAGGCGACCAGATCCCCCTTCTTCAATGTTTTTGCCAGCGCTTCAAGAACAGGCAAAACAACAGGAAGCGGAAAGAGGAGACCATTAGGAAGCCTCATTCGTTCGACAACGGAACTCCATGCGGCTTCATCCATAAAACCATCGAGAGGAGAAAGCCCTCCTTCGGACAATAAGATAAGGTCAGAGATCTCCCGTGGATCCAGTGTCACGGATGGAGCCTTTTTCAACTCCCTGAGAAGAGAGTCCTTTTCCTGCGGATCCACGGAGTTGATCACGAGAGATCCTCCGTGAGGTACCGATAACGTCATTTTTTCCCTTTCCGATTAACAGTTCAGCAGAGTTGACATTCTTCCCGCAGCCGACGCCGGGGAGATCAAGAGCCATGGAGAACTTCCGGATGTTGAGCAGCAATGGATGAAGCCGGCCATCGTCAGGCCCCGCCCATCTCTGCGATCAGGTCATCGGGAACACGTGTTGGCGCGTCAAAAAATTCAGGATCCTTTCCTGCCGTTTCAAG
>JAKCCY010000207.1 GCA_021838765.1 Nitrospirota bacterium
GAGTCATTGTTCCAAAAAGAAAAGAGATACGGTTAAAATCGCTCCTTCGCTCAAGTGCGGCAAGCAACGTGGAGCGAAGAGGGGCAATGGCTGTTCCCACTCCAACAAACAGCAGATTTTTTCCAACATACGGATCCAGTGCAAAACCTTTGCCCAAAGGCCCCGAAACAGTAACCGCGTCTCCCACGGAACGGGAGAACAGGTACTCCGTCGTGGAGTTGCCACGCTTGACCAGTATCTCGAAGCCTCCCTTCGCCGATGGCGGACTGGCGATGGCAAAATAGGAAGACTTCCCGTCAGCCCCCGACAAGGAAATAAACTGCCCCTGCTGAAAGGTGAAGTCTACCCCACCTGTATCAAACTTGAACAACCGGACATTCTCCTCAAAAGGGACGATTCCGGCTAATTTGCAGACGATACTCCCATCAGAACTCACAAACACCTCACTTTAACGGCTTGCGGCCAGATCTCCCGAAAAGGACCTGACATCACTTTGGTTTAAATGTTGTCTTGACATAAGCATAGACGTCCTGGATCTCCTGGGCGGTAATCACATCCCACCAGGGCGGCATGACCCTTTTTCTTCCGTTGGTGATCACATTGATGAAAAAAGCATCTGAACGCCCCTTCCAGAGATTGGGGTCCGTGAAATTGGCAGGATGGGGAAACATTGCCGGCGCAGCAAGCCCCTGACCATTACCCTGGGGACCATGGCATGCCACGCAATAATGATTGTAGACGACCTTGCCATCAACCGGATCTGGCGGGGCAAGGGCAAAAGCTTCTTTATCATGCCCAATGAACAAAAACGCCAGAAGCATCCCGGACAGAAAAATAGCTCGACGAATCAATTTATCCTCCATTGGGGTTGGTCTCCGACGATCACTTTTTGATGCGGAGTTCGCTTGAAAGGTGGCAAGACCGTTCCCATCCCGATCATGGGAATGGAACATGTCGGAAGTCTTGTCCGGACAAGAATCAATCAGTACAAAGGTTGTTTACTGGATTTCCTGAAAATTATGCCACAAGGAGGTAGAGCATTTCACCCATATTTCCATTTAGTAGGCAAAGTCCACCCCCAGGGAAAAATTGCTGGCCGTTACGTTTCCGAAGAGCGAACCCGGATAAGATGCAGTCTGGTGGTTTCCCCCCATCTGAACGCCATTGGATGAAAATCCCCCGAGCAGACCTGAAACGCCATCGTTCAACAGCCACTGATACTGTGCATAGACCGAAACAGCAGCCCGTTCACTTTGCCAAAGACTGTACCGGTCCAGCAGTGTGAACGAAAGAACATCATTGAAGTTTCCAGGCAGTTCGACACGATTTCCTCCGGAAAACGCCGGCTGCTCAATCATGTTGAGCTGGTTGTAGATTGCAGAAATCATATTCGATCCGGTTCCGTCCGAAGGAAGGAAACCTGAAAATTCAGGTTGCCAGTCCGCTTCGACAAACCATGTCATATAAGAAAGTCCCGAAACAGGAATGGCGCTTCCCAGAAAAGAAGGATTGACCTGGATCATTCCGGTTGGATCCTGAACAATCTCCCATGCTCCAAAAAGATTCAGACCTCCCCTGGGAACAGGGTTAAGGGAGAAATCCACCCCCTCCCTGCTAAAGACAGTGGCCGGAGAGTTCCCTCCCGAAACACCGGCAGAGCTCCCCTCTCCCACATATGAGAAAAGTCCCACCCTCTCCCCCGATGTTGCTCCCCAGCCACCAAACGACTGGGTCAGATGAACAAAGTAGGAAAATCCGTTGTTTGGAGAACTATTCAAGGAGTAGACAGGAGGAGTCGCTGCGGTCTGGGACGCGCTGCCGCCAGAAACGCCCTGTGAGTTCGAAGACGAATACAAGGAAGAATTGGGAATAAAGCTCACATCGAGACGAGTTTCACAAGGGTTGACGGAAAAGGATCGTCTGGTCCCGCAACCGTTTTCGAACTGGTAGCCAAAGTAACGAATGGAAGTGACCGATTGCCCCATCTGGAATCGATCTCCGTCAAAATAGGCACCAACGGGATTGACAAAAGAAAACCCGGCATTTTGCGCACCAGAATTTGTAACAATTTCTGCAGTTCCCGGCTGATAGTCATACATCGTATAGGGAGATGCCGTTCCGATCGAAACCGACCGGTGCGCTGAAAACGGCGAGTCGACGCTTTCTTGACCGGCATAAAGATTCAACCATGTCGAATGAAAAAGATCATCAAACCGGATCCAGAGTTTTGTAATCCCGAAGGAACCGCCAGCAAGGAAACCCGGTTCCACCCAATAGGAGATCCAGGGGTTCAGAAGACCACCGGATTCAAGGCTCCATGGATTTTGTGAGTTGGCTCCATTGGCCCATCCGCCATTGGTTTTTTGCCCAGACAATACTCCATTGACCGCACTCATGTCATAGGACTCGCTCATGCGAAAACCGACAGGAAAGTAATTCTGGTTTTCCGGATCTGAAAACGTCATATCCAGGCCATTTCCGCGACCTGTCGTTGAAAGCATGAAGCCCCGATCCTTGAATATGTTTCCATTGTCATTCAGCTTTGGCCATTGGATGTGACAAAAAGCACAAGGGAAATCGTAACTCCTGGAAAATCCGGGATAGGCAAACCCTTTTTCAGGGAAGGAGAGGACAATAGGGATCAATATCGCAAACAAACAAAAAAACCGGACCCTAAAGATTTTCATTTGGAATTCCTTTAACAAGACCTGGCAGGAAAATGAATGGGTCAAACAATGATCAAAAGACTAATGACTTGCCTGCAAAAAGAAAAGCCCAAAGAAAGAACCTTGCAAGAACCTGATCCTGACAAACAAGTCACCCCGATACAAACTCTTTTCTACATACTTGCCAGATACTCCTCTATGACCTCAAACACGACTCCGTTTTCCCGTTGCAGTTTGAGATCAACACAGACAAAATAAGTCAAGAAGAAAAATAAAAAAGATCATATAATACGCTTCAAACAGTTTCAGAATTCCCAGTGAACTTCTGGCTCCCTCTCGATCAGACGTTATGAGAAACGGATTCCTTTGGTGATATCAGGGGACAAGCGCTATGGATAAAATAATTCCCGTCGACAGCCTGACGGTCGGAATGGAAGTCGTAGCGCTCGACAAGAGCTGGCTTGAGACAAACATCCTCTTCCACCGGTTCAAAATTCGGTCCGACGAGGAAATCAGAAAGCTCAAGGAAAACGGCATCAGGATGGTCACCATCAATGCCGCAGATGAATCTGAGGAGAAACAGGCTCCCTCTCGCAAACGGGATGACAAGAACGACCACCCAGAAACAGCTTCCTCTAAAGCAAGTGAAATAGCTCCGGAATTCCAGACCCTTGACATGAACTCCCCTCATGCCATCCGGGAGGGAAATGCCCTTCAGGAAAAAACCGTAGCGGTCGTAGCAAAGTGCTTTGAAAACATTCGGCAGAAATTATCATTCGATGTTCTTCCACTCAAGGCACAGGTTGCACAAACA
>JAKCCY010000208.1 GCA_021838765.1 Nitrospirota bacterium
ATCAAGCAGAATATGCGCAAAGGCCAACAGGCTCATTCCTTGATGATGCGCCATGAATGTCTGCACGATAGAGTGGTTCTTGCCTCTCGGAACCCGTGACGGGGTGTAGTCGATCGATTCGTAGAATCCGTAAGAGGCCAGGAGCCCGTTTGAGGCCATCGCCTGCAAGTTGCGGCACGCCTCCCTTGGCATGACCATGAGCGCCAGTGCGCTGGCGTATGGTGCGATGACAAGATCGTCCCCCAGCCCTCTTTTGAACCCAAGCCCCGGAACCCCAAAGGCCCGGTATTGATAGACGTGATGGATGTCGGCAATGTTGTAGCAGGATTCGGATATCCCCCACGGAACGGCTCGTTGGCGACCGTATTCCATTTGTCGCGATACGGCCGCTTTAAGGGTCTGGTCCAGCAATGTGTTTTCGTAGCTGGCCATCAGCAAAACCGGCATGAGGTACTCGAACATCGAGCCGCTCCAGGAAATCAGGCACACTTGCCCTCCATGGCTTGTCAGCAGTCTGCCGAGCGAGAACCAGTGTTTCTGCGGTACCTGACCTTCGGCAATAAGCAGGAAACTGGCCAGCCGCGATTCCGATGCCAGCAGATCGTAGCAGGACGGATCGCGACGACGTTCGCCCACATCGTAGCCGATGCTCAGCAAGTTGGAGGATGCATCGTAGAGAAATTCAAAATCCATCGTTGCCATTTTTCGACAACGCTCCACCAAACTGTCAATGATCCGGAGCCGCTCCATCGGAAGACCACCCGAGATCTCCCGGGAGATCTCGGACAGGGTCGGTATCCGATCGAACTGTTTTAAATCGGGAACCAACCCCCTGATGTCTTCCTGAAGGGCGATGCTTTGCTGGTCGAATGCCTGGGCCCAGTAATAAACCTCCTCGTCGATGCCAAGATCTGCCGGCAACCATTGTACGAGTCGTCCGCTGAACCGGTGAATCTCCGACAGCAGGAGATCGGCCCCGGAGAGCGTTTTCGTCGCTTCCTCCAGCGATGATGCGTCCAGTGTGGTCAAAATGGCCCGGATTTTTTTTGAAAGTTGAGGTGCAAAGGAGGGGGGCACGAGCTCTGAAAGGACCTGCAGTGTATCCCGCAACCCCTGGAAAGCGCTCGAAGACAGAACTGGCCGATCCTTTAACTCCTCCAAGCCTGCCTGAAAGGTTAAAAGGCATCCTGCGAGATTGCCGCTGTCCACAGAAGAAACATATTGCGGAGTGAGGGGTTTTAGTGTTCTGGTGTCATACCAGTTGTAAAAATGGCCCCGGTAGCGCTCAAGCTTTTCCATGGAAGAGAGAATGTTATTGGAGCGCAGAAGAAATTCTCCGGCGGAAATATAGCCGAAATCATGCGCTGCCAGATGGGCCAGTAGGGACATGCCGATATTTGTTGGCGAAGTTCGGCTTGCAATGACCGGGGAGGGATATTCCTGAAAATTGTCCGGGGGTAGCCAGTTATCTTCTGGCGATACGAAGTCAGCAAAAAAGCGCCACGTTCGACGGGCTGCAGCGCGGATGAACACCTGCTCGGCAAGAGTCAAATCCGTTACGGGAGGAGGTATTGGCCTGCTGATCCACCAGGCCAGTGCCGGGGATGTCATCCACAAGATCAGAATGGGCGAACAGAAGAACAAAGCCTCCGGTTTTCCCCTCAGCAGGAAAGCCAGTATCAGGGCGAATGAGGGGCCGACCCACATCTCCCTGAAAAAATCGGGAAGTGATTGCCGGCCATTGCGGCTTGTATAGGATTGCAGGTGCCAGAGCATTAATCCGCGCTGGCTAAACAGCATCCTTATGGTGGAGTACAAGATGGCATCAAGACAGATCAGCGCATCGTAGGGTAAAAAAAACAGCGTGATCAACGCGAGCAGGATAAGACGCCCGGCGGATCTTCCTGTCAGATTCAGATGGAGCATCCATGGACGCTCATGGGGCTTTCTGATGAGTTCGATGGCGGCAACCAGGGAGTTTGGCAAAAACACCACACCCACAACCAGCAATGTCCAAAAGGTCGAGGGTCCCGGTCCAAACAGCCAACCCCCTGAGAGAAAGGCAAGAAGCGATGGCGGGACGAGACTCCGGCGAAGGTTGTCGAAGATCTTCCAGATCGACAGGGCATTGAGGGGGTTTGTCTGTCGTTTCGACTTTGATTCGTCAACAGAAGGAGGTCCCGGAACGGAGGGAAGAAGCCAGCCGGCAATCTGCCAGTCGCCACGAATCCATCTGTGCCTTCGGCTGGCGTCGGTCATGAAACTGGCGGGAAGATCTTCAATGAACTCGATATCGGTCACCAGCGCCGAACGGGCATAGCCGCTTTCGAGAAGATCGTGGCTGAGAACAAGATTTTCCGGAAAGCGTCCGTCGACAGCCTTCCGAAAAGCATCCACATCGTAGATGCCTTTTCCGATGAACGCGCCTTCCCCGAAAATATCCTGATAGATATCCGAAACCTCCCTGGTGTAGGGATCGATTCCGGACTCCCCCGAAAACAGTTCGGTAAACAGTGACCGTCCCGCACTGGTCAGGCTGTTCGACGCGCGAGGCTGCAAGATGGCATAGCCTTCGACAATGCGTCCCTTGAGTGGGTCGTAGACCGCCTGATTGAGAGGATGCGCGATAGTCGCTATCAATGGTCGTGCCGTATCGCGGGGCAATTGGGTATCGGTGTCCAGGGTAATGACATATCTGATCGAAGGGAGGATGCCCTGATCTCCGACGACCTCCGAAAAAGCGGAGTTTCCCTCTCCCCTCAAAAAAGAATTGAAGTTTTCGAGTTTCCCGCGTTTGCGCTCATATCCCATCCAGACCTGTTCTGACTGATTCCACACCCGTGGCCGATGGAAGAGGTAGAAAATGCATGCGCGATCTTCCAGATAACGCTCATTGAGCGCGTGAATGCCTTCGACCGCACGGGAGAGCAGGGCGTCGTCTTCTGGCAGGGTTCGCTCGGGCGAATCGTGAAAATCCGTCAGCAACGCAAAGAAGAGGTTCGGGTCGCGATTTCCGAGATATCGGATTTCCAGGGCTTCGAGAAGATCATCAATCTCCCGGGAGGTGCTCAGCAATGTCGGGACAACCACCATCGTGCGGCAGTCGGAAGGAATTCCTTTGGAAAAATCCAGTCTCGGCAACGAGCGCGGCGTCAGGAAAAGAGGGACGATCTGGTTCACCAGCGAAACAGCCAGGGAGGAAAATCCGATTGCACCGGTTATTCCAAAGAACCAGCCTTGCCATATGGGAAAACCTGCATCGCCAACATGAAAAAACATGAGGAATGTCGCAAGGGCGGTGAAGCTCAGAACGGGGGTCAGGTAAACGATCAGGCGATGATGCCGGTTTGCCCGTCTGGCCCTCATTCTCCATGAAGGGCGACAACCGACGGAGAGCTCGAGCTGATCTCGTCCGCGGTCGACCAGATAGTATCCGACATGGGCAGTTCGGTCATTCGGTCCC
>JAKCCY010000209.1 GCA_021838765.1 Nitrospirota bacterium
ACCGCTTCCCGGCGAGAGATACCGAGGAATTCGGCAACAAGCGCAAACCCGTCACCGGCTCGTTTTCCACGCTTGTGTGTCGAATTCCCCTGATTGCAAAACCAGCTGCCGGACCCGTTCCTATTATCGAACCTGAACCGGTCTTTGCCCCCACAGACGGGGCAGGAGCCATGGCGCATGGGGTTGGGCGGAACATCGATACCAAAGGCGACAAAAACGGAATGCCAGTCCGGAAATGATGTTCCGACTCCCCCGTTGGCGGGGGAGAGCATCAGAATCCCCCTGTTTTTCGTGGTCTCCCAGGTCCGCGCCTTGTTGCTGGGGGGATCACGGTCGGTCTTGCGATGGACTCGGGGTAAAGATAGGCGCAAAGATCGTCCACGCGAATGAACCGACGCCCGTTCTCGTCCGTCTGGACAGAGAGGGCCAGTGTTCCTTCCTGGAGGCGACGAAAAACGCGAGTATAACTGAGCCCGAGTACGCGGCCCGCATCTGCCAAGGAGATTTTTAGTTTTGGGTGAAACATTGCCCGAATTCTCGCCGGACCGGACAATTCAAAACAATCTAGTGTAGAATTCATTCGTCCATCCTTGTCGTTTGGCTCCCGCCGCGCAAAGCTAGGGGCCTGTGTGGGGTGGAAATTCTGGCGTTCGGGGTTACCGCCCCGGACGCCTTTATTTTGTGGTGATGCGAAGCATGGAGAAACTATATCCTGCAGTCCAAACAAATGTCAACTTAATAAATATTATTAGTTTTAAATAGACAATTAAAGATGTAACTCATTGAAATACTATGCGTTTTTGGTTACACTTTCCCCATCTTTAATTCATGAGGGTAAAATGGGGAAGGCTGTAGGCCATGAGTAAAAACATTCAAGAATACTTCTGGTTACTAGGATATCCGGATGCAATTTCCCGCTTCGATCCGGCAGTTGCCCAAGCGTTCCAAGACCTTGTCTCGGATCTGCTTCCCATTAAAAAACCGATAAGAAAGTCTCAGGATACCCATGTTTTGCTAGTCCAAGCTGTCGAAAAACATCTCGATAAGCTCCTCCCGGTTCAGGAAGCGGTCAAAAATTGGCTCGCTCTCTACAATCATCAAAAACCCGAATACCGCCTGAGCAGGGAGCTTTCTGACTATGGAGGATCCCCGCGTTCCATGAGCCAATGGCTTGACGACTCTCCCGCCTCCCGCTTGCTTCATGACCTAATAGACCTTCTTATTTATGTCGAAAATGATCTGGATGCGGCCTTAAATGAAAAGAAGACAAAGCAAGTCTTGAAAAAAACTTCAGGGCCTGTTTCCTGCTACTTCTGCTGGAGAGGAGTGGACCCTCCCCGTCAATATTGTTCGAACCATTCCCAGGTCGAACATCCCGCGGTCTACACACGCTTCCAGTCTCATCTGAAAAGGTTAGGCGTTTGGGTTAAAAGATCTGATCGAAAAAATTTGGACTACGCCATCCCCTATTATTGCCGTTCCGGACCGGGTTTACTGGGAGGTAGGATTCGCATTCAGCGGCCGGTCGAATTCCACTGGACCGATCCCGCAGCCTCCTCTGTTATCCGGGAGAAGATGCCAAAATCGGCAATGCGCATGGATGAGACTCACTGTTGGGAATCTTTGAGAAAAGGATGGCCGAATTTTGTTGAAAAGACCTTGGCTGCCTTTGAATCTGAATCCCAGGAAGAGAGAGATTTATTGATCGATCACCCAGAGACCAGTGAGGGTGTGTTATGGGGCATATTGGAGCGATATGAATTATGGACACGATGGTGGGGAGAACATCCGTTTCCGGGACGGGGAAAAGAACGTTCCCGACATGCAAAGGTTCACGAGCATCAAGTCCAAAGATTCTTGGGTGAAGGTCTGTCCAAAACCGAGATTGCCAGGAGAACCGGCTTGTCACGACAAGCCGTTTATAAAATCATTGAACGAATAAAAACGGCTCTCCCTGTAAAAGATAGAAAAGATTGATCAAAAACATGTACTGTCACAGTGAGGGTATTGAAATAGCAAACATGGAGCAGCTTAAGCTAAAGAGGAAAAGGGTAGTAATTCCGATCTTTGGAGGATCGTCTTGACATGATTCGCTCTCGGCGTCTGACACCCATCCTTTTGAACAAATGGCTAGTTGATCAACATTTGGCCAGTTCTCATACGCGTTACCATCTGAGGGTCTGGCGTGAGAATCCTGCCAGCTTAATGGCAATCAAAGATGAACTCATTGCCTATATAGATGAAGCGTTCGAGGATGCACGCCGGCGGATTCGACGTGGATTCGAAGACGACCTCTCGCCCTTCAACAATTCCGTGGTCGACCCAGCAGCAAACTTTCCGGCGATGCTCAATTGCATCACTTTGCAGGGCTATTTTGGAGAGACACTTGCGGTTTTAGCTGTCGAGCACTGGGGGGCTCTGGGGCATGCCGACTGGGTTATCCCCGCTTTTCTTTTCCGTTTTCATGATCAAGAATTTCAGCATCTCGATACGATCAACGAACGCCTTCTCACTGGAGAAGCTTTAGATCCAGATCAGGTTCCCGAACGCCGCCCAGGCCGTACCGGCGATGACGGCCTAGCGTTCCGAAAGAACAGCGAGAACACCATCACGGACATCCTCGTACTTGAGGCCAAATGTCTTACCCGTAACAACAGCACTAAAATCAAGGAAGCGCACGAAAAGCTTTCGAAAGGCGGTTTAAAGCCGTCGGGTGTCCGCGAACTCATCAATCTATTGGGGGAGTACGATACGCCTGGAGCACAGTCGTGGCAGGAAGCGCTACTCAAGTTTTGGCGAGAAGGATTTCGGGGTGCGAATCGGCATGACGGTGTTGGCTATACGTGTGGTCAAATTCCCGCTCAAGCCGGGCGTGTTGCTTGGATGTCTGCAAATGCTCCCCATCCGGCCTATACTACGGCACGAAGGCTCGAAGGCATGGAATTTCAATTTGATGATCTGATCACCGTCATCAACACTCTCTACCGGGGGGCTTGATATGGCGAATGTGGCCACCATCGAGATTGCGCGCGAGGCTCGTCGCGCACTGGCGAGCAATGCTTTGGTAGCGTAGATATTGGGAGACCTTGAAAGAAAAATCGCCCTTCTTTATAGATGTGTAAGAGCTTCGACCAAGAATCTCTTCACACAAAAGAAAGGGCGATATGGGAGTGACCCCACGAGAAACAGATATCACGGTGGAATTTGACTGTCAATTCCGGGTTCTTCTATCGGATTGCCGGCTGACGACGCTTCTGGCAGCCTTCTGTACGCTGTTACCGAAGATCCTGACGGACTTTCTCCAGAAGGCCCTGATCGGATATGGAGAACTGGCCATGGCCCGGAGCGTGAAACCGTTCTGCTGTGGCAAATGCGGCAACGACCGGGAGTTCATCTGGAAGACCCGGCACGGCAAGGAGACGAAGATCCTGACGACCTTCCAGTGGGTCGTCC
>JAKCCY010000210.1 GCA_021838765.1 Nitrospirota bacterium
GCGTCAAAATCTCCCTCAGGAGAGGTTGCCGCACCGGGGAGAATGTCCGTCGGTCCGGAGAGATCTTTTCCGGAGAGATCCGTCCCGCCGTTTAAAAGCGTAATGGCCCGGATGAGTTCAGGTGTCGGGAGATCGAAAACCGGTTTGGCCTCCGGATGGTCTCCCAGTGTCGGAGGATCTCCTGAGAGACATAGTGCCTGGCGGATACCCAGGGAGGACATCCCGAGAATGTCCGACTGGATGGCCAGCCGGTTCCGGTCCCGAAGAGTGATCTGGACGATGGGATCGATCCCGATCGACTGGAGGTGAATCCCCATGGCCAGGGGGCACATCCTCATGACACCGGTCTGGTTGTCTGTGATGTTGAGTCCATGGACCCGTCCTTTAAGTGCCACAAGTCGCTCAAGCAGGGGACCGACAAGAGTCCCTTTGGGAGGGGAGCATTCCCCTGTGATCATGAATGTGTGGGCTGTGAGCGCTTCTCTGAAGTTCATTGGGTTCTCCGGTTGATCACGATAGGTGAAGTCGTTTCTTGTAGGCTTTCAGTGTGTTTTGGAGAAGAGTCGCGATGGTCATGGGACCAACGCCTCCCGGAACGGGTGTAATTGCCGAAGCGACCGGCTCGACACTTTCAAAGTCGACATCTCCCACGAGTTTTCCGCTCTCGCTTCTGGAAATTCCGACATCGATCACGACAGCTCCTTTCTTGACGAAATCTTTCGTGATCATGAGCGGTTTCCCAAGAGCTGCGACAAGGATGTCGGCCTGCCGGGTCTCGTCCGCAAGGTTGGCTGTTTTACTGTGACAGATGGTAACCGTCGCATCGGCCGCCAGAAGGAGGAGTGCCATCGGTTTCCCGACAATAAGGCTTCGTCCGAGGACAACCGCTTTTTTTCCTTTTACGGGAATGCCGTAACGGGACAGGAGGGTCATTACCCCTGTGGGGGTGCACGGGACCAGGGTGTCTTCCCCGATAACAAGTCGTCCGACATTGATGGGGTGGAATCCGTCGACATCCTTCTCCGGATCGATTCTCAGGAGAATGTCGTCCTTGGGAATGTGGGGAGGGAGGGGAAGCTGCACGAGAATGCCATCTATTTTGGGGTCGGCATTGAGTTTGTCGACCCACTCCATCACCGTTTCCCTGGTGGTATCATGGGGGAGATTGATCTCGGGAGC
The DNA here is from genome assembly GCA_021838765.1 of Nitrospirota bacterium. The sequence continues at coordinate 1,180 of JAKCCY010000210.1, forward strand.
ATGGATTCCCGCTTCCTTGCAGGCGTTTCTCTTGTTCCTGACGTAGGCGTGGCTGGCAGGATCATCTCCGACCAGGATGACTCCAAGACCAGGGGGACGACCGGCCATGGGTGCAAGATTCCTGATCTCTTCTGTTTGTTCCGCACGCAATGTGGCGGCAAGCTCTTTTCCGTTGAGAATCGTAGCCAATGGGTCTCCCCTGAAGAGGTTGTTGGTGTTTTGTCGGGAACCGTTTTGACGGCCTTATGTTTTACGGACCGTCATGACATGCCCATCTTATCGAGATGAGGGAAGACAGTTCAAGTCGAACTCTTCCTGAGCGGAAAGGGGTGTTTTCAAAATGCAGGCCGATCAAATTCTGTCGGAGCTTTTGCCTTGTGCCGATGAAGGGGTTTCGAGGGTTCATGCAGGCTGGAGAAAGAGCGGATCTCCGGGGCAGTATCTGGGGGTCAAAAAGGCCATTCGGCGCAGGATTGCCAAAAAATATGCGGGAATGTCCTTTTCAGGAATCGGAGAGCTTCTTGCTTCGGAGGTGATGGATGTGCGTTCGGTCGGTGTCCTTGTCCTTCTTGAAAACTTCAGAAAGGAGGATGCCCCGGGAAAGGAGCGGATCTTCAGGGAGTTTCTGGACTATCGGCATCTGATCGATGACTGGGAGCTCGTGGATGATCTTTCCCCCGAGCTGATCGGGTCTGTTGCGATGGGAAAAATGACGTCCGGGATCAGCCTTCTTGCCAACAGCGGCCGCATGTGGGACAGGAGAATGGCGATGGTCTCGACACTGTGGCCTGTGAGACGGGGAGATCTTGAATTGGCCTACGAGCTTTCCACCATGCTTTGCGGGGACGGGGAACCACTTGTTCAGAAAGCCGTCGGCTGGGTTCTCCGGGAGGCTGGAAAAAAGGATCCGGAAAGGCTCAGAAAATTCCTCCGGGATCATGGAGGGTCACTGTCGAGGGTGACCTTTTCCTACGCAGTCGAGCGGTTTTCCGGAGAAGAGCGGAGGCTTCTCGGGCGGGGTTCGGGCGCCCCTCTCCCGGAGTAGGGGGCCTACCCGTGGCTCTTCATCGAAATGAGTGAGAGAAATTCCTGGCGGGTCTTGGCGTTTTTCCGGAAGATCCCCCTTACCGCTGAAGTCACCACGGGGACGCCCGGCTTTTTGATCCCGCGCATGGACAGGCAAAGGTGTTCGGCTTCCAGGACGACCATGACTCCCTGGGGCGAGAGACCTTCCATGATGGCGTCTGCGACCTCGGCGGTCAGCCTCTCCTGGATCTGGGGTCTCCTTCCAAAGATGTCCAGGAGTTTTGCGAGGGAGGACAGCCCTGTCATTCGTCCTTCGCTCGGGATATAGGCAATATGTCCTTTCCCGAAAAAGGGGAGGAAATGGTGTTCGCACATGGAGTGGAACGGGATGCCGGCGAGTGCGACCATTTCGTCAAAATCTTCTCCCCTGATCGGTCGAAGGAGCTCGGCCGGATTCTCGTGGATGCCGCCCAGGATTTCTGCGTACAGTTCTGCCACGCGTCGGGGTGTCTCCTCAAGGCCGGGGCGCCGGAGATCTTCTCCGAGCCCTTCGAGAATGATCCTGAATCCTTCCGCAATCTTGTTCTGGTCAATCACAGTCTATGGTCTCCTCTTCGGTCAGGATCATGGTCACGGGAATATCCCATTCTGAGGATGGGACCGATTCGAGTACCTGAAGGGAAAAGGCAAGCGCTATCCTGGGAACTCCGGGGTCCAGTCCAGAGAGGAGCCGGTCATAATAGCCCTTTCCATATCCAAGCCGTCTCCCGAAGCGGTCGAAGGCAACCCCCGGGAGGAAAAAAAGCGAAATGAGATCCGGTTCCACCCGGATGACCGGCTGCGGTTGCGGGATCTGGAACGGTCCCGGCTTCCATAGGGTCTCTTCTCCAATCATGGAAAGTACCAGACCTCCTTGGCTGTTTTCCTCGCAGATCACGGGAACGGCCAGCCTGAAGCCCATTTTTCTGATGTTTTCCAGCAGATCCGATGTGTCGACCTCTTCCCCAAAAGAGCGAAAAAGATGGATAATGGCCCCGGGCTTCAATTGTCCGGCGTCTGTCATCGTTTTGAGCAAAGAGAGGGCTCTTCTGTTAATCTCTCTGGACAAAATATCCCGTTCCGTTTTTCCCATCCGGCCTCTCAGTTCGAGAATGGCTTTTCGGAGGGCGATTTTGCGCGAAGAAACGATTTCCTGACCGGCAGTCGTGCTTTCCTGACCGATTCTTTTTGC
>JAKCCY010000050.1 GCA_021838765.1 Nitrospirota bacterium
GATCTAGAGTTCAATAGAGAATAAAACCATAGATATAATAAAAAAATTGACTATTTACTATTTAAGTTAATTAAAAAAAATATTTAATATGATTAAATTCAATATTGAAGATAGATTGACATTCAACATAAAAGAGTTCTATTGTCCTTCATCTCAAAAAAGTGATCTGTTCTCCGGAAAGTGCTTGACACTTATTCCAAAAAGCCTCCCAATTTCCAACATGAACGGGAATGAGAGGTTTTTGGATAAGGATCTTCAGGAGATCTGTCGTCCCATAGCAAATGCTCGTTTTGAAACCGGAAAGGAGGCCACCAGAACCATTTTGATCGAAGTCAGGGTTTGCCAGATTGTTAGGGGACGATCGATCCAACAGATTGAGTCCGCCCCAATAGATTGAACGGATCGTCCCAACCTGTAAATTCCGCTCGATCCCTGATGGGATAAAAGCCAATTTTGATGGGAGCTCAAATGACTATCAAGAAAAAACTTTATGTGATGTTTGGCGTCATTATTCTCGTTCTTCTCTTCTCGTCTGTTGTCACCTTCCGTTCTTTCCAGAACACCCAAAAGATCATGGCCGAATCGATCTCGCTTCAAGAAACAACCAATATTGCTTCCCGTCTGACATTCCATGTGGAGGCTCTTCAAGGGGCCTTGGAAGTCGCCCTCTATGCCAATGATCCGGACTTACGGAAAAAACTTCTGAAAAAAACAATGGATCTCGATCAAAAAGACAAAAAGCTGATTGAAAAGCTTTCAAGTTCGATGATTGGGCAGGCGGGACAGGTTTATGCGCAACATCTGAAAGCTGCCCGGAAATCTTTCTATTTTGCGGAGATCCAGATCCGGGCGCTTCTGTTTGCCAATCAGGCCATAGCGGCCCAGTCGATCTACAAAGGCTCTTTCCACCAATACTTCAATGCCTACAGATCTTCTGCCCTGGTGATCCAGAATTATAATGAACATCTGGTCACCAATCTGGCCACAAAAGCGAACATGAAAATTTCTCGATCCATCAAGATCTCCCTTATCCTCTCGATTGTCTTGATTGGAACGACCCTCTTTCTGGGATTGGGAATTATCCGTTCCGTTTCGGCAGGTGTCTTGACTGTCAAGAGAGAAATGGATGAAATGGCCAAGGGGAACCTTGTAAATGCCAATAGCGGATCTCAATATCATCAGAGGGACGAGTTTGGACAGATCATCCGGGAAATGCATCAGTCGATCCATCAGATGGCCGAACTGATCCGTTCTGTCCATCGTGAGGTTGATGGAATCAACGGTCTCTCCGGCAACCTTGAAGAGAGCTCTTCAACGCTGACAAACAGACTTGAAGTGCTGAAAGACGAGTTTTCCATCTTCACCCATACGGCGGATCAGATGATTGAGGATGCATCGACACTGTCACGAATATTCGGAGAAACGGCAGACAGTACTAAGCGCGCCCAGGAAACCTCCGAAGAATGCGTCTTATCAATAAAGGGAGCCTTCGGTTCGGTCTTTCAGGTGACGACCTGCATAACTGAAGGACAGAAAACCATGGAGAGCCTGGTCAAACGCTCGGAAGAGATCGGGAACATCGTGACGGAGATCCGGATGATTGCCGACCAGACGAATCTTTTGGCACTCAATGCCGCCATTGAAGCGGCCAGAGCCGGAGAACAGGGTCGCGGATTTGCCGTTGTCGCCGATGAAGTGAGAAAGCTCGCCGAAACCACCAGCCACTCGATCAATACCATCGAGTCCATCGTCCAGACTGTCCAGACGGATATCGCCACTCTTTCCACATCGCTTGAGCAGTCGGTTATGATGGTTCGTGAAAGCGAAAGGGACTACCAGACTGCCCAGGGAAGTATCGGATCGATCAGCGAAGAAATCTCCTCCATTTCAAAGCATGTTCTGGTCGATCTGAAATCCAGTGTAGAAAGCCAGATCAAGGCCATAAAAGAGGCACAAAGTCTTCTTGTCCGCTCCATACAGGGATTTGATGCTATGGAAAAGGTGTCGGGAAAAATGGGCGAACATGTTCAAAATGTCCGGGGAAATACGGAAAGTCTCAAAAAATCGGTTGTCCGATTTATTGTATAAAGGGAACCTAACATGACCCAAAATGACAGGATGTGGCTTCAGGTGGAGTTGTGAGCTCGGAAAGTCTATCAGAAGTGGTCTTTCTGGGGCGTCAGGCCATTTTTGACCGGAATGATCGTCTTTTTGCATACGAATTGCTATTCCGGACGGCTGGAAAAAATGAAGCGGATATCGCCAACGATTCGCATGCCACAGCCCAGGTGATCATCAACACCATGACGGGGGTGGGGATGGAGCGGGTTCTGGGAAATATTCCGGGACTGATCAACATCGGGGAGGAATTCCTGATGAATGACCTCGTTTTTCTCCTGTCAACCGATCACTTCGTTCTGGAAATTCTCGAGACGGTACCGGTCACCGAAAAGGTGATCGCCCGATGTCAGGAGCTCAAGCAGAGGGGCTACCGTCTTGCCCTCGACGACTATGCGGGAGATTTGACAACATGGGAACCACTTCTCCCTCTCATGGATTTCGTCAAGGTCGACTTCCAGAAAGTCGGAGGAGACGATCTTGTCACTCTTGCAAATACCCTCCTTGAAAGAAAGATCCCCCTGGTCGCAGAGAAGGTGGAATCGCCAGAACAGCAAGCTCTGGCGATGAGTTTGGGGTTTTCCTATTTTCAGGGATTTTTCTTCTCCCGACCGATCGTCCTTGAATCCCGGAAAAGGGATCCTCTCTATCCGGCCCTGATGAGAATCCTGTCGCTGATTCTTTCCGACGGGGAGATCGGGGAAATTCATGACGCGGTCAAACCCCATATCGATCTGTCGATCTCCCTGATCAAGATTGCAAATGTCGTCGGAAGAAGTCCTGTTACAAAGGTCACCGGGCTTCGGCAGGCCATTATTTCCCTTGGTCGGGGCCAGATGAAACGATGGATCGAGTTGCTTCTCTTTTCACGGGCTTCCTCTGAGAACCGCTATGCCATGAACGTCTTTGGACTTGCGGTGACCCGGGCCAGATTCATGGAGATTCTCTCCGATGAGTGGATCCGGAAAGAAAGAGGGGATTCCGACCAGGCATTCATGACCGGAATGCTTTCTTTCTCTGAGAGTCTTTTGGGGTGTCCGGCGGAAGAGATCCTGCAGGATCTTCCGGCCATGGCGGAAGTGAAGGAAGCGCTGAAGGATGGGACCGGCTTTCTGGGAATGCTTCTTGCCCTTTCCCGATCGATTGAACATTCGGACGGGCCGGAAATGGAAAAGATCCTGTCGAAGGTTCCCTTCCCTGAGGAGGTCATTGCCATCGCTCTGAGCGAGTCAATGTTCTGGGCAGATGATATTGTCCGGACTTTCTCTCTGACCAACCCTTAATATCAACATCCCGTCGGGACAAACAAATGATCGGGCCACGCATAAGGAAACAATCGGAATGCTTATTGTCTCCCGTCGATCACGGTTCGGTCCCTGCCTGCCTCCTTGGCCATATACAGAGCCGAGTCCGCCCTCTTGTACAATGAGTCCCATGATCGATCTTCCGCTATCGGAAACGCGCCCCCGATACTGAGTGTCAGCACCCGGTTGGAGATTCCCTCCACCGGTGTCGACCGGAAGGTCTGATTGATCCGTTCGGCAAATCCCTGGAGGGTCGACGGGACATACTTCCCCTGACTGAGGATCGCGAACTCCTCTCCGCCGATACGAAACAGCAACTCGACATCTTCCCGGCAATTGGCCAGAAGTACGGAAGAAACCTGCCTGAGAACCTTATCTCCTATATCATGACCATATTCATCATTGATGGATTTAAAATAATCCACATCCAAAACGAGCAAAGCGTAGCGGGAATCGTGGCTGTTGAATCGGCTATAGGCTTCTTGCATGCTCCTGGCAAAATATCTCCGGTTATATAGCTGGGTGAGCGGGTCTGTAATCGTTTCCCTTTCCAGATTCTGATTGGCTTTTTCAAGCTCCAGCAAAGTGCTTGCTCTTTCCTGTTCCAAAAAGTGCCTGTTCAACTCGGACTGCACCTTGTAGGAAAACAGTTCCACCAATTCAACAATACGGTCCTGATGAGCCTGGTTTATCCATGGTTTTTCAAAAAATAGCGCAATATGGCCTATCAATTGTTTATTGGAGTCCCTCATCGGAACTCCGATAAAGACTTCATAATTCGTATCACGAGCACTTTCAAAGCGATTCCGGAGTGATTCATTCACACAGACCGCTCCACCGACCTGTATATCACTCCAGTTGACTCCCTGATCGGCATAAATCAATTCACAGGGAGTTCCGGGTAATTGAAAAGCCCATGATCCAAGGGCTTTGCCTCCCTTCCATGATCCCAAGACTTCCATCTCATCGCGCCCTACTTCTTTGACATATGCGATGAAAACAAAGTCGGCTTTCAGTTGCCTCGCAAGAATTTGTGTTGCCGTTTGGAAAAAGACACTTCCGGTCAGCAATGACGTTTCGCGGAGCAATTCTTTGAGGATCCGGAAGGAATCAATACCCATGGGCGATCATCTCGTATCGAGTTTAAAAGAGGAGGAACAGTCTATGCGCATAGTAATGAGTATAGGTGTGGTGAATCTCTGGAAACAATGGTTTCCATTTTCAGCCCCACTGATTGACTGCATTTTGGGGACTCAATCAGAGTCTGGCTGGAATATCCCCAAAGAAACGGCAAATTTGAACGACTTCACAAGAGTTTGAATTCCGAATGCATCGGGTCTATCCTTTGGGAAATTCGAGGACTTGGAACACATCACAAAGAGGGTTGAAGACCAAAAATCCGCCTTCGAAGCACCCCAAAAACCGTCGGGAGAAACGACTGGATATCCGGAAATCAAACCGGTTTTCCTAATAGGTTCAAATCGGAAAAGTATCAATTTCGCTGAATCAGCATGCCCATCCTATTGGGCATCAAGGTTACGGACACCCAACCAAAATTCGCCGTCATCCAGATGGCTCCAGATGACTTCCTGGCGAACTGGGAGTTTATCAGCAAGAGACTTTCCATCGAAATCACGGCACCAATACACGTGGTTCAGAGAAAGATCCGGGACTACTCCGGATAAGAGCCATGAAAGGACATTTCCGATCCGGGGGAGGGCAGGGAGATGCTAAGGGGATTCACGAAGTTCATGATGCGCAGAAATATGATGGTCATGGCCGTAGGCATCATCATCGGAGCTACCTTCGGGAAAATCGTGTGTCTCCTGCTCTCCGATATGATCATGCCACCAATCGGGCTCCTGACGGGAAAAGCGGACTTTTCGAACCTGTTTGTCGATCTTAGGCAGGGAAAGCCTCCCCCTACCCTACCCCACCCTCACGGTAGCGCAAAAGTCCGGGGCAGTAACGTTCGATTACGGCCTTTTCATCAATACAACCATCGGCTTCGTGATCATAGGCTTCTAGGTCTTCATTCTGATCCGGTGGGTCAACCTGCTGACCACCCTGGTGCCCCGAAAGAAAGAGGTGCCGGCAGCTCCCATCAACAAGGTCTGGCCATCTTTTCTCCCCGTCATTACCTGGGTGCCACCTGATGTCCACAGTTCACCTCGGTCCTCTCCTGAGAAGGCCATGCTCCATCATCCCGGGCCACGCGAGAAATGGGGAGAGGCAGGAGACGGGCAGAAACAGTTTCGCTTCTTACCCCCAGCATTTGTCCTCGGCCTCCTGGCCATGCTTCTCCTCCCACCCTCTGTCCAACCGGTTTTCGCGACACCTCCTGTCTCCAAATCACAAGACCTTCTGACCCTCAAAAACGGGGACACGCTGAAGGGCAAGCTTGATTCGGGAGACGCCAAGACCATCACCTTCGTTTCAGAGGGGGCAGGAAAGCTCGTGATCTCCTGGACCTATGTGAGATCCCTTCGCGTTCCCGAGCCCTTTGCCGTCCTTACCAAAAACATCAGGGTCCGGCAAGGCCATCCAAACCGGCAGGTCCCGGAGGGCTCCCTCGATGTGGAGGGACAGACCCTAACAGTGGGTACCTCTTCGGGGCCGGTGCGGATGCCGGTTGCCGCCGTCACCCATCTGGTCGAGTCAAAAACCTATGAAAAAATGGTCAACGGCGCGGAACACTTCTGGCAGGGCTGGAACGGGTCGCTGAGCGGAGGGGCAAGCCTCGTCGAGGCAACCCAGAGTCTCGAAACCTTCAACTTCGGAACCGCCTTCACAAGAACGATCCCGACCGTCTCCTGGCTCGAACCGGACGACCGGAGCATCCTGGGATTTACCAGCACCTACGGAACCATTTCCCAACCCAACTCCCCGTCCATCTCGACCTCCATCTTCCACGGAAACGCCGAACAGGACCAATATTTTTCAAGGGACTTCTACGCCCTGGTCCAAGCCCTCTACGACCATAACTCGACCACGGGACTGAACCTCCAGCAGAACTATGGAGCCGGGGTGGGATACACCGCTCTCAGGCGTCCTTCCCAGGAGCTTTCTTTTACTCTCACGGCAAGCTACATCGACCAGCAGTTCCAGGTGGCAAGCGCCGACCAGAACCTGGTCGGGGCCACCTTCACCGTCACCTATTTCTACAAGTTTCCCCACGACATCACCTTTAATGAAAACTCCTACATCACGCCGGCGTTCAACAACTCCAGCGCTTGGTTCGCCTATCTCTCGGCAGGTGTGACCATCCCGGTGATCGACTCCCTGGCTTTCTCCATTCAGGCTATCGACAACTACTGGAACGCCCCCGCTCCCGGATTCGTCAACAACTCCTTCCAGTTGAACACGAACCTGAGCTACACGATCCCCTCCTTCTGAGCGTGGGGCACCAAATTTTAGCGCACGAGAAGGACAGTCCTCAGTCAAAGAGTGGGAAGAGGTAAAACTATAAGGATGGATTCTCTCGGATCTTGAAGGACTCAGGACATGAAAAAAGCCAGCTTTTACGCTGGCTTGATCACTTTACCGGAGATCTTGGATGGCTTTGGATCTGGCGGCGGCGGGAATCGAATAGTCATATGAGATAGCCTATTTTAGACGATTTCATAGATTTAAAATTTAGATCATACCCCCAAAAATACCCCCAAACTTGTCTCGCTGGGAAGGGGGATTCTTCGAAAAGAGAACAGTGAAACCAGAAAGATGTGGCTTCTAGGGCCAATCAAGTTTTTGTCAAATCCGGAGCAGGAATCTGTTCGAAAGAAAAATGAGAAATATCCGCCCGAATGCTGACATGTTCTATAGCCATGGCACATATTTGACCTTCATGGTCGATATCGATCAGCGTGTTTTCGTCCAGATCGCTTGTTTCCCTCACGTCTGCTTCCCTGAACTCAATGTAAAGGGTGTCCGTATCGCCAAAATATTTGACTTTCATGGGCTGAACCCTCGATCAAAAAAGGCATTATGAACGGTTTCACCATCGGGGAGAAGAATGACCCGAAGATATTTTCCCTCTTCGAGAATCAACCCCCATCGTCGAATGGGTCCGTCCTCCTGGATTGTTGCCTTCACAGGATGTTGAATCACTCTTTCAATCCATTAAAATCAGACTATAGCCAGATCAGGCCGATTTCGCATTGAGAGAAATATTGGGTGAATTTCACGGCTCATCTTCCGCCACGATTGATTCTCCTCCCAGAGCTTCCATGGGGACTGACCTTGTGGCAAAAAGTTTTGGAAGCCGCGTAAATCGCTCGGACATCAAAACTAAATCATACTCGACTACAGTGCCTTCTTTCATTGAAAGTTCCATTTTCCATCTCTACAAGGAGCAACTGTCCCGGGAGATCGCCGCCCCGATCCCAGAGGAGGCCGCCCTGTCCATGATCACCGACCGACTCCTTCCCTATTCTAGGGAAGGAGTCGGTCGGCATGGCCCGCCAGTATTGCGGGCGTCTTCGTCGGCTAAGCAGGCAATTCTCTCTTTAGCAGGCATGCTTGCTCATTCCCTCTAGAAATTTGGTGGTCTCACTCACAATCTGGTTTTTCGGCACTCGGAACCGGAATCCGATAAGGTACCCTTTCTGTTGCTGGATGTTTTCATATAATCCTTTATTTACAAGGACTATATGATGTCATATTTTGTTCCGTATTCCTAGGTTTTGTTTTCTTGTTGCAACGAAATTGCAACGCATCGAATCATGGTACGAAATGGACCGGTCGGGTCTTTTCGAGGCCACCATCACCGCGAAGGACGCCGGAAGAACTCCACCTCGCCCGTCCCCGACCGGGGTTGGCGTTAGGGGTAAATTTGAGGCAAGGAAGAAGAAACCGTGGGAGGCTGACAAAAACCGTTTGATTACGGAAAATATCTTGCGATATCCAGCGCGCCATGAAACACGCCCAACACGTCGATTGCCTGCGATGGGCGCAGCAGGTACGCTATACGATAATGCCCGTAAAGCAGAATTCGGATTTCGCCCTCAGGCTCATCGCGGTATTTATGACCAATCTTCGGGAAGCGGCGTAGCTCCTGAGATTTTTCAAAGATGCCTGTAATAACCTTCGCGGCCGCGACCGAGTTGTCTGAAGCGATGTAGTCGTGAATGTCACGCAGCCACCGCTCGGCTTCTTCGGTCCAGACTATTTCTGCCATGTGCGAATCCGTCGCTGCATTTCGTCGTTGGACACAACCCGCCCGTGTCTCGAATCTTCGAGACCACGCGCTACCATCCTTTCGAAAGCCAATTCACGCATGATTTCTTCATACGTAGCATCTTCCGGCTGAGATAGAATCACCTCGGTCATCTTCTCTTTTACGTTTGACATTTCAACCTCCGTTGACTTTGTGGGATAACGCCCCAATAACCGGCGCGAGTTTACGAACATCCGAAACCCGGGAACTGTTCATGGCCGATTGTGTTCCCCCGATTTTGAAGCGGAGCGACCTTCAGGGAAAATTCGATTGCAAGACAAGAGAAAGAACTTTACGTCTGAGGCAAATCGAAGCGGTCAAGGGGAGGTGAAATCCGCTTACTTTGATCCTAGCAACTTTGCAATTAACCCCACTAGACCGGTTGGTCCTTCATCCTCCTGAACAAGTCCTGTTATAGCCGGTCTAAAAAGGGATTCAAGAATAATATGCCGATCTTCCTGACCCGTGATCTTTGCATCTTTAATAAGGGCCAAATACGTTTTTGCCATAACAACTCTTTCTCCAGCATCAACTTCCAGATGAAGCAAACCTACCAAATATTTGGAGGTAATTTTTATAACCCATATAAGCAAAGCGACAATTAATACCAAAACAAGAAGATGGACTTCGGTTCCCACCCAAATACTAAGAATTCAGTAGCGATTCCCACAGACAAATATCCGATCAATTTCTTAAAATGATCTCTTTCCGTGCTCCAATAGGTTACAGGTGCGGCCATCGTCATATGTTCATCGTATTGCTTTTTAATGTCATCAAGAAGGTTTTTTCCTTCTTCAATTGTGGTCTGAATTTCCTTTTTTGAGGATTGGAGAATCTCTTCCCACATTTCCTTCCTTTGGGTTTCCTCCTTTCTGATATCAGAAGAAGTTTCCGCGAACCACTTATTGATTTCTGAGATTTTTGAATGGATTGTAGAATGGATCTCATTAAATTTGAATTGGTTGGATTGGAGATCTTTACGCCATTTCTCGTCAAGAATTTTTAGTGAATCACTGATCGATTTCGATTTTTCTTCAGAAATTCCTTTTTCATAAATGATCGAATCCACATAGCCAAGAACGGCTAGATAATTTAGTTGATTTTGTTGGAGTGGGATCCCTCTTCCCCAGTTAGTCAGACTTAGGTAAGAAATTAAAGCCGAGTAGCTATTACCATTTAACTTATCTTGAAGAAATCGACCTTTGGCAGATTCAGAAAAAATAATGCTGTGATTCTTGAAAGTAGGTTCAAGAATAGCTTTGATTTCTAAAATTTTTCCGTTTGCAAATTCCTGAGAATTATTGTTTTTTATTTGATTTATCCCATTAATAACATCATTTAACTTTTTATCTATATTGGATTGATATTGTTGTGGTTGATTCTGCTGATTAAACTGGTTCCATGGAAATCTGTTTACAAATTGCCTTTCTTTGGCAATCCATTGTTCAAATTCTTCTATAGTTTGGAAGGAAATCTGGCCTCCATTATCCCCAAGATCCATTTCCAATTTAAACTCAGGCATTTTATCCTCAAGAACAATGATCAAGATTTAGTAGATTTTATTTCTGATACCGGTGTGTCTCAAATAAAAAACTTACAAATGTTTAGGTATTAATAACCAAAGCGGGATGATGTTTTGCAGACCAATAATAAGGTTATCCCTGTTGCTGGCTATTTTTATATTAGGCTATGTTCCCGAACATTGTTGCACCTCATGCTGACCGACCGCCAAAGTCAACCACAGAGCGGAGTTGAGATGATCACCGAATCGTTTCAGCAGACGTTTCCAACCGAGATAATGCCCCAGGTATTTGGTCGCCACTCCATGAAATCTCAGCAGCCATCCTTTCAGGCGCGAATGGTAGGCGTTTACATTCTGGACGTGGTAAACGCCAGCCAGCACCCGGATCCCTTTGCTCAGGTTGACTGCACGGTGGGCTATGCCCATCTTTCTGGCCGCCAGGGCAAAGGGGCCTTTTCCTCCGCCGTCGGTGCAGAGAACCGCATCCTGGGCCAGAAGGGGTTTCAGGACAGCTTGGATCGCAAGGTGGTCGTCCTTGGGAAGGATCGCATCGGATGTGGATCCAGAGCGGTCCCGAACCACCAGGACCGGAACCTGTTCACTGGAAAGCCCTCGTTTGGAAGCGTGACCGCCCCGGTGTCGGGATTTCCTGGGGAGATTGTGTCGTTGCCCCTTGTAGGAGCGCAGGAACCAAGCCTCGTCGGCCTCGACAATCCCGCTTTCCTGACGAGCCTGGAGATCGGAAGGCAGTGCCAGAAAGCGATGGCGCCAGTTGAAGGAAGCCTTCTGGTTGATGCCACAGCGCCGGGCGGCCTTTCGGACCGACTCTCCCCACTGGAATCCCTCCAGATACAAGAGCCAGCGGTCCTTGTGGTGAAGTCCCGCCAAAGGCGTGTTCGTCAGCGGGCTAAAGGTACGTTGACAGCCCTTGCACCGGTAACGTTTCAACCCGGATGCCCGGCCCCACGGTCGAATATGGGGATGGTGGCAATGGGGGCAACAGGTAGGGGTTCCGACCAGAGATGCGACACCCCCCACCAGGTTTTTGTTGTCCACTTGTTCAATGGCGATCTTTATTTCTCCTCTTTGTGCCGATGTCAGGGTCGGGACCGACTTCAAACATCGTTGGAATGCGGGTTTTTTCATGGGAGCCACCTCCTATAGAAAGACTACACCCTTTTCTGTCTCATGCAACAAAACTCGGGAACATAGCCTTATTATTGGTGTTCTCCCACAGGACAAGTTTCCGGAGAATTTTAAAAAGCCGTTCTCTTTCACTCTGGGCTTTTTCCTTATTGATTCCCCTCCCCAGACTTCGTTCATACCCGGGATCATTGACCATCTGGGCAAAGAGGACCGCCCGAGCCGTTGCCAAAGGCCGTCTGGCCCACCAAAGATGAAGCGTCGAAGGATGGCCGTGCCGGATCGACTTTTCTCGGACAGAGGCGAGATTAATGTCGTCCAGCGGAAGCGCCACCTCAATCAGTTTCTTGGGGAGTTTGATCATCAATGCTCCTGTCTTTGAGACTTCAATTCAGCAATATTCTCCCGCAATCCAATCGTCACTTGCCTGATTTCAGAGTCGACTGGAAGAATCTCGCCAATCCTGTTGTCCACTGTCAAAATCAAGAGAGTTGACAGACTGATGGTCCTATGGAATAAATAAGGTATGTGGGACTGGGGGTTCCCGGTCGGCAAAAGGCCTTCGGAAGAAATTCCGGGGCCTTTTTGCTTTTCAGGGGAAACATCGAAAATCCCGTCCCTCCTGCTTTTCAAGAAGTTTGGGAAGGAGCTTCTTTTTCATGACCTCGTACGTCCGGTTCGCCTGATCCGGCCTCAGAATGGAAAGACCAATCGGCCGCGCCAGAAGGTCGGCAAGCTGAAGCCCCAGGTGATTGGCCTTCTTGTCCACGAACACGACATCGAACGGATACCCTCTCCCTTTCTCCCTGTTTTTTTCACACAGTCTCCAAAACTCACTTTTGAGCTCGCCATCTTCATTCTTGCCGCGTTTTTCAAAGAGAAGATGCGTTTTCTGACCAAGAACTCCTTCGTTGGAAAGGAAAGAATCCACCTGATCGAGCCCGGCTTCAAGTGCCAGATGGTAGGGGTTGCCTGGATTTTTGGTTTCTTTCAAGTCATTTTTTCGAATCGCCACGCACCCCAGATGAAAGGGCAGCTCCTCAATGATCTGTGTCAGCTCCGTCATAAAACGCTCTTTCTTGTCTCTTGAATTGAGAAAAGAGAAGTCGTCCGTCCCTTTCCGGAGTGCATGCTCGTGAAGAATCACCGCATCGTGGCCAAAATGCCTCATCTTGAGGTTCTGAAGACGAGGACTCAGAATGTGCATGTAGTCGGCTTTTTTCAGGATGCAAAACACCAGAACGAAAATCGGATAATGAGGATCGATGGTCGTCAGTCCATGATCGCCACTTTCATCAACAAAAACAATATATTGAGAAAATTCTTCCGCTATCGGCTCCACTCTAGTCCAACCCGCCAATCGGGGCCGATTCGGCCTTTTTCAGAAGCTCGTCGAGGTCCAGATTGATGCTGGTCACCGCCCAGTCGGGCTCTTGGCGGAAAGGCTTCCTCACATAATACGGCCCTTTGCACCGGTCTTCCTCCACCAGCACAATCGCCAGAAGGAATTTTTCCGATTGGTTCAAGGCGGTGATAATCTCGTTTTTCGTGACCGTGATCGTTGTCTGGCCCTTGGCCCGTCCCTTCACTTCGATATGCCGGGGCTCGGAAAGACGCGCATCCTTCATGGGAGGCATGGAGGTAATATCCCACCCGCATTTCTCGATCGAGACATCCTTCGTCTCATACCCCATGGCCCTTTCCGCTTTAATCACCGCATGCATGGCCAGAAGCTCTACCCGTCTTCGAGCTTCGGCATCAACAGAAAAGTCCTGCGTTCGGCTCTCCTCGAGAAGTCCCGCCGGAATGACCAAGGCTTCTCCCACGACGACGGGAGGAGAAGAGACGACATTCCTCATGCGTTCCAGCTCTTTTTTTCGGTTATCCAGTCGCGTGCGAAGCTCGTCGAGTCGTTGTCTGATGTTGTCCACATTCATGCGCACCGATTTTCCTGCGGACAGATCCTCCAGTGTCTTCGCCAAGCGGTCATCCTGGAAGGAGATCTCTCGCGTCAGGCGGTCCTGGACGGCGGCGAGCGTCTTGTCGACCGTCTCCTCCCTTCGGGATCGGATCCCAGCATAGTGTTCCGGAACCAGATGTCCTGATGCAAAATCCAAGGCTCGTCTCTCGCAGTCGGGGCCGATCCAGGGGGCCTGCAGGATCTCCTGGATCTTTTCCCTGTCTTCGGGGCGAAGAGGCTCAAGATCGAGATGAGGAGCCCATCCCGCATGCCGGACCGATCCGTCGGGATCCATCTCCACAAACTGAAGTCGGCGGGAGACCACTCGCTCGGGATCGGATCCCTCCCGAACCGCATGATCGAGAATCAGAAGAAGACGGGGCGTTCCCCCGAAATCGTTCGGGTCCACCAGGATCGTTCCCTGTTTCAGGGTCTTCCGGTATTCCTCCAAAACAAGGTCTGTCACCGACTGCATGAGAGGATGACCAGGATGAAGAAGTGTGGCCATCGGTGTCTCAGCCTTCGAAGGAAGGCGAATGAACTGCTTTTCGAAGGTAACTCTTTCGTATTTTCTTGTGATGGGTCCCAAATAGCGATGATCCCGACCCGCAATCAATCGGTCCCGATCCCGTATTTTGGCCGGCACATGCGTAATCTCGTACCGACCGATCTCCCGGGGACGGAGTTCTCCCTCGAACAGATGAAAGGCCTTCGAGAAAAAGGAACGGATGAAATAGGGCTGGAGTTTTCTGGCCTCGGCCTTTTCCATCTCTTCCCGGACATGAAACAGATCTTCCATGCGCATGACTTTTTCGGACAAGGCGTTTCTCTGGATGATCTCTCTGAGATGATCCGTATCAAGCGCACCATCCCACCTTCTCGAAAAGCCTCGCTTGGACGGAAGGATCTTCCCCGTAACGGATGGCATCGATCAGGAGATCCCTGAGGCTTCTCTCCTCGAACACCTCTCCCAGAACATCGAAGATCCGTCCACCCAAGGCTTTGCGTTCGACCTCGATCTTGTCGAAGAGGCGCTGGAAGACATCCCCCTCCCGGGTTTCGGAAGCCACCATGTTCCACAGATGGCAAACCTCGGTCTGTCCGATCCGGTGAATGCGTCCAAAGCGTTGCTCCAGACGATTCGGGTTCCAGGGGAGATCATAGTTGACCATCAGGTGGGCATTCTGGAGGTTGACGCCTTCTCCGGCGGCATCGGTTGCCACCAGAACCCGTACATCCGGATCATTTCGGAAAAGCTCCTGGACCTTGTGGCGTTCTTCCCGCCGCACCCCCCCGTGAATGACAACCACCGCTTCGGGTCTTCCCAAGAGCCCAACGATACGATCCTTCAGATAGGTCAGCGTGTCCTTGTATTCGGTGAAGATGATCAGCTTACGTTGACGTCCTCTCTCGTCCTTCATTTCCGGGGTGTTCTGGAGAAGGGTTGAAAGCTCGTCCCATTTCCGGTCCTGTCCGGAGCGAACAATCGACCGGGCGGACTCTTCCAGCCCCTCGAGAATCCGGATTTCTTCCTCTTTTTCCGAAATGGTCCGGGACGCCGTGACCTGAGATGCGACCTGATCCTCCCACTCCTCATATTCTCCCGAGGGCATCTCCTCATCCGGTTCCTGAGCCGCCCCTATGCTCAGGGTAAGTCCTGCGGATGTGGCCGCTCGCTGACCCCGAAGATTGAGCTTGTCCTCTTCAAGACTTCGGGACAGCTTTTCCCGCCTCCTTCGGAGAGATTGATAGATGGCTTCGGGACTCGAGGCCAGACGGCGTTGGAGAGAGGTGAGCGCAAAGCCGACGGTATTCTTTTTTTCTGCACTTTCAAGTTGGTCGGCTTTCTGAAACTCCCCCTTCACATAGGAGGTCACGGAATGATACAGGGCAGCTTCGGCATCGGAGAGCCGATAATTCACAGTCGAGGCCCTCCGTTCGGGAAAGAGCCGTGTTCCATCGAACTTGAGCAGATCCTCTTTGACCATCCGTCTCATGAGATCGGTGACATCGACCTTGTGGGCTCCATCCCGGAACTTGCCGTAGAAGCGATCGGAGTCGAGAAGTGACAGAAAAAGCTGGAAATCTTCCTCTTTTCCGTTGTGGGGAGTCGCGGTCATGAGAAGCAGATGACGTGTCTGAGAGCCGAGCAATTTTCCCAGCCTAAATCGGTCGGTTTCTTTGATTTCTCTTCCATAATAGTGGGCAGAGAGCTTGTGGGCCTCGTCAAAGACCACGAGATCCCAAGAGGTTTGTTTCAGCTTGTCCTGAAGGTCGGGGTTTCGGGCCAGTTGATCGAGACGGGCGATCAGAAGGTCTTTTTTTTCGAACAGGTTGCCCACTTTTGACTGGCCGTCCTGTTCTCGGGTGAAGATAGAAAAGGACAGGCCGAATTTTTCTTCCATCTCCTCCTGCCATTGTTCCACGAGGCTTCCCGGAGCCACAATCAGGATCCTCCGGGCATCGGAGCGGATCAGAAGTTCGGAAATGAGAAGTCCCGCCATAATGGTCTTGCCGGCCCCCGGATCGTCTGCTAAGACAAATCGCAGTGGCTGGCGGGGGAGCATGGCCTCATAGACTGCCGAGATCTGATGGGGCAGAGGCTCTACATTGGAGGTGTGGA
Organism: Nitrospirota bacterium; assembly: GCA_021838765.1. Next base: position 15,886 of record JAKCCY010000050.1, read on the forward strand.
CCGCCATCATGGAGTCGAACAGATAGGCGAGATTAATGCGAATGGCTTCTGTGGCCAGCTTGAATTCATCGGGGGAGGCGTCAAATCCCCAGGGACACCCGGACTGGGCAAAAGAAAGCCGGGGCTCGTCACTGCGAAAGAGCATCCGCTCCCGTAGCGCGTTACTCTGGGTCCGATAGACGACATTGAGCGAATCGGACCCCATAAAAGTTACGGACTCGACGGTCACGATCTGATCGGGTTCGATTCCTTGAATATGTGCTTTGACTGTGATCTCTTCAAGCTTCACGACGATTCTCCAAGGGGGTAAGCCTTTCCGTCATTCATTCCGTAACATCTTTAAAAACATTTCTTTTTCTCTTACATTGCAATCATCATTTTTGAGTTATGCTCGAACCTTGTGTTTGGGGAGGTCAAGGGGAAGGGGAAATGGCGTATCCCGATGATCACCAAGAGCATCAACCTTGCTTAAGAAGTGGATAAAACATGGTCAAGAATACCGATCTTAACCTTAGGAATCCAGAAATTCCGAAATCTGTTTAGAATAGGCTGGCAGAACTATTGCCGAAGAGAGCCAGAAGAAAGCTCATGGATTTTCTCGGATCTTGCAGGACTCAGGACATGAAAAAAGCCAGCTTTTACGCTGGCTTGATCACTTTACCGGAGATCTTGGATGGCTTTGGATCTGGCAATGGTGGAGGCGGC
>JAKCCY010000211.1 GCA_021838765.1 Nitrospirota bacterium
GATCTCCCGGTGGAACTGCTCTGGAACATCCTCCGCCGGGACCATTTCGCGAATCGCGTCTTCGATTCCCTCAAAAGCGCGATTCTGCAAGCTGAAACCGGATTGACCAAGATGGCCGCCAACCCATCGTCAATCCGAAGCCTGACAAACTGGCCTTGGATTAGTGCCACCTTGAATGCGAATTAGAATTATTAAGTCAGACCTTCCGACCCCGGAAAGGATCCTCCGTGACCAAAGTTCTCTACGATGAAGAACCCCACAATTTCATTCTCTTGGAATTCGGAGAGTCCACCCGGGAGAAGGGCATACCCTCCAACCGGTACCTCGTCGTCCACGGCTCCGACGGGGCGATCTTCGATCCGGAGTCCTCGGGGTTCTTTCCCGTTCTCTCCGCCCGCATCGCCAACTTTATCGACCTGACCCGGATTCGGGCGATTTTTCTCTCCCGCCGGGACCCCGACGTCCAGCGTCGGATTGAACGTCTGGATGGAGGTGACGGGGGACCGGGTCCATCTTTCCCGGCTCTGTACGCGCTTCATTCCCCACATGGATCTCGTCCATATTGTCTTCGAAATCACCGAGCGGGAGACGGTGAGAAAAGCCACGCTCCTAGAGGTCTTCACCTCCGGGTTCAAAGCCGACGGCTCCCGCTTCGCCATCGAAGGCTTCGGATCGGGGGTCTCCACCATGACCTATTTCAAGAGATTTTCCATGGACTTTCTGACGATGGAGGGAGACTTCATCCGTGTCCCCTTCCAGACGGGCTTCATCGACCGGTCCATCCTCGCCTCCATTGCCACGCTGATCCAGGTGATCGCCATCCAGACCGTCGCCGAATCGGTCGAATCCCCAGAAACCTCGAAGATGTCCGCCGCCCCGGCCTGACTCTGTCCCAGACAACGGCATCGGCCGCCCACGCCCGAGATGCCGTTGCATGGGGTGGGACTGTAGTATACCCTTCGGACTCCTGTCTGAAGGATAAGATTTAAGGTAAAAGTGAAGGCATGACTTTACTGTTCACCTATGCTCCGACTTAACCCGAGGGGGATCCATGGCATTCGGATGGCAAAGGGACAACAAAAAATCGAAAATCCCTTCAGAGACGAACTCTCCTGGTGAGATTGTTCCTCCCTCCTACCTTCCCGAGGGGGATCCCTACCCCTCCGATCTCGATTCGATCATTCGTTTGGCCCCGGGGGTGATCGGGCCTCTTCTCGATGCCATCCAGTCCGATGGGATCGCTATCGCCAGCCCCGATTTAGGGCAGGGAAAGGAGGGGAATCGGATCATCTATATGAATCGGAAGATGCACGAGATCGTCCAGAAGATGGAGGGAGAACTCCGGGCAGGCTTTGGAATTTCGCCCCGGGACGTAGTGGGGGGATCGATCCACCGCTTTCATAAAGATCCAGACAAAATACGGAAGACGCTGACGGCAATCAAGCCAGGCGAGACCCACTTCAACCAGGTTATTCCGATCGGGCGCATGCGTATCAGCTCCGTGACGGAAATCATGACCGACGGAGCGGGTCGGACGATCGGGTACCTCACCATCTTTACCGATGTGACCGCCCATACCCACCTCGACGAAGTCTCCCGAAAAGCCGCAGGGATCTCCCGGATGGTCGAAGAGATCTCCCTCGGCATGAAGGATCTCGTTTCCCGTGCAGATGAAAGCCGGAAGAGGATGGAGACGATGAGTCAGGGGGTCGAGGAGAACGAGGAAGCGATGGGACGGCTCGGGTCGGTGGTGGGCAATCTCGGGCGTCGCTCCGAGGAGATCGGGTCGATCATCGAGACCATCAGTCAGATCGCCTCCCAGACCAATCTCCTGGCTCTCAACGCCGCCATCGAAGCCGCCCGCGCCGGAGAGCAGGGACGGGGTTTTGCCGTGGTGGCGGACGAGGTCAGGAAGCTCGCCGAGAGAACGGCCCAATCCACCAAGGAGATTGAGGCGACGATCCGGAAGGTTCAGGAGGAGACCTCCGTGACAGTCTCCCTCCTCTCGGAAAGCCGGACTCGCGCCACTCAAAACCGGGAGACGACCCGACTGACTCATCAGGCCCTTGAGAACATCCGCCAGGATCAGCAGACGCTCTTGGCAAAGATCGGCAAAATCGCCCAGGCGGCGATAGATCAGGACAAGTCTGTGAAGGATTTCATTTCGGACCGGTAGAGGGGCTCCCTGCGTTATCCTGCCGGACTATATCCGACTCTTTGAACGAGCTGGGATGCCAGAATTTCCCGATCGGGCGCTCCCCAAGGACTGCGAGTGGGGTTGTGTAATCGTAATCGGAACAGACGGGGCAAGAGCGAATATTGGAAAGAATTCGACTCCATTTTCTGGTGGCAAATGGAGAGATCCTCCTTCCGGCTGTCCCGACCTCGGCCTCGGTCCACGATACCTAGACCGCCTCCCATCTCCTGAAGAGTGGAGTCCGGAAGATCATGCCGCTTTACACAGCGATGGAGACGGCCTATGACGCCCTCTCCGTCCGGACGTTATGCCATGATCCGTGACTATGTCGTAATTCCCGGAGGCAAGAGAAGATCCTCATGGATCCGGCCAAAGCGGAACGTTGCGAACGAAATTGGTATGGGTTGAAAAGTTTTCTCCGGAACAGGCTCTAATTCCTGTGACGGTCTTGTGACGATCTCTTGTTAACATATCAAAATTGGAGGAAGTTTAGCATCGACAATCGTTCGCTGATCGGGATCCGAAAACCCGTCTGAAGAATTTTCTGCATGTCCCAAAAAACTTACCGGCAAGATCCAGGGGGACGTCGCTGACAGTCTGGGGGCGTGTTCGTCGACGACAGGGATCGTCTGTGGGATCCCTGGGCCAGATTGTCCGGTGGATGAAATGTGCTGTTTTAAACTCTGACCATCAGGGCGGAGAGCGGGTTCGTGTGTGCGCCGCCTGGGACAAGTTCGCTACCCCCCGCCGAGCGGACATCAAAATTCACAAAGGAGATCAACCTCCCTTGCTTCCGGATAAAGATGCCACAAAAAACACCTTACTCTTTGAAAAAGTCTCCCGGTGTGCCGGCAAAAACCGCGATGCGTCCCATCTGATGGCCGGGAGACTCTCCTTAGTTCCGAAGGGAATCCGGGCTTTTTCATCCTCAAAGAGAAAGATCGCCAAGGCGAACGAATCTCAGAGAACATCCGTAAAGAGTTTATTTCTCCAGACATGACCAACAAACAATCACACAACGGAAAGATCCGATCCTCTCGGGCAGGCAAGGCCACCACAGGTGCCGCCGCCTCCCCCGGAAGAAACTTCCGGTCCCATCTTTTGTACGAAAGCGGGGAACACCGGTATTTTCTCCTGGGATTCGGGGAGTCGACCCGGGAGGAGGGGATACCGTCGAACCAGTATCTGGTGACCCGGGGGGGAGAGGCCGTGCTCTTCGATCCGGGAGG
>JAKCCY010000051.1 GCA_021838765.1 Nitrospirota bacterium
TTTTAAAAGGGCTCATTACGGAAGAGATTTCTCCGCAAGACAGAAGGAGCCGGATCATCCGGCTTTCAGCGGAGGGCGAGGAGGTTTTCAGAAAGACCTTTTATGCCCAGATCGATTACCTCGATCCTTTTTTTGAACGGGCATTGAGCGAAGAAGAGATGGAGCGGCTCCGCGCCCTCCTTCTTAAGATCAGCGATGAGTTTTCAAAAAAGCCACCGGCAGGCAGGGGCAAGGTGAAAACGGAAAAACAGGAGTCAGGGAGACAGAGATGAAATCATTTTTCGATACACGGCCGACATGGTCGGCTATGGTTCTTCGCCTCGGACTTGCGGTGGTGATCCTCCCGCATGGATTCGGGAAGCTTCTGGGGTGGTTCGGTGGTTTCGGATTCTCCGGAACAATGGGTTTCTTTACACAGAAGCTGCATGTTCCGGCACCAGTGGCCTTTCTTGTCATTATTGGGGAATCGCTCGGAAGCGTTGCTCTTTTGATGGGATTCCTCACCCGCTTTGTGGCGGTTTCTTTTGTCATGATCATGGTCGGTGCGATTTTTCTGGTCCATATTCAGAACGGTTTTTTCATGAACTGGTATGGAACAAAGGCGGGGGAGGGTTATGAATACCACCTGCTGGTCATTGCCATGGCTGTCTCCCTTCTGCTCAGTGGCGGAGGGAAAGCCTCTGTCGATGGATTGCTCGCCGAAAAGCTTGAGCGTTAGGGGAGCCCGCAGGGGGCTTCCGCGGAACCTCTCCGGGGGAGACCGGGGGGTGCATGATCGAGATGGTCGGTCAACTTTATTGATGAAGGAGGAACTTTAATGTCTGGAAAATCTCCAATTGTCAGGGATGAAGCGGCTGGAACTTATTACTGGTGTGCATGTGGGAAGACTGGTAGCGAACCTTTCTGCGATGGAAGCCACAGCCGTCTCCATACAGGCAAAACGCCGATGGAGGTCAAAATCGAGTCCGACCGAAAAGTGGCGTGGTGTACCTGTAAAAAATCGGGGAACGCTCCTTTTTGTGACGGGACGCACTCCAGGATCTGAGTCAAACAAATAATTTCCCGAGGGGAGGGTGAGAGTTCTTTTCTCATCCTCCATCTGTCTTTTTTATTTCATATGAGTCGAGGTGATTCGATGTCCGAGCTGTTCAGTCCCCTTCAGTTGGCTTCCGTGACCTTTCCCCATCGTATTTTTCTTTCGCCGATGTGTCAGTATCAGGCCAGGGAAGGTTATGTGACACCGTGGCACTTTGTACATCTGGGTGCGCGTGCCCAGGGAGGTGCGTCTCTTGTGATGATGGAAGCTTCTTCGGTAAGCCCCGAGGGCCGACTCTCTCATGGCGATGTTGGTCTCTGGGAGGATGGACAGGGAAAGGCGCTGGCTCCGCTGGTGGATCTTGTTCATTCATTGGGTTCCAGAATCGGGATCCAGCTGGCCCATGGAGGGAGAAAAGCCTCCTGCCACCGGCCATGGGAAGAAGGTGGCCGCCCCCTGTCAGAATCTTCTGGTGCCTGGCCTGTTCTCGGACCCTCTCCGATGGCTTTTTCGGAAGGTTACCCAATCCCGAAAGAGATGGATTCCCCAGAGATGGAGAGGGTTGCGGAGTCTTTTGTCCGGTCGGCTATCCGGGCGAAGGCCTCCGGGTTCGACGTTCTTGAGCTTCATCTGGCCCATGGATACCTTCTTCACGAATTTCTTTCTCCTTTGACAAACATGAGAAACGATCAATGGGGAGGGAGCATCGAAGGGCGCATGCGCTATCCTCTGGAGGTTGTTCGGAGGGTGCGGCAGGTTTGGCCGCAGGAGTTGCCTCTGTTTGTAAGAATATCGGCAACAGACTGGGTTCCTGGAGGCTGGTCGATCGAAGACTCGGTTGTCCTTGCAAGACAGCTCAAATTGTTGGGTGTCGATCTGATCGATGTGTCCAGCGGAGGAATTGTGCCCCATGCAGCGATTCCCGTTGCCCCCCTCTATCAGGTTGCTCTTTCGGAGAGAATACGCAGTGAGGCCAAAATACCGACAGGTGCTGTCGGTATTGTCACGGCTCCGGAAGAGGCTGAGTCCATTGTCCGGTCTGGAAAGGGTGATGCGGTCCTGATCGGGAGGGCCATGCTCCGAAATCCGAACTGGCCTCTTGAAGCAGCGTTGAAGCTTGGCGGTTTTTTGAGTCCTCCGGATTCCTACCTGAGGGCGTGGCCGCCAGTTGGTCGCCCTGCCGGGTAACTGTTTCCCTGTGATCAGGATCATGGTCCGAAACTCTTGTTCCCGTTACCCTGTGTGTCGTGGGTTGATGGTTTCAACGGAGGTCGGTCATGATGATCAAGATCAGATGGGCAAGAAGGGCCAATCTCCCCTTTTGGGGGAGTCTCCCTGTGCTGGTGTGGACAAGTCTTCTCCTCGCGGGAGCGACCAGTGTTTCTCTTCTGGTTGCCGTGATCAGCGGGGTCACGCTTCTCGCTCTGTAGGTTCCTGCCAGGAGAGGGACTTCTCAGTAATCGAAGGTAATGCCGATATCAGGACCCCACCAGAAAGTTTGTGAATTTGGTTCCTGGATGTAGGTGGTAGAGTTCGGTATGTGGTAGACCCCGCTCTGGGAGAAGTTCCATGCACTGAAACGGAGATCGGTATAGAGAGCCAGCCGGGGCGTGAAATAGTATCGAAGTCCGAGAAGTCCGTGGGTATTGCTTGCTCCTCCCAAATCCAGTGTGGGGTTGTTATAGGCTCCAACGCTGACAGATGGGGAGAAAGCTTCCCGGAAGCCCAGCTCCGAAAAAAGAACAAGTCCCCCGTCGGTGAGGGGGGAGATCTCCTCGATGGTGGCTCCCCAATAGGGAATGTCGTAGTTTTCTGTATAACCGTACGGGCCCGGAGTCATCCATATCTGCTGATGGTTCCCGACGGAACCCCAAATATTGAAGCGTGTTCCCCAGAGAACAAACGTTGTCCCGATATGTCCCGCCTCCTGGTCCATGTTCTCCGCCATTTTGCTGGAGTAGGGAATATTGTTTCCGTTTGAGCCCTGGATGTATCCGTTGTAGGTTCCGCTGACAGAGGGCTCGTATGCCAGGTCGATTCCCAGCAGAAAATGTGTCCAGTACCACATTGCCCTGCCCTTGATCGGGATCATGGTGGCACTGTCGGAGTCTCCTATCGATTCGGAGTAGCTCCAGTAGTGGAGCCCCGTTCCGAGATCGATTTCGTTCGGAGGGGCTGCGGATGGATCAAAGAGCGATGCCGGAGCCTCGGCGCGCGCCAGATCCGCTCCCACGAAGAAGGTTGCGACAGCCAGAAGAAGCCCTGCGCTGGACACTGCGACAGGACTGTTCTTAAAAAGATCGTTGAGTTTTTTCAGAAAACGCCCGACACCGGTCCTGATCGATTGTACCCCCATTGATGATTAATGCTTGATGATCTTTTCCGATAACCACCCGTCGATAACTTCCTTAAGAACCGCCGCATTGTTTTCTTTTTGATCCCTTGAGGCGAAGAGCAGAAGAATGTTCTTCTCGGTGATCGATTCCAGAACGGCCAGGATCTCCTGCTTCCTGTCCTGGAGTTCCTGGATATAGTCCGTGCGGAATCTTGAAAAATCAATCTTCCCTTCATGGAAGTCATGTCGAAGGTCCGGAGATGGCGCCCAGTCCCTGGCCCAAAGGTTGACGGGAAGGCTTTCCTTTTTTGTGCCTCGTGGCCAGAGCCGGTCAACCAGTATGGCATAAATCCCCGGATCCTTCGCATGAAAATCACGGACCGGCCCGAGTCCGATGTTTTTTGTCCTGTGGGATGTCATTCCGAAAGGAAATGGATCCGGGAATGGGCCCCGTCACAAAATGGTTTGTTCTTTGATCCACCGCAACGACAGAGGTGATAGGTGTTCTTGTCTGCTGAACTGACAACCTTGCCGTTTCCATCGGTGATGACTGTTTTCCCCACAACCTCAAAAGGACCATTTTTCATGCAGGTGATTTTGACCTCGTCCATCGGATCTCCTTTGTCTGGTATTTTAAGGACTGGAAAGAGAGGGATACGCCGGAACCCGGCATCTTGCACTATACCACTCTTTATTGTGTAACGCAGGCTGGTGCCCGTGTCCTGGAGAGACTTTTTTTCAGAAGAGGGGTGAGTGCTTGCCTTATGCCTGTTTTCTTGTATCCTTCTTTAAGGCAGAATATCCCCTCCAAGGGCGTCCTTAAGGTATGCGGACCGGAACATCGTGTCCGTCATCTTTTGCGAATGGGGCTGAAGCCTCCCGGATAGACCCCATGTCAACCGTTTTAAGGGGTGGGTGAAGGGAGCAGTCGCTCGATACGACTTCGGGTGATTTCCTGTTTCCCCTTCTATATATTGTTTCTGCTCTATGGTCTGGAGGCACGTTATGGAGGTAGAGGTTGTTGGCTCCTTTCGGCGGGTTGGGCTTGTTGCGGACAGAACACTTTTTTTCCAGGTAGAGTTGCCGGGGGATGTGATGTCCGACTTCCGGGCTGGCCAGTTCTGCTATCTGGAGTGGCCTGACAAGGATCTGCTTGACGACAAGGGCAATGGTCGGAATTTTTCGATTTCTTCCCCTCCCGGAGAGCTTCCGGTGTTGTCTTTTGCCACAAGACTGACAGGCTCTGCCTTTAAAAATGCCCTGGCGTCGAGGCCTGATGGCTCCCCGATCAGGGTAAACGGGCCTTACGGTGACTTTTGTCTTTCAGATTGTTCCACGCTCTCCCGGACAAACTCCTGGGACAAGCCGGTTGTCCTTGTTGCGGGCGGAATTGGCGTGACCCCATTTCGAAGTATGCTGATGGAGGCTTTGCCTGTTTGCGGAAGCGTCCCTTTCTTTCTTTTTACCGTGAACCATTCGCTTGAGTCCTCCGTTTTTCGTGAGGAGTTCGAAAAGATGGCAAGAGACAATCGCAACCTGTACCTTGATCAAATCATTTCGAGAGCCGGCCCCGATCCCCTTCCTCCGGGAATTGAGGTGGGCACTCTGACGCCGGGACGCCTTTTTGACTTTATCGGAGTCAACGCAAAAAAGGGAGAGTATTATATTGCCGGAGGGCCTTCGATGGTTTCCGGTTTTAAGGAGGCTCTTTTGCGTGAGGGTGTTTCGTCGGACCGGATCCATTCGGATCCCTTTATGGGTTATCGGTAATGCGGATCAATCCGGTTGTTCCTGCACGATTTTGGGATCGGGTTCCTGTTTCTCAAATGTTGCCATATTTTGTATGCTGATCGGGAGAATATAGCGGAGCCCGGTGGCGGCATGGTCCGTTCTTTTTTCAGGGGGGTTGGATGGATTGGCTTCAGAAAGAGAGAGAACGTATCAGCGCATCGATCAAGACAAAGTTTGTAACTGGTCTTGTCATTGTTTTGCCTGTGGCCCTTTCCCTCTATATTCTCTACCGGATTTTTGATTTTCTGGACTCTTTTCTGGACCCGTTCATTGTTTCCAGAACGGGCTATTCCATTCCCGGGATGGGTGTTCTTCTCCTGTTGTTCCTGATCCTCGCTGTCGGTACGGTTGCAACCAATGTCATTGGTCACCGACTGGTGATCTTCCTTGAAAACTTCATGGCCCGGATCCCTATTTTCAAAAAATTCTACACAACTCTTAAAACGGTCATGGAGTCTTTCTCTCCCAATGGCCAGAAAGGGTTCAGGAAGGTTGTTGTGGCCGAATATCCGAAAGAGGGTGTCTGGACAATGGGGTTTTTTACCGGCTCCGTGAGGTTCGGTAAGGATGGTCCGATGCTCCAGTCTGTTTTTTTTCCCAGCAATAATATCTATATCGGGATCCAGGCGTTTCTTCCCGAGGAAAAGGTTCTTGAAACGACGTTTTCGGTAGAGGAAGGGATGAAACTTATTCTGTCGGGTGGAATCACGCTGCCCGAGCAGATGACCCTTTTTCCGCTGGGTCACCCCCCTTCCCCCGATTCCCCGGGGCAACACGCCAATATTCCCCAGAGTGGCCCTTCCACCGAATCGATCCTTTCCACCCGTCCATGAGCAGTTCTTCTTGAATAAATGGCACAATTAAGGAGACAACATGAATGACTTCCGGCTTGAGGCGGCAATCCTGGCTGCGGGTTTCGGCACCAGGATGTTCTCCCCCATCCCCAAGATGCTGTCGACGATCCTTGGGGATCCACTTGTTCGATATCCGTTCGAGGCCCTTTCGAGGATGGCTTCTCCTCCAGGGCGAACCTATGCGGTCATGGGAAGGGACTCGATTGCCCACGCTCTCCCGGAAAGCACTGTCTGGGTGCATCAGCGACAGATGGATGGAACGCTTGGTGCGGTAGAGGCCGTTTTGCTGAGTGATGAATGGCGATCCGGAGATGCAACCCATCTGCTTGTGGTCAACGGAGACGCACCGCTCTTAAGCGGGGAGATTTTAGACGAGTTTATCAAGATGGCCCTCTCATCCGGGGTATCGATGGCGATCGGAACATCCATCATCGGGGATCCGGGACGGTACGGGCGGATCATTCGGGATCGCTCGGGTGTGGCGATGATCAAGGAGTTTGTCGATCTTTCCCCGGAAGAGAGGGGGCTCTGCGAGATCAATGCCGGGATCTACCTTTTTTCACGGAAGGTCCTGGAGGAGTTCCTGCCGAAGGTCGTCCCGCATCAGGAGAAAAAAGAACGCTTCCTGACTACGATCGTGGAGTTGGTCAGGGGAGCCGGCGGATCGGTGGGTGGTGTGGAGATGAGTTCGGATGTTGTTCTTGGAGTCAACACGCAAGAAGAACTGGCTTTTGCGGCTGGACTTCTCAGGAACCGTATCAATCGCAGGCATATGGAAAAAGGGGTAACCTTCTGGGATCCGGAGTCGACCTATGTTGGTCCCCGGGTCAAAATCGGTCCCGGAACGATTCTTTTCCCGGGAGTGATCCTGGAAGGGGATGTGGTTCTGTCAGAGGGAACGCGTGTTGGTGCCGGAAGCCACCTGACCGATGTTCTTTCTGGTCCGGACGTGATTATCCGTGACCATTGCATCATTACACAATCCCGGATTGAAAAGGGTGCTGTCATTGGTCCATTTGCCCATGTCCGGCCTGATTCCCATGTGGGGCCGTCAGCTCATGTCGGCAATTTTGTGGAGCTCAAGAAGACGATCCTCGGGGAAGGTGCCAAAGCCAACCATCTCGCCTATCTCGGCGATGCCGAAATAGGTGCAGGGTCCAATATCGGGGCCGGAACCATTACCTGCAATTACGACGGGGTCGGCAAGCACAGGACCGTTCTCGGAAAAAATGTTTTTGTCGGGAGCGACACACAGTTTGTCGCCCCGGTCGAAGTGGGCGACGGCGCGGTTATCGGCGCGGGCTCAACGATTACCCAAAATGTACCGGCTGACAGCCTGGCCCTGTCGAGGCCGGCCCAGGAAAACAGGGAAGGGGCGGCGGTGAGGTACCGGGAAAGACTGAAAAGGGGAAAGCCTTCTTTATCCTGATGAAATCGGGTAACTGATCGCGCCCCGGTCTGCAGGGGGTTAAAATCGGCGCTTTGCTCTGCTAACATTATGGATTGGGTCTTGAGAGGTTTTTGTTTGTGTGTTCCATAATGGCTGGAGGGTCACCAAATGGCTGTGAAATCGGCTGTAAAGGTTGAAACGCGTAAGCTCATCCCCGGAAAGGTAGAGCTTCTGGTTCCATCTTTCTCACCTGACGGGAGCATGATTTCCTATGTCCAGCTCACTGATCCGGATGCAATGAATGAACGTCGTGACCTGGGATGCCTGACGGTTGTATCGGCTGACAGCGGGGAAGAGATCCTTGATATCAGGGGAGATCTTGTGGCACTGAACTATCGGGAGCGGGGAAGAGGGTACATAGACCTCCTGCCGGTGTGGTCTCCGGACAGCCGTTACCTGTACTTTCATTTCGACGATCCCCAGTGGGAGTCGATCGGGCCAAGATGGAGCCTTTTCCGGGCGGATCTCAAGACGAAGGAAGTATTCCAGCTTCCGTTCTCGATCGACGAGTATCGGGTCAATACGGTCGAGGTTTCTCCATCCGGGCAGTTTCTTGCTCTTCATACTCGCCAGAGGTGGAAGGATTATACCGAGCGGTTCCTGTGGAAGAAGAAAGTCAGGAAGATTCTGGCAGACCAGCTGGTTGTATCGGGTCAATCGGGAGAGAATCCTGTCAACATTATTGACTGGCCGGAAGATCGACTGCACCATCAGGAAGAACTTGGGGACTTCCACTGGTCTCCGGCTGAGGATGTGCTGGGGGTGATTGTCCGTTTCAAGGAAGGCCGGGGACGTGAGGAGTGTTTTCTCTATCTCTATGAGCCAGGGAAAGGGGAGCGTCGGGAAATATTCCGGACGCGGGAACACCTCGACCATTTTACCTGGTCGCCTGATGGAAAATCGATTTTCTTCCACACAAAAGATCCCCAGATACAGACTCCGTCCAAGCGGTATTCTGTCTATCGGATCAATGTCTCCTCCGGAGAGGTTGAGCGTCTGACCGAACATCAGGAGTTTTTTTATCCGATCGCTCCGCGGGAAGGGACCACGATCCTGCTTGAAACACATCTTGAAGGTGGTGGCAGGGGCATTTCCCTTTTGGATCAGACGACCGGAGCTATCTCGACCGTTGTGAAAAGTGGCTTCAACCTTTATCCAGCCTGGGCGCCTTCAGGGGAAGCCTTTGTCTATCTGCGGACCAAGCCGGACGGAAAGCCTTTCTGGACGTGGCCTACAGAGCCGACGCTGCAGATGGTTGCTGGCGGACCTCCGGTCAGGCTTGCCCCGGTCGATGCATCCTCCCGGCTTATGAGCTGCAAGCCCTCTTTCTCTCCGGACAGCCGTGAGGTTCTTTTTGTCGCCCAGGATGAAAGTGAGGAAGCGAATGCCAGATTCCCGGGGATCTGGCGTTCTTCAATCCAGGAAACAGAGGCTGAGTGAACATCGATGAACTGAATCCCGAGCAAAGGGACGCGGTGCTTCATGAGGGCGGGGCCCTTCTGGTTCTCGCCCCCGCAGGTTCGGGGAAAACCCGGGTCGTGATATCCCGGCTTCTCTACCTTCTGGAGAGATTTTCCCTGCCGGAAGACCGGATTATGGCTGTTACCTTTACCAGAAAGGCCGCGGGGGAGCTTGTCTCCAGAATTCGAGAGGCCAGGCCGGGTGCGAGGCTTCCGTGGGTCGGGACATTTCATGCGATTTCCGCACGATTTTTAAGGGAAAATGCAGACAGGGCAGGGCTTCCTTCTTCCTTTACGGTGATGGATGGCCATGATCAGCGGTTCTTGGCCAGAAACCTCCTTAAGCTTTCTGGCATTTCCGAGGATGAGATCGATCCCAAACAGCTTCTGACAAGAATCAGCCAATGGAAGATGAAGGAGGAAACTCCGGAGAAGCTTCTGTCTGCAGCCCTTTTCGGGCCGCTTAGGCAGATGGCGAATCTTTATGCCGCTTACGAGAAGAAGCTTGTGGAAAATCAGGTTCTCGACTACGACGACCTGTTGATCCGGAGCATGATGCTCCTTTCATCTGATCCGCTTCTGCGCTCGGTCTGCCAAAGCCATTTTGCCTATATTCTGGTCGATGAATACCAGGATACGAATCCTGTCCAGGAAAAACTTCTCCGGCTTTTTTCCCGGGACTTGTCGAACATAACGGTTGTGGGCGATGACGACCAGTCAATCTATCGCTTCAGGGGAGCCGATGTCGGTCACATCCATGCATTCCCGAAAGAGTACCGGAATGTCAAAAGAGTCGTTCTGAGGACCAACTACCGCTCAACGGACTCGATTGTCCAGGTTGCCGCCGCGCTGATCTCAAAAGCGCCGAAACGTTTCGAGAAGGACGTTGTCTCAACCGGCATCAAGGGCGATCCGGTTGAGCTTGTCCGTTTTTCGGATGAGCGTGACGAGGCGGAGTCCATTGCCAAGCGCATCCGTGACCATGTTGCCGCGGGAGGCAGGTATTCGGATCATGCAGTCCTGTTCCGGATGAATGCCCAGGCCGCTCCTCTTGAAAAAGCTTTTTCCGAGCATTCCATTCCCTACAAGGTCGGTTCTTCAGGGGCAAGCTTCTTCGATCGTCGCGAGATACGGGATCTGATGGCCTATTTCCGGGTCCTCGTCAATCCGCACGACAGGCTTTCGCTGGTAAGGATCCTGAATGTACCCAGCAGGGGGCTTGGAGAGAAGGCCCAGGAGAGGCTGGCAACCATTATGCCGGGTGAGAACCCCACAGTCCCGGAACTTCTGAAAAGATTTGCGTCGGAATCCAATCCCAGGCAGGCGCCCAAGATCCTTGAGCTTGCAGGGATCATTGAAGCAGGTGTCTCCCGCGTCCTTCAATGTTCCTCCCTGGAGTCCATTTTTTCTCGCTTGATCGCTGATATCGGCTATCGGGAGTATCTTGAGGCTCTTTCTGAGGGAAGCGATGGAGGGGGCGTGAGAACCAGCCTCCTTGATGAACTTCTCGCTCTGGCCGGGCGCTTTGATCAGTGGGCAAAGACGGAGGGCGTTGTCGATGTCGCTTCACGGTTTCTTGAAGAGACGGCCCTTTCCCAGGATGATTCCCTGGCAGGCGATTCTTCGGGAGTCTCCGACAGGGTCAGTCTCCTGACCATCCATCAGTCCAAAGGGCTTGAGTTTCCCCATGTCGTTGTTTGCGGGATGGAGGAGGGGATCCTTCCGATTCGGGCAAGGGAGGCGACCGATGTCGAGGAGGAGCGCCGCCTTTTCTACGTTGCGATGACGAGAGCTTCGAAAACCTTGGCGTTGACATGGTGTGTAACACGTCAGCTTTTTGGCCGGACACAGTCCGCCCGGCCTTCACGATTCCTTTTCGACCTTCCTCCCTCCCGAACGTGCGGGGATGTTCCCAAACGGCAGGATCAGGTTTCCTCATCCGTCCGTCCCTCATCATTTGCTGCGGGGGCTTCGGGAAATTTCTCTCCAAAAACCGTTCCCGGAAAGTCTGCCGCTCCCTTTTCTCCGGTACAGTCAAGGGAAAAGGGGGAACACCCGGGATCCACCGCTCCTGCGGAGAATCGACATCATGAGAAAGTGGGTTTCCGGATCCGTCATGCCCGATTCGGAGAGGGAACTGTTGTTTCTGTGACGGGGTCCGGCCCCGATCGAGAGCTGTCGATCTCTTTTGGTCCCGGAAATGTCAAGAAAATGCTTGAGCGATACGCCAATATTGAGTGGCTTGAGTCAAAAGGGGCCGGATAGCCCGGATTTGTCGTTAGAGATATCATCCTTTATAATCGGGAGACTCCCTGTCTTTTCAGGGAAGAGAGGAAAAATCAGGTGAAAATTACAAAAGACCAGGTATTGCATGTGGCAAGGCTGTCCAGCCTGAGCCTTGATCCAGGTGAGGAGGAACGGGTGGCCTCCGAGCTTTCGCGGATTCTTGACTATGTCGAGGGTCTTGCCAGTGTCCAGTTGCCCCCGCCGGGGATTGTCGCAAAGGAAGAGACCGAACAGGTTACGGTCATGGCTGCAGATGCTCCCGCCGGATCTCTTCCTCCACCAACTGTTTTCTTGAATGCACCGGATAGCCATGGAGGATTCTTTCGAGTCCCCCGTATTGTTGAGGAAGGTCGTTAACCCATGCTGAGAACCATGTTGCGTTCTAAAATACATAGAGCTACCGTAACCCAGTCCGATCTTGAGTATGAGGGAAGCCTGACACTCGATGAGGATCTGATGGATGCTGCGGGGCTTATCTCTTTTGAGCAGGTTGTTTTGAGCAACCTGAACAATGGAGAGCGATTTGCCACTTATGTCATACCTGGCGAGCGCAAAAGCGGAGTGGTTTGCCTGAATGGTCCCACCGCCAGGAAAGGTGCTGTCGGAGATCGGGTCATCATCTTCTGCTATGCCCATTATTCCGAGACGGATCTTGAGGGCTACAAGCCCGTGATCGTCAAGGTTCATCCCAATAACCAGATACGCTCAAGAGAATACGGATTCTAATGGCAAAGACAGAGGATATCGGAAAGCTGTTGTCATCGATTTCGGCTTTTGCAAAGGCAAGGGATGAAGGTTCTGTCACGATCGAAGAGGTCACCGAGTTTTGCCTGTCCAGGATCGAGTCTCGTGACGGCAGCCTGGGAGCCTTTCTGACGGTCAACCCCAACGCCAGGAATCGGGCCCGGCAGCTTGACAACCGACGCTCCGAGTCGAGCCGGCGGTCGCTATTTTATGGGTATCCCATAGCCATCAAGGATAACCTGAATATTGAAGGTCTTCCGACAACCTGCGCGTCACGGATCCTGGCCAATCACCGGTCGATCTATACAGCAACGGCTGTTTCCCGGCTGTTGTCCGCGGGGGCGGTTGTTCTTGGCAAAACCAATATGGATGAGTTTGCGATGGGCTCCTCCACAGAAAATTCGGCGATGGGGATCACAAGAAATCCCTGGGATCATGACCGGGTTCCGGGCGGTTCCTCCGGGGGATCGGCGGTTGCAGTTGCCGGAGGGCTTGCTCCCATGTCCCTTGGTTCCGATACGGGTGGCTCGATCCGTCAGCCTGCGGCCTTCTGCGGTGTTCTTGGGCTCAAGCCCACTTATGGGCGAATCTCCCGGCAGGGTCTGGTGGCGTTTTCCTCATCCCTGGACCAGATCGGTCCTTTTGCCCAGAATCCCGAGGATGCTCTTCATATAACGGTTCTTCTGGCCGGCCATGACCCGCTGGACATGACCACCGCAGAGAGAGATCCCCAGGAGATGGTTCGCGACTATGAAAAACCCCTGAAAGGCAAGGTCATCGGAATCCCGGACGAGTTCTGGGGCGAGGGAATGGACCCACAGGTTCGGGAATCCCTGGAAAAATCAAGGGAGCTCCTGCTGAAGGCGGGTATGATCCCGAAGCCGGTACGCCTGCCTTCCACCCGATATGCAGTCAATGTCTATTATCTGATCGCAACGAGCGAGGCCGCCTCGAACCTTTCCCGTTTCGACGGGATTCGTTACGGAGAAAGAAAGAGCGGTGTGAAGGATCTAAGGGAACTCTATGAAAAAAGCAGGGGAGAAGGTTTCGGGCCGGAGGTCAAAAGACGAATCCTCCTTGGAACCTTTGCCTTGTCGGCGGGATATCAGGATCAATATTACAGAAAGGCGCAGAAGGTTCAGTCCCTGATCAGGGAAGAGTTCCTGCGGGCCTTTTCGGAGTGCGACTTTCTGTTTGCACCGGTTACCCCGACCCCGGCATTTCGCTTTGGAGAGAAGATTTCGGATCCTCTGTCGATGTATCTCTCCGACATTTATACAATCTCGGCCAACCTCGCCGGGCTTCCTGCGCTCTCGGCTCCTTCCTTTCCGACGGAGGGTGGCCTTCCCGTAGGGGCACAGCTGATCGGCCCGCACTGGTCGGAAGGAGTTTTGCTGAAAGCGGCGTCGGTCCTTCATGAGGGGATCAATCCCGGACTTGCTCCATGGAAAGGGGGCTCCCGATGAGTGATGACCGCATTGACCAGACAAAGTATGAAATGGTCGTGGGGCTTGAGGTTCACTCCCAGCTTCTGACCAAAACGAAGATGTTCTGCCGTTGCGAAAATCGCTTTGGTGCCGAGCCCAACACCCTGACCTGTCCTGTGTGCCTGGGATACCCTGGAGTTCTTCCGGTGATGAACGAAAGGGCCCTCCGTCTGGGAATCCGTCTCGGTCTTGCCCTTGGGTGTTCCATTCACCGCAAGAGCCGCTTTGACCGGAAGCATTATTTTTATCCGGATCTGCCGAAAGGGTATCAGATTTCCCAGTTCGATCATCCGCTTCTGACCGGCGGGTCCATTTCTCTTCTCGGGCCGGATGCAGGAAAAACGATCAGGATCCACCGGATTCACATGGAAGAGGATGCAGGTAAAAATCTCCATGCAGGGTTGGCGGATTCGAGCCATGTGGATCTCAACCGGGCTGGTGTGCCCCTTCTCGAGATCGTTTCTGAACCGGATATCCGCTCTCCTTCGGAGGCGGTTTCCTACCTGAAACAGCTTCGTCAGATTCTTCGGGCAAGCGGTGTATCAGACGGGAATATGGAGGAGGGCTCCTTCCGGTGCGATGCGAATGTCTCTCTCCGCCTGAAAGGGGAAAGCCGGTTCGGGGTGAAAGTTGAAGTCAAGAATATGAATTCGTTCCGCTTTGTCCAGAAGGCTCTTGTTTACGAGTTTGCCCGGCAGGCGGAGCTTCTTGACCGGGGAGAGCGCATCCGGAGTGAAACCAGGCTTTTTGATACGGTCAATGGACGAACCCTCCCTATGCGATCGAAGGAGGAGGCCTTGGACTACCGCTTCTTTCCTGAGCCCGACATTCCTGTCGTCATTTTTCCCGAGGAATGGATATCGGAGGAGCGCGCCAATCTGCCGGAGCTTCCCGAGGAGAAGGCGATCCGACTTGCCCGGGAACTGGGCATTGATGAATCGGATGCGAGAACGCTTGTGTTTGAAGAAGAGCTGGTGGCTTTTTTTGAAGAGGCTCTTTCCCATTTTGAACCGATGTCAAAGGAGCGAGGGTTTGATTTGTCCAGAGGACGTTCAAGACTCCTCCACTTTGTTCTTTCCGAGGTTCTGCGGGAGTGGAACCGGAGAGGCGATCAGGCTTTGTCTTCCGGGGGGGCGGCGCATGGTCTGGCCCACATTCTTGCGGGAGTCATGGATGAAAGTCTGTCCCTGAACCAGGCGAAAGAGGTTTACCTTCTTTCGATCGACCTTGCACAGCATCCTTCCCGGGTGATTGAGGAAAAGGGTTTTGCACAGGTTTCAGGTGAGGGGGCCTTGTCCACATGGATAGACGAAGTGGTTGCCGAAAATCCACGGGAGGTCAAGGATTTTTGTGCAGGCAAAGATCGCTTGCTGGGATTTCTGGTAGGACAGGTCATGAAGAAATCCTCCGGAAAGGCCAATCCCCAGAAGGTCAACGAATTGATCCGGCAGAAGTTGCTTCCGAATTGACCGTCAACCACCCCGCCGTGAACGGCGGAGCTTGAAAGGAATTTGAAGCTCAGGTTGACCAGGGAAAGCCGTAACCAACCGGCTACGTTGCGTACAGGTACAAGACCCACCGGCGGATGCTTCCTCAGTTCGCCGCTCTGGAAGTCCCGGATGCAGACAACCGCGAGGGCAAGGACGAAACGGTCCGGGACAATACGCCGGTACGCACCATTCCCGAGGGGAGACGCTTCGAAAGAAGCGCGTTACGGCCGCAAGGCCAGTGCAACGTAAGTTTTTTGGAGGTTTCATGCAGGTATTCGTATTGGATAAACACAAGAAGCCCCTGATGCCCTGCCACCCGGCACGGGCAAGGGAGTTGCTAAAAAGAGGCCAGGCGGTGGTCCACAAGATCGCTCCCTTCACGATCCGCCTCAAGGATCGAGTCGGTGGAGAGGTTCAACCCGTTCGGATCAAACTCGATCCGGGGAGCAAGACCACTGGCATCGCTCTGGTGAGAGAAGACGTGGCCGAGACCGAAACAACCGCCCACGTCCTGTTTCTGGCTGAACTCACCCACAGGGGTGGCAAGATCCGGGACAGACTCACCGCCCGGGGTACGTTCAGGAGACGAAGACGGGGTCATCTCCGCTACCGGAAACCACGGTTCGATAATCGAACCAGACCGGAAGGGTGGCTTGCTCCTTCCCTCCAGCACCGGGTCGATACCACCATGTCCTGGATGAATCGAATCCGGAAACTCTCCCCTGTCTCCGGTATCAGTCAGGAGTTGGTCAGGTTCGATCTTCAGAAGGTCGATAATCCGGAGATTTCCGGACTCGAGTATCAGCAAGGGACACTGGCCGGATACGAAGTTAGGGAGTATCTGCTGGAGAAGTGGAACCGAACCTGTGCCTATTGCGGAGCCAAGGATGTTCCTCTGGAGATCGACCACATCCATCCACGTTCAAAGGGCGGAGCGGACAGGGTTTCCAATCTGACGCTGGCCTGTCACGTCTGTAACCAGAAGAAAGGATCACAGGACTTGTCCTCCTTTCTGGCCAAGAAGCCGGAGACATTGAAACGGATCCTGTCCCAGGCGAAGAAACCTCTCCGGGATGCGTCTGCCGTCAACTCCACCCGATGGGCCTTGTTCGAGAGGCTGAAACAGACGGGTCTTCCCATAGAGACCGGATCCGGGGGAAGAACGAAGTGGAACCGGACCCGGTTCGGTCTTTCGAAGACGCACAGCCTGGATGCCGCCTGTGTCGGGAAGCTGGATCGTATTGAGGGCGGGAACCGTCCCGTCCTCTCCATCAAGGCCATGGGACTGGGGTCTTACCAGCGGACCCGCCTCGATGCTTTCGGATTCCCGAGAGGCTTCCTCACCAGGACAAAAGCCCACTTCGGATTTCAGACCGGGGATCTGGTCCGGACCGTGGTGGCGAAAGGCAAAAAGATCGGAACCCATCTCGGACGGGTGGCGGTCCGGAGTTCCGGAAGCTTCAATATCCGGACCGGATCCGGAGTCGTTCAGGGACTCTCCCACAAGCTCTGCCGGCT
>JAKCCY010000212.1 GCA_021838765.1 Nitrospirota bacterium
CTCCCGGCAAGATGAAGTATCCATGTTCCCAGGGATATTCCCGAAAGCAAAAGTAAGGTTCTGTCTATTCCCCAGAGTTCCATGGACTCTCCCGACAGAAGCTGGCTCAATGAGGCGCCCAGAGAAACCACCGCTCCTGCGATTCCCTGCAGCAAGTTGAACCGTCCGGTTCCTCTGGCAAACTCGGAAACAAAAACAGGGAGAAGGACGGAGAAGACTCCTGTCACCATTCCGTCCAGGATCTGCCCAAGCAGCATGCCTCCCATGGAGGTGGCCCAAAAAAGGATCCCTCCCCTCAGGGACAAAAGAAGAAAAAAGGCGCTCAGAAGGTTACGTGTTCCAAATCGCCGGATAATGGAAGGCGCCAGCAGGGAAAAGGGAATCATGATCCCCTGTGTGACAAGCATCATAATGGCCATCACCCTTCCCGGAGGGGCAGGAGGTAAAGAGGGAATTCCCGAAAGCTTTTCTCCGGCCAAAGGAAGCATGGTGGTATTTGCGGTGAAAAAAAGAAAAAGAAGTGAGAGAAAAAAGATCAGTGAAGGGGTGAAAAGACGAGATACCGGAAGAATGACGCCCAACTCTTCCGCTTCTCGGGCCCTGATCGGATCGATCTTTTTTCCGGGAACGCCAAGCAACAAAAATCCTGCGGCAAGCGCAGAGAGTCCATAAAAGTCAAAAATATTGAACGAAAGGAATTGACTCGTCAAAAAAATCACCGAAATTGCTCCAAAAACGGACCCGGCATGGGCCGCCCCCTGTGCTTTCCCCATCACGCCAGCAAAATATTTATTGCCGACCAGACCCATGGCCACTGAGCCCAGAACCGGCACAATTCCCGCTTGGGAGACCCCGATAAGAACCTGGGAAAGAAGAATGCGAGCAAAGGAGAGGTGAGAACCGTTAAGAAGAAAACATCCTGCGGCAAACAGGGAGACGAGGATCAGAAAGAAGGTTCTTTTTGCCACGATCCGATCGGCCATGCTCCCTGCGATCGGCTGTGCCAGAAAAATGACAAGATTTCCAAAAGCCAAAGACTCTCCCACCCGAACAGCCTGCCAGTGTTCGGTCAGGAGGAGGTAGACGGACAGGAGAGGCATGATGCCGGTCTGGATGTCTCCCACAAGAAAATTGGCGGCCAAAAAGGCTCCCCTTCCAGGAAAGGCCCGACCGAAAAGAGGCTCTCTCCCCAGGTCATGAGGTGGTTGAGGAGTCATTGGACTGCCTGAACAGGTTGATCGCGAGGACGCATGCCCTCAGGGGGGGAGTGAAAGAGGGTCCCGGCAATCAGTGAACTCTGATCGTTGGAGATTTTTCCCGGGAAGGTTTTTTTTGCTCGGACGTGGAGCACGCAATAGGCCGTGCTCCGACAACGGGAACATTGATGCTCGTCCGGCCAGAGAGTTTTTTTAAGGGCCCCAGTGCACTGTTCTTGTGCACTGCACAGGCTCTTAAATTCCGGGAGGCAAAATCCATTCTGAAATGAGTTGTGATCCATGAAGATTTGAGCCTCCGGCAGAAAAGATCTGCCTATGGTGCTTATTGTGCTATATGCCGGAATGAAGATCCTCACTGATCAGGCAAGGGAAAGGCACAGTGGAGATCCCTTCGGTTGTCAGCTGTTTTGATCATCCAAGGAGCACAGTGTCCCTGTTCTTGAGTTAATTCATGAGGATGTTGTGTGTCTGCTGTTCTATAGGGATTATGCGGTATGTCTCCATAAGAAAGGAACTGCCTATTCCCGAGAGTCTTCCATTCAGTCCTGGGATTTTTGCCAGAGGCTCCAAATGCTCTTCCAGTGTTTGGATGAATACTTCTGGGATGGACGGTATCATGATGGATAAGCAATAGAATGGATCAATCCATCAGTCTCCCGGACGAAATGACCTCATTGGCAGATGGAGTTGATGCGTATGGACGGATATTGGTGATAAATCCGTCTGGAATGGAAAACAGGGGTGAGGTTAAGTGAGGACAAAATGATTCAAATCCGGAAAAGCGGGGAACGGGGGCATTCAAACCATGGCTGGCTCGATAGCTACCACACATTTTCTTTTGGCGAATATTATGATCCGACCCAGATGCAATTTGGCAGTTTGCGGGTTATAAATGAGGATCGAGTACAGCCGGGGCAGGGGTTTGGGAAGCATGGTCACAAAGATATGGAGATCATCAGCTATGTGCTGTCTGGTGTTCTCAACCATCAGGACAGTATGGGAAATGGGTCAGCCATCGTTTCGGGAGATGTTCAACGGATGACTGCGGGATCCGGGGTTACGCACAGTGAATCCAATGGATCCGGGAGCGAGCTGGTCCATTTCCTCCAGATATGGGTATTGCCAAAGACCATGGGGCTTCTTCCGGGATATGAGCAGAAACATTTCTCCTCCGAAGACAAGAAAAATCGGCTGTGTCTTCTGGGATCGTCCGATGGTCAGGATGGTTCCCTGACGATCCATCAGGATATTCTCTTTTACGCAAGTCTACTGGAAGGGCAATTTGTTGTGAGATACACTTTTGGGCAAGGTCGCCGGGCTTATATTCAAGTCGTCCGTGGTTCTCTCGAGATCAATCGACAGGTGCTCAAATCAGGTGATGGTGCCAGGATCACGGAAGAATGTGAGATCTCTTTGAAAGGATTGCCTGATGCTGAGATACTGCTCTTCGATATGCCCTGAAGGGTGCTTTCGGGCAGAAGCCAACACCTCTGGAAGACTTTTCGCATATTGTCTTTTCCTTCCCATCCTTTCTTGGAGGATTCAGTTCAGTGAAACGTTTGGAGCGGAGTTTTGTCCTGATCGTATAAAACAGACTTTTGGGGAACGGTAACGGTAATAACCTGGATGATTGTTTTTTTCAGTTGTCATCTGAAAGTTGACAACTGGTTTAGGTAATGGTTTCTGGCAAACGTGTTTGATTCCATGCTCGGGGTGATTGATCGAGCCAAGGGAGCATGATTGCCTGTTTCGGTTTTTTTGTATGTGCTTCTATGTTTATTGGGCACTCCTCCCGGTTAATGGTGTGGCAGCCAGGAGAAGCTGTTTATCAGTTCGAGGATTAAGTCCCAGGAGCATTGGTCAGCAGGTTGCTGAGCAAATGCTTTTCCCATTGGGATCGATCGACAGGAGATAGTGCGCCGATCACAACAAATTGGATGACAGGTTTTCCCGATCATGCTCTCTGTCCGGATAAAAATTCACATAAATATTGTGTGTCTACCAAGCGATGGCGGTTTTTTAAGGCATCAGACTAATGTTCAACAGGAGAGTCAATGTCTTCTTCAATCAAGGCTGTTCTTGGGATTTCGTGGGATCCCAATTGTGTGACTTTAATGGATTCTTTTCAGAAAAAAGAATTACGTATCG
>JAKCCY010000052.1 GCA_021838765.1 Nitrospirota bacterium
CTTCCGCTCTCGTACTCCTGGTCGATGGGAACGGCCGTTCCCGAAAGGGAGACCGCTTTTCGGGCAAAGACCCGGTAATACCGGTCTTCGGAGACCTTGGCGTTGTAGATGAAACGCTGGTGTCCTATCCACTGGAGAAGGATCGACTCCTGGGCGGGGGTGGGATACGCGCGAAAGCGGTTGCCTGTCTGCATGGGAATAGAATACCTTAATGCGATGATGGAAGACAAAACCGCCCGCTTGACCCCCTCTTGCCCTGCGGGCTAAGAAGAGGCATGCGCGGGCTAATGTTCAATAGTCTAACGGCTATAATATCCACCAGGATAACTTTTCAGGACAACAAGTCCGATCACCCTCAGGAAAGGCCCAAATTGTTTCCACCAAAAATTTTCAACCGTGATGCTGAAAAACTCCTGCCGACACTTTCCGAGATTCTTTGCAACAGGAATACTCCCCAAGACTACATGTCTGACGAACGGATAAGGACAGCCTACCGATCCTACTACCACGAGCAGAGCTTTTATAAGGCCCTCTCAATCCTTGAGGAGGTTCTTCTTTTTCCCTCCGTCAAAAATTTTCTCAACAAACAGGACTGCATCCAGATCGCCGACCTCGCTACCGGAACCGGCGGATTTGTCCAGGGTATCCTTCACGGTCTGACAGAAGAATCTTTTCCGGAAATCATGGTCACTCTCCACGATCGTTCTGAGTCAGCACTGTTCGCGGCCGCTCTCGAGATCAGGGAGCTATACTCCGGACGTCCCCTGACAATCGGCACGCATCATGGCGTCATTCCCGATTTTTTCCCTCCATTGTCCGGCCTCCATATTCTCTCTTGGGGAAACATGCTCAATGAATGGGAGATGTCACAGGCATCGGCAAAAAAATTGCTGGAATCCATCGACCTGGCGCTAACAGATGGAGGGATACTTCTTATAGCAGAACCGGCAGATCGATTCTCTTCACGAACACTCCATCAATTCAGCAATCATCTATTGGATTTTCTCCCGGACTTTCAGATTCTGGCACCCTGTCCAAACAACCGGCGAGGAGATTGCCCAGCTCTTCTTGATGAACGTGACTGGTGCCATGAAGACCGTCCACAAAAGTTTTCTCAGGAGCTGATCCATGCATCAAAAAGACTTGGTCATATCAAGGACTCCCTCAAGATGAGCTACCTCGTTTGCCAAAAGAAAGCATCCCTCGAAACCGACCTTTCCATGGAATCCGGCAAAAAGGATGTAGATGCGTGGAAAATGATCTCCGACATGACTCACGAGCGAGGGCTTTCCCAATCCACCTTCTGCAATGGCAGGGAATGGATTCCGTTTCGAATGCTCAAACGTCACAAATCCCCTGCAAACGACTCTTTTTTCCGGCTCAAAAAAGGGCAGACAATCAAGATGGAACTTTCCTCATCCCCACAAAAAAAAGGCGATTTCTTCGATATTCCCGGCGGAACGGCAATTTCACTTTTCCTGGAACACTAAAAAAAATGATTCGTCCCTATAGGAGACCAAATGGAGATATTACCCGTTCTTGCTCCCCACTCACCGGACCTTCTTGACAGTTACCGGCGCAGAAACAATCGCCCCATGCTGGAAGCAATGGCCCGATTTCACAACCACCTGGTCAGCCGGCACACACCTATCAGAGCAGTTGTCTCCATGAGCTCGGGATGGCAAGTTCCCAACATCATCCTCGTCGACAACTCACCAAGCCTTGAATCTTCCCAGGACTACTCAGGCTTTGGCTCTGAGCTCCGGTACGATCCGGTCGGTGACCCTGACCTGGCCAATCAAATCCTTGCAGGACTGAAATCAAGAGGAATTCCTTGCGGAGCAGGCGTTCATGGCGTTGACCACACTCTGGCAGTTCCTCTTTTTTTCTGGGTACCGGATGCAAGCGTCCCGGTCGTGGTCACGTCTCAGCCACTTAACCATGCAAGATATATCCATCAACTCGGAGAAGTCATTAAATCACTCTCCCCTTCCGGATATGGCACAATTCTTCTGCTTCTTTCCGGAATGCTTGCACAAAATGAACGAATCATGGCGAGGAATCTTCCGGACAAACTTTTCGAGGAGTACATTGACTCCATTAAAAAACTGCTTGAGGAAGGAGACTCGGTCCATCCTTTGAATATCCCGAAAAATCTGGTTGAAAGAGCTACCCCCCCCGGGAAACTGAGAGAACTCCACTTGTTGGCTTCACTGGGCTGCTCAAAGGGCATCCTGTGGTCGATGGAAACAGGTCCGGGAATAATGCAGGTCCTGATGAGCTTCGCCCCCATCGAAATCCAGGGAGGAAAAAATTAAGGGAAACAGCTTCTACATTCTTGGAAAATAAAAATAGCTGTCAACCAGCGCAACCAGAAGAGCAAAGGCCCAAGGCAACTGAGGGAGGATCTTTTCGAACACCCCGGGAGGAAGACCATCTTCACGCTCGGGAAGCCATTCTGTCAGCAATGCACCAAAGGCGATCCCACCGACGAGCGCTCCGCCGATCAGGAACCAGGAGAAAAGCCCAACCCACCCAACCCCTTCCATCAGGGAATACCTATTTAAAAGCATTCCTGTCTGAATAGCCAAAAGTTCCACGCCAAGGACCAGGGCAAGCCTCAGGTTAAAAAGACGACGGGGCTCCATTCAGTCTCCTTTTGTTCTGTTTTTTTCTCCCATGCCAGCTGACCGCATGCTCCCAGGATATCATCTCCTCTTGATTGACGGATTGTCGTTGCCACCGTCTTTTCAAGAAGAATTTTTTGAAACAACAAGACATCATCATTCGATGGACGGGAAAAGGGAGATCCCTCATACGGATTGAATGCAATGAGATTGACCTTGCTTTTAAACGGAGCCAGAAGGCGAGCAAGCTTTTTGGCGTCTTCCGGTCGATCATTGACCCCGGATAGCAGAACATATTCAAACGTGACCCGTTGCCTCTTTTTTAGCGGAAGCTGCCTGACCGCATCCAGAATCGACTTGATCGGATAGTGCCTGTTGATCGGCATCAGCCTCTCCCGGGTCTGATCATCCGCAGCCGTCAGGGAAACTGCAATATTAATAGGTATTCCGGACTCTCCAATTTCAACGATTTTTGAGGGGAGACCTGATGTCGACAGAGTAATTCTCCGTGGTGACATTCCAAACCCCCCGGGAGCGATCAGGAGCCTGATCGAATTGGTCACATGATCAAGATTTGCCAGTGGCTCCCCCATCCCCATGAATACGATATGGTTGATCCGTTTCAAGACGGGGCGATCAAGTGATTTCGATGAGGAAAAATCCTGAACAGGATGTTCCCGCAGGATCCTGTTAGCCAGAACAACCTGGCCAACGATTTCCCCCATTGTCAGGTTGCGGACCAGCCCCATCTCCGCCGTCCGGCAAAACCTGCAACCTATTCCGCATCCAACCTGGGAAGAAATACATAAAGTTGCCCGATCACCTCTCGGGATAATGACAGACTCGATCATCTCCCCGTCTTTAAGGCGCAAGACGATTTTCTTTGTCCCGTCCTTTGAGTCCATGACAACCGCCGGTTCCGGCAGATTCAGGGAAATCGACGACGCAAGAGTTTTCTGAAGATCCCGGGGAAGATTTTTCATCTCCGCCCATGCAGTGACCTCTTTCCGGAAGATCCAGTCGGAAATCTGGTCATACCTCCACTTCGGAAGAGCCAACGAAGGAATAAGGGAAGGCCATTGATCAGGCATATAATCAAGAAGGTCTTGCATCGGCTAGGCTTCTTCTCTCTTGTCCGAAGCGCCGGACTGAATCTTTTCAAGCCTTGGCCAGATAGTCCGGAGGACCAGCCATGAAGAGCAATACCCTATGAGCGCTCCAAAAAAAACATCTCCTGGGAAATGGGCCCCAACATAAATCCTTGAAAGCCCGGTTAAAAAAGCCAAAGAATACAAAAGGACAGAAAATCTTGGGTAAAGCCCCGAAAAAAGGGCCGCTGACGAAAATGCACTGAAGGTATGTCCTGAAGGAAAAGAGTTGGCCATGAGATGTGGTCCCACGACATGAACGTGAACCTGATGGTGAAGGATCCTGTCCTGAAAATAGGCAAGAGGTCGAGCCCTTCCGACCTGCTTTTTCAGAAATTCTCCGACCAGAAGACTCAAGACCGCCGTCGAAATCCATAAAGGAACATCTCTTTTGAGATGATATCTTGCGAAAATGCCAAGGATCAGCAAACCGATGGGGAATTGGTAAGCTCCGTTGCCCATATCAGTAACTGCCATCATAACAGGATCAAGCCATGTTCGGGGAAATGCACCGTTAATGAGAAGAAAAAGATGGTGATCGAAATGAACTGCCCCTGACAATATTTCCATTCAACCGTTCCTCCATACCTAGGCAAAGCTAAGCATAGGTCGCTTTGCTGCTGGATTCCTGCTTCACCGAGGCTGGTTTCGTCTTGAGCTTGCGCCCAAGGCCAGAGCCTTCCTCTCCACAGGCTGAGACGGTGGAACTCGCCGCCAGATTCTTCAAGTTGATTGCTGCGTTTACATCTCGATCATGAACCGAACCACACGCAGGGCACACCCACTCGCGTACCGCCAGCGGCAAAGTTTCGAGCTTTTGACCGCAATCCGAACACGTTTTACGACTCGGATACCAGCGGTCGGCCACGACGATCATTCCGCCGCGCTGTGCCGCCTTGTACTCCAGTTGCCGCCGGAACTCGAAGAAGCCCATATCAGACACGGCACGCGACAAGTGCCGGTTTTTGACCATGCCACGCACGTTCAAGTCCTCGATGGCGATGGTGTGGAACCGGCACGTCAGGTCCGTCGTGAGTTTATGGAGCGCATCCTTGCGGATATTGCCGACTCTGGCGTGCAGCCTTGCCAGTTTCACCTTCGCCTTCTTGCGATTCTCCGAGCCTTGGACCTTGCGCGACAGGCTGCGCGACAGCCGTTGCAGCCTGGACAGCAAAGCCTTGTGCGCCTTCGGCCCGGTGATGGCCTCTCCCGTTGAGAGCGTTGTCAGCGCCGATACGCCCAAATCCACACCCACCACGCCTTGGTTTTTGGCCTTGGGCAGATGTGAATCGTCCGGGGTATCGACGGTGATGCTGACAAACCAGCGGTCGGCCACACGGAAGACAGTCCGGCATGTTCTGGAGTCTTGAGGGAGCCAACGCCATCATTGCCCTTCGATGCGCCAAACTCAGCGGAAGGCTCGAAGCCTTCTTCGAGCGGCGCACAGCAAGGAGATGTGCGTGAGATCGGCCAGGGGCGGATTTCTGCGCATTCTCAAAAATTTGTCGTGCACCCGTTCGAACCCTAATACTATGAGATCACCAAAAAATATGAGGACAAGCCCTCCAGTCCTGCCCGGTCATGAACCCAAAAGATCCCTCCCCCGGGAATAACTTGCCTCTTCATTAAAAGGACAAACCTCACGAAGTCTTTCTTCAACGGTCCCGACATCGACAAATCCCAGAGACAATGCCCGGGAGTATTCATTGACCCGGTCAAGGTGCCATTGTATTTGTTCTCCAACTCTCTTCCGAGCGATTTTATCCACCCCGCCTGACAAGAAGATCGGGCCACGACACACAAAAAATGCCTTTCCAAAGGGCCAGGGCAGGAGAAAACCATCCCAACTTTTGAACATATGAACCCTAGTGTAGGATACTGATAGGCAATAAAGAGGTCGGCCCGTCTTCAGGGCAAGGTAGGCAACTCCTTCCTTGACCACTCCGGCCGGTCCCCTGGGACCATCCGGAGTCACTACGAGGGTCATCCCCGGATCACTTCCGGCGGCGAGGATATCCGAGAGGGCTTCCTTCCCTCCACGGGTGGATGAGCCCCGAACGCACAAAATGCCGAAAACACGGAGGAGACCCGCTATCAGGTCGCCATCTTTTGAGCGGGAGACAATGATTCTGGACCGGCCTCGCAACCCTTTCCAGGCCAAAGGCATCATGAGCCCCTGGTTGTGCCAGAATGCCACAAGAACACCATTTCCATCTGCCGTTTTGGACCAATAGTCCTGGAAACCGACAAAGGTCTTCCTGCTTGTTGCCCAGATGAACCGAACGAGGATAGAACCGATAAGACCTAGGATAATGAATCTTTTTTTGAGCTTGGAAGATTTCTCAACTTGGCCATGAGGGTCCAGTTTTTAGCCTCCAGACAGGATATAACCGATGCTTCTTTATGAAAACCGAAGCCCAAGAGCCTTTTTCGGGCCACCATTCCCACCCAGAAAAATCTTCGACTCCCTCGAAAAAACCATGGGACCATATCAGGGATTATTCTACCAAAACAAGAGACTGGTCCTCTATTCACCAACATGCAAGGGACTCTGGAAACAAATAGGGCATGAGAAGACCCTCGACGATTTTCTGGACCATCTCTCCCGACATGTGACAGTCGGAGAGCGCAGCCATCTGAAGGAATTCCTCGAAAAGGCAAAACATCTCGAATCCCAGATAACGGACCGTTTCATTCTGGTGCCAAACACAATGGGTGAATTCTTGTTTTTGGGTATTATCCTGACCCCGACACCATTCGGAACACACCTGTCGCTATCCCCCGCTTCCGACCTGAAAGAATGTGCCGCGCTTCAGGAATCGATAGACGGAGAAAAGCTTCCGTCCCTGTTTTCCGAACTTGCAAACTGGTTCGAAGATGCCGAAACAGAAGAACTCATTACACAGGCGATCACGACTCTTCCGGAAGAGCTTTCCCTTTCCATCCATATTCATCGCATTAACAGTTATATCGGAGTTGGAAAGGAAAGGCAGGGGGCCCATCTTTTCTACGAAGACCGCGCCGGGAAATGGGTCAGGAATATTTTTGACTCCGATGAGCCCAGCGGATACATACCCACAACGAGACTCCAGGCTTACATGGAAGGAGTTGATGTCATGATGAGAACACCCATGTTCATCGGACAGGTCCTTCCCCTTTTCTGGATCTCCATCAACCACCAGAAACTCAATCAGTTCGGCGTGGACCGCTTTTCCTCCTACCTTAGGGATTTCTCCAGGCAGTCGGTCATGAGCGCACAACAGTTTCAAAGCTCCAGGTTCCATTTCAGCAAATACTGGTCAGGCCAGGGCTACTCCCCCGATGGCCTCGTCCCCATCTCCAGAATTCTTGAAAACAACTCCGCGGAAGCCCAGAAAATTCCCGTATTGCCCATATGGGGCCTAAGCCAGGCAACACTTCCCGGACTCCAGAAATCCCACAGGATACCCGACCCGCTTTTTCTCGACTGGGACAAGGGACTGGCCATCATCATGCTCAGAAACTGCTCCCTTGAGCAGGCATCGTCAGTCGTCTGGAAAAACCTGAAATCCAGGATCAAGCTCCCTGTCGATCCTCCACTGCCCTTGTCGGAGTTCTTGAAGCTTGAGTAGGGATTTCCTTTCAGGGATATTTTCCCAGACATTAAAGGAAGCCCTTTTTCTCACGATGCCGACATGGTAGAATCTGACCGTCAAGCTTTTATTTTCAGTCGCTGTCTGAGTTTTCAGCAAGGAGCAAATGATGAGCCAGCAGGAAGATCTGGATTTGGACCTGAGAGGGGTCAAGTGTCCATTCAATTTTGTCAAGACCAAGCTCAAGCTTGAAACGATGGCCCCGGGACAAATCCTGAAGGTCGTTCTCGATCCGGGAGAACCCATCAAGAACGTTCCACGATCCGCCCAGGAAGAAGGCCACGAGATTCTTTCCATCTCCGAGAGGCCCGACGGGCTTTTTGATCTTCGCTTGAAAAAGGCTTCAGCGTGATTGGCTCGCAAAGGAACAGGGACAGCGCATGAAGTTCGGCATTCTCCTGTCGACCCATCCCGACAAAGGGGATGGGCCCGTCGTCCAGGAACTGATTCACGCGGCCCAAAAATGCGGCGATGTTGTATATCTCTATCTTCTTGACGAAGGAACCAGGTTTATTCCCTTAGACTGGGTCCAGGATTTGCCGGGCCCGACCGTTCATGTATACAGCTGCGCCTATGGCGCACAGTCCCGGCGGATCAACGATCCCGGAAAAACGACTTTTTGCGGTCTTGTTATGCTAACGCAAATCATGGAGGGGTGTGATCGCTTTGTTTCTTTCAACTGACTCCTGGAAAGAACCCCAATGACCCAGACATCAAAAGAGCATCCGGCATCAAACAGTACTCTTGTCTTTATCCAGAGCGATCCTCGGGAAAGCCCCCGACCGGCGGAAGCCGTTCGGGTTACTGCGGGGCTTGTCGGAGGAGAGATCCCCGTAGGCATTTACCTTTTCAAGGAAGCACTGCCTCTCTTCATGGAAAATCTTGAAGACCTTGAGGACGGGGAGATCCTGATGAAATTCTGGACAGGATTTCCGGAAATGGGCGTTGAAATCTATTACGAACCGGAAGAAGGGGCAACACCTCCGGTTGGCGCATTGCCCATGACACCTGAGGAGCTTTCGGAACACATTACCCGATATTCCCAGTTTCTTTTTTTCTGAGGATTGAACATGACGCTTGTCCTTCTCCGAAGTCCACTTGGCCAGTCCCAGATCAGGATGATCCAGTCCATCCTGGAAAGATCTCCCCAAAACAGGGTTATTCTTCTGAGCAGTTCCGCAACGTGGCCTGACAGTGGAAAAGGACAGGTTCTGTCCGTCAGCGAGGATCCAGATCGTCCCTATCCTGCTATCTCCTGGGATGAAACATATGCCATGATCAAAAATGCTTCCAGCCTTCTTATTCCCGCAAACGTCTGATATTTCTGTCAATGTAAGGAAATCCACCCAAGAACCTGTCAGAATGAACTGTATTCGCTCTTTGATACGGGCCCTTTTGTTTTTTACCCTCGTATTTCTTTTATTCGGCGAGACAATCCCGGTCCATTCGGATCCGCTTCCGGAAGATTCAACGCAAAAACAGTTTTTAGCAGGAACCAGGACCATTTCAGTAGAGAGGGCGGTCAGAATGGCTCTTTCGCAAAATACGTCCACACGATCCCTGCGTTCGTCCTGGCAGGCGAGAACGTTTCTGGAAGAAACCGCAATGGCACCGTCCGATCCCATCATTGAATTTCTCTACGGCATTGGTAACCAGGGGACAGGCACTCCTTATGGGTCGGGAACAGGATGGTCCATTTTCCAGAACATGCTCTTTCCCGGAAAAGCATGGCTCGACCAAAAAATACTGGCGTCCCAAACAGCACTGCGTCACGAAGACTATCTCGACAACCGCCGAACTCTCATCAACCAGACAGAAAAAGCCTACTACACAATCCTTCTCGACGAGGAAAGGCTTCGAGAAAATCTCCGGCTTCTTGACTGGCTCAAACGGGTCCAGAAAATAACACGGATACGGGTTGCGGCAAACAAAGCTCCTCTCCTCGACTACCTGAGTGCAAAGAACGCGGTCAAACAGGCAACGCTCAGGCGCATTGCCATGACACTCGCACTTGTCTCTGACCGGCGCCAGCTCAATACGCTTCTTGGTCTTCCCCTGAATACCCCTTTACAGCTTGAAGAACCCAGGATTCCTCAGAAGATTTCCGTCCACTTTTCAAAGACCGCAGATCTCGATTTGTCCCTTGATAAAAAACGACCCGATGTCAAAAAACTCCAGAGTGCTCTCGCACTCAGCATCAAACAGCTCTCCCGGGCCGAGATGGACTATCTCCCTGACTTTCAGCTCCAGGGTTCTGAGGGGGATATCGGATGCTACGGATTTTCAAACACAAATTGTTATTCTCTTGGCATCATGTTCAATCTTCCCCTTTTTTTCTCACTCAAACAGCAAAAGAAAATTACTTCGCTCAGGCAAAACGTATCTGCCCAAAAATGGCTTCTGATCTGGAAAAAATCCCTGGCTGTAACAGAAGCGCTCAATGCACAGGCCAAAACAGTTGTGGCCTTTAAAATATTCGAAACAAACAGCAGAGAGATCCTTCCTGATTCTGAGCTCGCTTTTAATCTGGCCCTTTCGGCCTACGAAACACAAAAGATCAGTTTTCTATACCTGATCACCTCGCTTAACAACTTTCACCAGGCACGATACAACCGTTTCAAAAGCCTGATTAACTACTACAATACCTTATCCGACCTGGAGGCCGTTACGGCAAGCTCCCCCTTTCTTGAAAACTGACCGTGTCCGAAACGCCGTTTTTCGTCCAGTTATAGACCATGATTGAAGCATTTGGTCCTTGTTTTTTTATCCTGATTGGGATATCTTAACCGGATAATTGTCCTCTGAAAGAGTTCTGTTGGGGTCAACTGGAGAGATGTCCGAGCGGCCGAAGGAGCACGACTGGAAATCGTGTAGGTGCCTAATAAGCGCCTCGAGGGTTCGAATCCCTCTCTCTCCGCCATTTTACCCCCTGGGTCATACGGGAGACCTTCCGGGGGGGGCCAGGCTCCGTGCAACAGAGTGCCGTGAACTCCGCCAGGTCCGGAAGGAAGCAACGGTATCGGAATACTCAGTGTGCCCCGGAATCACCTGGTCTCCCTCCGAAGGCCTCCACCCGACCACCCGATTGGATCCCTGATCATGTCAACAGTCATGTCCCTTGCCCGAAAATGGCGCCCTCAAACATTTTCCGACCTGGTCGGACAGGAATCGGTTTTCAAGGCGATTACCTTTGCCCTGAAAGCAAAGACCCTTCCCCAGGCCTATCTCTTTTCCGGAGACCGCGGAGTGGGCAAAACGACTGTCGCGCGACTCCTTGCCAAATCGATCAACTGCAAGGATGGTCCGACAACAGCTCCCTGTCTTGAATGTTCTTCATGCATTGAAATTGCAAAAGGATCTTCTCCCGATGTCATGGAGATCGACGGAGCCTCCAACACCAGTGTCGACGATGTGCGCTCCCTGAGAGAAGGGATCCATTTTCTTCCCTTTTCAGGCAGGGCCCGGATCTATATTATCGACGAAGTTCATATGCTTTCGACCGCAGCCTTCAATGCCCTTCTGAAAACACTCGAAGAGCCACCTTCCCACGTCATCTTCATCTTTGCCACCACCGAGGCCCACAAGGTTCCGGATACGATACAGTCCAGGTGCCAGCATTTCAGGTTCAGGAATCTCACCGTTCCTGAAATCAAGAATCAGCTCCAAAAAATATGCATGGCCGAAGCTCTGGATTTTACCCCGGATGTTCTGAACCTCCTCGCACAGGCGGCAGAAGGAAGCCTCAGGGATGCACTGAGTCTGACCGACCAGATCCGGGCATTATCCCATGGCGGAATAGCGCTTGAAGATATTTCCCTCTTTTTGGGAATGGCTCCGGCCAATCTTGAAAGGGACCTTCTTGATGCCTTGCTGTCAGGAAAGATCCCGGAAACGCTGAGAATTGCCGAGAACCTCCTTGCAATCGGAGTTGATCCCAGAAATTTGCTGAAAAATCTTTCAAAACGAACAAGAGATCTGCTGATGTCCGCAGTTCTTGCCACCCCCCTTACGGAAAAACCGTTCGAATGGATGCAGGAATCCATTCCGCCGGCATTCCTGACAGGGTCCCGGACAGAGATCTTTCTCGAACAGATGCTGACGCTCCTTTTGAGGGGAGAAGAAGAACTCCGAAGATCCCCCCAGCCATCCATCACTTTCCTTCTGATTCTCTGCCGAATCTGCCACCTCAAGGATGCGGAAACTCTTTCGCAGGTTCTCTCGTCTCTCAGAAATCCCCGGGCAGTTTCAACGAAACAGGAAGGTGCTCCTCAAAAACCATCTCTCAGACAGTCGGAGACCGCAGGCCAAAAGACAGAAGAAACCATCGGTACACCACCTGAACATAAACCGGCCCCCTCACGTCTGGACATCAGAATCCCGTCCGACTGGAAAAAATTTCTCCGGGAAATAAAAGGTCTCGAACCCCATGACAGGGAACTCCTTGAAGATTGCCAGGTCCAGCGGACAGACCCACAAACCATCACCCTGTTCGTCTCAAAAGCTTTTTTTGAAAGCAGGGTTCGGGAACACATTCCCCTGCTTTCCCAATCATTTCTTCAGCGTGAAGGACAATCTGTTACTTTTCTGACAAAAGTACAGAGCGCACCAGGGGGACAAAAAGTTCCAACACCTGCAGACCAGGTAAAAGACCATCATCTCGTCAAGGAAGCACAGACGATCTTTGGAGCAGAAGTCATCTCGGTTAAAAACCAGAGCGGCCAAAAAGAAAACCCATCATAAGGAGACCCGGAAATGATGCCTGATTTCTTAAAAAAAGCCATGGAAATGAAAGGGAAGATCGGACAAGTCCAGGAAGAGCTCCAGAATGCCCGCCTCCTGGGGATCGCCGGGGACGCAGACGGAATTATTGTCACCATGAACGGAAAGTCTGAAGTCCTCTCCCTGACGATTACCCCAAAGCTCTACCAGGAAACAGCCCGGGAAGACCTTGAAAGGCTTCTCTGCCAGGCCATTAACCAGGCAGGAGAAAAAGCGAGGGCCCTTATGACAAAATCCATGCTTGAAGCTTCCGGCATGCCCGGTGGATTGCCGGGATTCCCCGGATTCTGACAGCAACATGCCTCAAAATCCCGGAGAAAGAAACCACTCCCCTTATCCGATGCCTTTTTATCGGGTCATCGAAGCATTGAGGACCCTTCCCGGAATCGGGATCAGAACAGCCACAAAACTGGCCTTTCATCTCTTGAAATCCTCTGATGAGGAGGTATTTGCCCTTTCAGGACACCTTTCCCTCATGAAAAAAGAGCTGGTCCTTTGCTCGATTTGCCAAAACATCAGGGAACTGCCCGAGAACCCCGGAGAGGATGACGCTGTCTGCACTCTCTGCCGGGATTCCACCCGGGATGAAGGCCTCATTATGGTCGTGGAAGATGTTCAGACTCTTTATGCAGTCGAACGATCCGGAGAGTTTCATGGGCTCTATCATGTTTTAATGGGAAGACTTTCCCCCCTTGACGGAATTGGACCTGATGCCATCAGGATCAAGGAACTTATTTCCAGAGTGGAAACAGGCCAGGTCCGGGAAATCATCGTCGCAACATCACCAACGACTGAAGGTGAGGCAACAGCGCTTTATATCTCAAAGCTTTTCAAGCCTCTCGGCATCAGGGTCAGCCGCATCGCCTTCGGCATTCCGGTCGGACTTGAGCTTGAATACGTCGATGACATGACGCTTATCCGGTCAGTCGAAGGCCGAAGGTCGATGTGATCCTAGGGACAATAGCCATCCCCTGAAAAAGGAGTACCGATTGGAACTATCTCCAGCTGAAACAAGCCCGGCCAGTGAAGAACTGGCAGATGCCATTAAAAGACGGCGGACATTCGCCATCATTTCGCATCCCGATGCAGGAAAAACAACGCTTACCGAAAAGCTTTTGCTCTATGGAGGGGCCATTCATGTCGCAGGCTCCATCAAGAGCAGAAAAGCCCAGCGCCATGCGACAAGTGACTGGATGGAGATTGAAAGGCAAAGGGGTATCAGCGTTACCTCGAGTGCACTCCAGTTTGATTACCGCGGATACGGGATCAATATTCTTGATACCCCGGGACACAAGGACTTTAGCGAAGACACTTACCGGACACTTGAGGCGGTTGACTCGGTCATCATGCTCCTCGACGGAGCCAAGGGAATAGAACCCCAAACACTGAAACTCTTTGAAGTTGCACGGCTGCGGAACTTGCCCATCGTCACCTTTATCAACAAGGTGGACCGGGAGGGAGTCCCTCCGATGGACCTTCTCGCGGAAATTGAGAGGACGCTGAACATCCGCGCTATTCCCCGGAACTGGCCTATCGGAACCGGGAGGGATTTTCGAGGGGTCCATGACCTGATCGATGGAAGATCCCATCTTTTTACATCTCTTGAACATGGAGGGCAGAAGTCCGAAGAAAAGATTCTTCCTCCCGGATCAAAAGAACTTTCCGATGTGCTGGAATCAATCGGTCTTTCAGCGGTCTTTGAGGATGAGCGGGAGCTTCTTCTCATGGAACAGAACCTATGGGATCCAGCCCTTTTTCAAAAAGGCGAGATTACCCCTGTTTTCTTCGGGAGCGCTCTCAATAACTTTGGCGTTGAAATGTTTCTGGAGGGATTTCTTCCCCTGATTCCGGCACCACAGCCCAGAGCATCCAGTCAGGGACCGATCGAGCCATCAAATCCGGTTTTTTCGGGGTTCATATTCAAGATTCAGGCCAATATGGACCCTCTTCACCGGGATCGATTTGCCTTTCTCAGGGTATGCTCAGGAAAATTCAAAAAAGGCATGACCGTCAGGAACAATAACACCGGGCAGGAAATCAAGCTGACCAAAACCCTGCAGTTTCTCGGCCAGAGACGGGAACTTGTTGAAGAGGCATTCCCTGGAGATATTGTCGGACTCCATGACCCTGGTGTCTTTCATATTGGAGATACTCTCTGTGAAAAAGGGAATTTTACGTTTGAGGGGATCCCACATTTCTCCCCTGAATATTTTTCCAGAGTACAGATTGAAGATCCCATGAAACGCAAACATATGAACAAGGGCCTTCTCCAGATTGCCCAGGAGGGTGGGATACAGATCTTCAGCATGGACCAGGATGGAGAACGAGACATGATTGTAGGGGCCGTCGGGATGTTGCAGTTTGACGTTCTTAAATTCAGGCTTCTTCATGAGTACAAGGCCCCGGTCAAACTCGACACACTTGGGTACGACCGCGTCAGATGGATTACAGGGGATGATGCAATGATAAGGGCACTTTCCGGAACGCTGGACACACTGCTCGTCTATGACCAGGACAAAAAACCCGTAGCACTTTTCCGAAACGAATGGGCCCTCAGATATGCGGTGGAGAAGTACCCGAAGCTGACCTTTCATGGGACATCGCCACGAAGCTTTACCCCTTGACAGGAGATTTCTGGATGGGAGCCCCCAAAGCAGGCTCATTAACGAACAACGTCCGGATGGGATAGGGAATATTCACGCCCTCATCATTAAACGCCTTGCTCAGGGAAAAGCCAAGATCACTCGTCACCTGATAACGCACCGTTGCGTCCTTCAGCCAAAAAACAAGATCAAGATCGTATGTTGACTCACCAAAAGACGCAAACCATACATCCGGCGCCGGATCTTTCAGAATCAGAGGGTGGTTCCCCGCCACCTCCTTCATGATTCGCACAGCTGAATCAAGATCCTTTTGGGTCATCCCTACACCGACTTTGATATGGGCCCGTATTTTGGCTTCCAGATGGCTCCAGTTGATGACCTTGTTTGAGATGAAATGTCCATTGGGAACAATAACAGCGATGTTATCCGTACTCATGATTACGGTGCTTCTTGGACGGATCTCCTTGACGGTCCCCACGATGCCGTCGATCTCAATAATATCTCCGGGCTGGACAGATTTTTCAGCCAGAATCACCCCAAGGGCAATGACGTTCGCGGCCACCGACTGAAGCCCGATTCCAAAACCAAGACCAACCATACCCAGCACGCCTTCGACAGACGTCAGCTTGACTCCGATATTATCAAGTGCCAAAAGCCCTGTAAGAAAAAGAACAATCGTCCCCGCAAGCTTTGATCCAAGCAAGATGAGATTTCTGGATTGACCGTTGGCTTCCCGCTCGGCCTTGAGTGTCAGGGCCTTCATGACTGCCCGGCGAACAAGAATACCCATGAGGATGATCAGGAAAAAGTCGATAAGACCAGCGATCGTAACGTGGGTTTTTCCCAGAGAAAAAAGAATTTTTTCATGATTCCCGGAAAATGCCCCTGAGGGAAGAATCTCATGGAGACTTGTCAGATGGGCATTTATATTGTCGTGGGAAAACATGGAAAGACTCCTTCAGGGTCGGTCGAATCTTGCAGCTGGTCTAACGGTCGAATTATCGGAAATACAATGGAAGTCTCAAATGGCGGAGAGGGAGGGATTCGAACCCTCGGTGGGGTTTTAGCCCCACATCCGCTTAGCAGGCGGACGCCTTCGACCACTCGGCCACCTCTCCAAATGACTACGGGGAATATTTCTTTTTTGCCATCCGATCATGATCCCGGGCCATCAGCGGCCATCGCCACGAATGG